>CAZYHW010000074.1:0-9528 GCA_964647405.1 uncultured Prevotellamassilia sp.
GTGGCCCACGGGAAGTGGTAGGGATGGATGCGTTCGTGCATCAGGAGTTGTACGGCGTAGCGCAGTACGCTTCCCATGCCTCCGGCCAGGAAAATATAAATGACGTCTTTCATCTCTTCTCCAATACAGTCTCTGTCAGTGTACGATGACGTTCTTGTTGCCTGTGCTGGCTTTGTGAGCCAAGCAGTAGGCCATGAACCATGCAGGCGGAGGCAGTGCGGTTCCCCATGAGGCGGGAGCTTTCGTTCAAGGCAGGACTTTCCATCTCGAATTTGGTGATGTGGTGGTCTTGGTTCTCAAACGATTCTATCTTCACGTCTTGGCGTGAACCGGCTGACTCCATGCGTGGTCGTTGGAAGAGACGCGGAGGCGGTTCTTCTTGTAGTGCGGGGTGACGACCAGAGAGAAGAAAATCATCGAAATGATGCTCAGGATGCCGCCGATGGCGTAGACGAGGGAGAAAGAGTAGTATTCGGCAATGAAGCCGGCCGAGAAGATGCCAATCCCGATGCCCACGTCCCACGCGGTCAGGTAGGTGCTCGTGGCCGTGGCGCGTTGGTTGTTGGGGGCAAGGTTGATGTAGAGCGAGTTGTAGGCCGGGAACATCGTACCGAAGCCCAATCCCTGCATAAAGGGCACGGCGAGGAAACATGCCGTACAGAGCGGCTTGCTCACGCCGATGATGAGGGAGCAGGCCGCCAGGAGGAAAAATGCAGCCCAGACGAGATAGAAACCGTAGTGGATGCACTCGGTCACATAACCGCGGTCGACGAACTTGCCGGCAAAGATGCGCGACACGCCCATGCCCACCGCCAGCACGGTGAAGAAGAAGCCCGGAGCGATGTCAAGTCCGATGTCCTTGGCATACATGGCCACGAAGTTCGTCGTCGCCCCGTAGGGGATGGAAAGGAGCAACAGGGACAGGCTGGCGGGGATGCCCTTCAACAGGATGAAGCGGTCGAGTGACACCGGCGGGCGCTTCTCCCTCGGGCGGGAGGGTACGCGCACCGTTGAGGCTATGATGCAGCCCACGAGGCAGGAGAGGAGGGCAAAGGTGAATATCCACTCGAACGGGAAATAGTCGTGGAGGAACAGCCCGACCATGGGACCGATGCTCATGGCCGTGTTGTTGGCCAGCCCGTAATATCCCAGTCCCTCGCCGCGCCGCGTGGCAGGCATGATGTCGACGACGACCGTGTTGCCCCCGACCGTGACTGTCCCGAAAGCCAAGCCGTGGGCAATGCGCAGCAAGATGAAGAACGTGAGCGTCCCGCCGATGATGTAGCCGGCGAAGATGGATGTAAAGGCAAAGTAGGCCACCAGATAAAGCGGCTTGCGCGCGAACGTGTCGAGCAGGTAGCCGGAGAAAGGGCGCACCAGCAGGGCCGAGACTGTGTAGCAGCTGAGGACAATGCCGATGATGCTTTCTTCGCAGCCGTGGTTCTCTTTCAGGTAGAACGGGAGGACGGGAACCAAAAGCCAGAAGCCGAAGTACAACAGGAAATTGGCTGCCAGCATGCAGCGGTAACCCGGAGTGAATAGCTTGTCTTTCATTGTGAGGACAATGATGTGCGGACTTGTCGTCCCGGCCGTGCCCGCCCGCCGGACTGCCGCCGTCGCGGGAGCCCGGGTCGGCCGTGTCGGGGAAGCAGGGGGAGGCGGCGCGCGGACGGGAGCTTAGTGCGCCGCGACGAATTCTTCGAGGAATCGTGTGTCGTTCTCCGAGAAGAGCCGGAGGTCCTTGATCTTATATTTGAGGTTGGCGATGCGTTCCACGCCCATGCCGAAGGCATAGCCCTTGTAGCGCGTGCTGTCGATGCCGTTGGCGTCGAGGACGGCGGGGTCGACCATCCCGCAGCCCAGAATCTCGACCCATCCCGTCCCCTTGCAGAACGAGCAGCCCTTGCCGCCGCAGATGTCGCAGCTGATGTCCATCTCGGCCGACGGCTCGGTGAAGGGGAAGTAGGAGGGACGCAGCCGGATTTTCGTGTCGTTGCCGAACATCTCCTGGGCGAAGAGCAGGAGCACCTGTTTCAGGTCGGTGAACGACACGTCGCTGTCCACGTAAAGTCCCTCGACCTGATGGAAGAAGCAGTGAGCCCTCGCGCTGATGGCCTCGTTGCGGTAGACGCGCCCCGGGCATATCACGCGGATTGGGGGTTGGCTGCATTCCATCACGCGGCTCTGGACAGAACTGGTGTGCGTGCGGAGGATGATATCGGGATGCTGTTCGATGAAAAATGTGTCCTGCATGTCGCGTGCCGGATGGTCGGCGGGGAAATTCATGGAGGAGAACACGTGCCAGTCGTCCTCTATCTCGGGGCCGTCGGCCATGGTGAAGCCCAAGCGGGAGAAGATGTCGATGATTTCCTGCTTGACGAGCGAAAGCGGGTGGCGCGTTCCAAGTTTGACGGGGTAGGGAGTACGGCTCAGGTCTACGTCGCCCGCGCTGTCGTCATGGCTGGCCATCTCTTGGCGCAGGGAATTGATTTTTTCAAGCGCGGCGTTTTTCAGTTCGTTCAGCTTCATGCCGATTTCCCGCTTGCTTTCGGGCGGCACGGAACGGAAATCCGCCATGAGGTCGTTTATGATGCCTTTTTTGCTCAGGTATTTGATGCGGAGCGCCTCTATTTCCTTTTCATCCGTCGCGCTGAGGGATTTTATTTCGTCAAGCAGTCTTTCTATTTTCTCTATCATGGCTTTCCTTCTCTGTATGCTTGTATTTGGCGGCAAAGATAAAGAATTATTAGCAACCGTTTGCCGCCATATCGGGAAAAGCCGTACTTTTGTCCGGACTATACGGACAGAATGATGAAAAGGCTGTTGCTTGGTTTCCTCGTGCTGTGGCTGTGGTGCGCATGTACCAAGAAGAAGGAAACTGTGCCTCTTCCCGTTCCGGAAACGCCTGCCGACACGTCCTCCGTGCCTGTCGATACGTTCATTTTGCCTGTCGACACGGTGGAATCCGTCATCGAGGAGGTCGACCCGCCGACAAGTGTGGACGAGCTCTTCGACGATTTCATCTATGGCTTTATGACAAACCGCAAGTTCCAATATTCGCGCATCCGGTTTCCCCTTCCCTATGCGGCGGACGGACGGGAGGACAGTCTGACAGCCGCACAGTGGCGTTTCGACCGGATATATTCACAACAGGAATCCTACACCGTGATTTATGCCCGGGCGAAAGACGCGAAGATGGCCGATTCGACAGACCTGTCACACGTGGTGGTGGAATGGATTGAACTGGAAAAAAGCCAGGTAAGTGAATACATATTCGACCGGTTGCCCGAGGGATGGTTCCTGACGGCTTTCCGCATCGTGCCCGTGGCGGAGAACGTGAACGCTGACTTTATCAGTTTTTACCAGTGCTTTGCCTGTGATTCCGTCTTCCAGCGCGAACACATCAGGGAGCCCGTCGAGTTCAAGACCTACGACAACGACAGTTTTGAGGAGATAAGCGGCGTGGTCGATGTCGACCAATGGTTCGTTTTCCATCCCGACCTGCCGACCGACGTGATAACAAACATAGATTATGGACAGTCATATACGGACAGCGACTACCGCATCATGGCTATCAACAGCTTGTCCAGCAGTATGTTCAGCTATCTTACGTTCAAGCGGTCGGCGGATACGTGGATTCTCGTGTCGTTTGAAAATTAAAGGAAAGGACTTACATGTTAGTTGTCGACGACTACTCATTGCGGCATCGGAACACGTTCGGACTGGACGTGCGCTGCGCGCGTTTTGTGGAGTATGCGTCCGTGGAGGAACTGAGGCAGTTCCTTTCGGACGGACGGTCTGATACTTCTGCCCGGCTTTTGCACATCGGTGGGGGGAGCAACCTCCTTTTCACAAGGGATTTCGACGGCACCGTCCTGCACTCCGGCATCAAGATGCGGCAAGTCAGCCCGGCGGGCGACGGGTCTGTGTCCGTGAGGGTCGGGGCGGGCGAAGACTGGGACGACTTCGTGGCATGGTGCGTCGGCGAGGGGTTGTATGGATTGGAGAACCTCTCGCTCATTCCCGGCGAAGTCGGTGCCAGTGCCGTGCAGAACATCGGAGCTTACGGCGTGGAGGCAAAAGACTTTATCGAGAGCGTCGAGGCTTTCGACCTCCGGGCGTTGGCTCCCGTGCGTTTCGATGTCGCCGAATGCCGTTATGCCTATCGTTCGAGCCGTTTCAAGAAAGAAGATGCCGGACGTTATGTCATCACTCACGTAACCTATCGCCTGTCCCGCCGTTTCGTTCCCAACTTGTCGTATGGCGCGTTGCAGCGTGAGCTCGATGCGTCCGGCCTCGACCCCGCCGGTTTGACGGCCGAGGGATTGCGCCGGCTCGTCATCGGCATCCGTCGGCGCAAGTTGCCCGAACCCGCCCGGCTCGGCAGTGCCGGCTCGTTCTTCATGAACCCCGTAATCAGCCGGGAACGCTTCGAGGAATTGCAGACCCGCTATCCCGACATCCCGCATTACGACATGGGCAGTGAGGTCAAAGTCCCGGCCGGGTGGATGATAGAGCAATGCGGATGGAAAGGGCGTTCCCTTGGCCGGGCTGCTGTTTATGACAAGCAGGCCTTGGTGTTGGTGAATCTTGGCGGTGCCACGGGAAGTGAGATTGTCGCCCTCAGCGAGGCCGTCGCGGCCGACGTGCGCGCCCGCTTCGGCATCGAGTTGCATCCGGAGGTTATTTTCGTATGAAGTTGAAGTTTTTAGGCACCGGTACAAGCACGGGAGTTCCGCAGGTGGGCTGCACGTGCGAGGTCTGCCGCTCCACCGACCCGCGCGACCGGCGGCTGCGCTGTTCCGTGCTCGTCGACACGGATTCCGGTCGGCGAATCCTGATTGACTGCGGCCCCGATTTCAGGGCGCAGATGCTGACTTCCGATTTCAGGAAGCTCGACGCGGTGTTCATCACCCACATCCACTACGACCACGTGGGCGGACTGGACGACCTGCGGCCTTTCTGCGTGTTCGGGTCGGTGGACGTGTATGCCGAGGCGCACTGCGCCGACAGCCTCGAAGCCCGCATGTCCTACTGCTTCGCCGCCCACCATTATCCCGGCGCGCCCCGCATCAACCTGTTCCGCATCGCGCCGTCCTGCCCGGTCGACGTGGACGGGGAGGAGGTGACACCCATCCGCGTGATGCACGGCCGGCTTCCCATACTGGGCTACCGCATCGGCCGCATGGCCTACGTGACGGACATGACAGCCATCCCGGACGAAAGCCTGCACTGGCTGGAAAATTTGGACTGCCTGGTGGTGAATGCCTTACGCATCGAGCCACATCCGACACACCAGTCGCTCGGCGAGGCGTTGGAGCTGGTGAAACGCCTGTCGCCCAAGGTGACATACTTCACGCACATGTCGCACGGCATCGGCCTGCACCGCGACGTGGAGCAGCACCTGCCGCCCGGTGTCCACCTGGCCTACGACGGCTTGGAGGTGACCCTCTGACGCGCCCGGCGGCGAGGGCCGGCACCCCCGGGGAAGCCGTTCATAACGTTAAACTATCCGTATTTCAGCAGTTCCCTTTTATTTTTTCTACCTTTGCCGCGGTTATTTGTCAATACTTTAATTGTTATGTGGAAAAAAGCACTGGTGATGATGTTCGGACTGTTGACGTTCACGGTAGCAGTCCAAGGTCGTGACGGGGACGACGACGAGAAATACCTGGCAGGCGCTGTGCCTGTGAAAGACGGTATCGTGATTTTTGAAAAGACGTATAAGGTTTCGGGGCGCACGAAGGCGGAAATCTATGCCGACTTGCGCGCCTACGCCGACAGCATCCTGGCCGACGAGGATGTCGACGAGCAGTCGCGCATCGTCGAGGACAATCCCGCCGAGGGGCTTCTGGCTTTGCGGATGAACGAAAGGCTCTATTTCCGTCGGACGGCATGGGTAGCGCACAACACCCGCTTCTTTTACGAACTGATATTCAATGTCTCCGACGGGAAGTTCAGTGTCGAGATGCGCCGCCTGCATTATCTGTATGACGAGGAGGCCACCGAACGAACCAGTTCGTTCACGGCAGAGAACTGGATAACGGACGAGGAAGCCCTCACGAAAGACGGAAAGAAGCTGGCGAAAGTGAGCGGACGCTTCCGCAAGGCCACCATCGACCGGAAGGACGAACTCTTCCGCGGTGCGGGACTGGCCACCGGGGCTATCCGCAAGCGCACCGTCGTGCATGAAATTGAGGCCGAGGAAGAGGAATAACCGCCTCGCCGCAAGCGTACATACAGGGAGCTGCCCCGATTCAGGGCAGCTCTTTTTGTTGCTGTCCTCCGGTGGAATGGGGGCGTGACATGGCTTCCCGTCTACTGTTCCTCCCTTTTTCATAATATATAATGCCTGCCCTCCACGTCCGTGCGGGGGCAACTTCGTTTCCGTGTGAGGAGCCGTGTCCGGCTCTGCATACTCCGTCTTTCCCGCCTGCTTTCTTGTTTACAACAAGTCGCCGACCCGTTGCGTCTGTCAGCCTTTCCGTTTCGCCTGTCGGCGTACTCGTTCCCGCCACATAGCCGTCATTTCGGTGGGGTGTCGGCGTGTGTGCGCGCGACTTCGGGACGGCTATTCCTCCCGTCGTGGCGAAATCCGGCAAATAATCGTATCTTTGCAGTCGGACGGGAGCATCCCCGTCCGCTTATCCCTTAAATGTCGTTATGGAACACCAATTGCAAATTTACAATACCCGTTCGCGCCGCAAGGAGGCTTTCGTTCCGGTCAATCCGGGGCATGTCGGCATGTACGTCTGCGGCCCGACGGTCTATGGCGACCCCCACTTGGGTCACGCCCGGCCGGCCATCACGTTCGACCTCGTATTCCGCTACCTCCGCCACCTGGGCTACAAGGTACGCTATGTGCGGAACATCACCGATGTAGGCCATCTCGAACACGATGCCGACGACGGCGAGGACAAGATAGCCAAGAAAGCCAAGTTGGAGCAGCTCGAACCGATGGAGGTGGCGCAGTACTACACCAACCGCTACCACCAGGCCATGGAGATGCTCAACGTGTTGCCGCCAAGCATCGAGCCGCACGCCACGGGGCACATCATCGAACAGGAACAACTGGTCCAGCAGATACTGGACAACGGATATGCCTACGAAAGCCACGGCAGCGTCTACTTCGACGTGAACAAGTATGACCGCGACCACGGCTACGGTGTCCTCTCCGGGCGCAACCTTGAAGATGTGGTCAACAACTCGCGCAGCCTCGACGGCGTGGGCGAGAAGCGTCAGCAGGTGGACTTCGCCCTCTGGAAGCACGCCCAACCGGAACACATCATGCACTGGCCGAGCCCCTGGGGCGAAGGCTTCCCCGGCTGGCACTGCGAGTGCACCGCCATGGGGCGGAAATACCTCGGCGCGCATTTCGACATACATGGCGGAGGGCTGGACCTCATATTCCCCCACCATGAGTGCGAGATAGCACAGGCCGTGGCCTCGCAGGGCGACGAGATGGTGAAATACTGGATGCACAACAACATGATCACCATCAACGGCAAGAAGATGGGCAAAAGCCTCAACAACTTCATCACGCTCGAAGAGTTCTTCACCGGTAGCCATGAACTGCTCGCCGAGGCATATTCGCCGATGACCATCCGCTTCTTCATCCTGCAAGCCCACTACCGCTCGACGGTCGACTTCTCCAACGAGGCGTTGCAGGCGAGCCGCCGCGGCCTCGAACGCCTGACGGAGGGCATGGCACAGCTCGACTCCATCGTCGCCCGCGAAGACGGCGATGTCACCACCGAATGGGTGGAAAGCCTGAGGCAGAAGTGTTACGCCGCCATGGATGACGACTTCAACTCACCCGTCGTCATCAGCCACCTCTTCGACGCTTGCCGCACGGTCAACCGCCTGGCCGACGGGCAGGCCGCCATCACGCCCGCCGCGCTCACCGCACTTCGTGAGGTGTTCCACACGTTCGCCAACGATTTGCTCGGACTGCGCACCGAGGGCGAAGCGGATGCCGCCCGCGAAGAGGCTTTCGGCAAAGCGGTGGACCTGCTGCTCAGCGTGAGGCAGGCATCGAAAGAGCGCAAGGACTGGGCGACGAGCGACAAGATACGCAACGAACTGGCCGCCCTCGGTTTCGAAGTGAAGGACACGAAGACCGGAGCTACCTGGCGGCTCAACAAATAAACGGTGGGCAGGTTTGCCCGTGTCGATAGAAAGAGCTAACTTTGCGCCGCCGCCACGAGATGGCGGGTGAAATCCAAACCTATCAACCAAAACAAAGTTCTAAATGGCAACAAAAATGAGATTGCAGCGGCACGGACGTAAGGGCTACGCCTTTTACAGCATCGTAACCGCTGATTCGAGAGCACCACGTGATGGTAAATTCATCGAGAAGTTGGGTACGTATAACCCCAACACCGATCCTGCCACCGTAGATTTGAATTTCGAACGTGCCCTCTACTGGCTCGAAGTAGGCGCAGAGCCTACGGACACGGTGCGTAGCATCCTGTCGCACGAGGGTGTCCTGTTGATGAAACACCTCAAGGGAGGCGTGAAAAAGGGAGCTTTTGACGAAGCCACGGCTCAGGCCAAGTTTGAAGCATGGAAGGCAGAGAAAGCCAAGAAGGCCGAGGCTGTCGTAGCCAAGCAGGAAGAGGCCAAGAAGGCCGCCAACCTTGCCCGTCTGGAAGCCGAGAAGGCCGTCAATGCCAAGATAGCAGAGAAAGTGGCAGAGAAGAAAGCCGCTGCCGCAGCCGCCCAGGCCGAAGCGGAAGCCGCCGCAGCTGCCGAGGCCGCCGGAGCAGATGCTCCCGCAGAAGCCGCCGCAGACGCACCTGCCGAGGCATAATTGCCGTCGCAACATCTATTGTTTTCAAAAGGCTTGGAAATTCCTTGTATAGGGTTTCCAAGCCTTTCTCTTTGTCTTACGGCCGCATCTTCTTGCTCTCCCGTCTTTTCCCCGCGGCTGCCTGTTTCAACTTCCCGCTTCGTCGGAACATTTACTGAATATCCCTGCTTTACACATTATATAGACAGGGATTAGAGCCGGACTGTCTGAAAAACCTTGCCACTTTTCGGCCTCTTCTGTTAATTATTCGATGAATTCAATGAATCCCTTTCCCGTTCTCTCCTTGGTTTTATAAGTTTTTTATACCTTTGGCGGAAACGAGCAATAAGCCAACCCAAATACTGTTAAACAGATACAGGAAGATTGACAATGGGAACTGAATCACATACAAGAAGCATGTTTTCCCGCCTGTCCGGAGTGGGAGACTTTCTTGTGCGCTTTTTCCCGTGCCTTTCTTCTATAATGTCAAGCATTATCAAGACAGATAACCTGTATATTTCAAAGGTTTATCACGCATCTACCCCCCCCCTCTTCCTCTTCACGGAATAATCTGTATATAAGTAAGTTACGCGGAAGTGCCGTGAAGCACTTCCTGTGCTGTTTCTGTACCCTTACAAACCGGGAAACCTCAAAACACCCGGATAAATTGAATAGGGCAAGGAAAATAACACTTACGTGCTTGCTGCTCCTGTACGCCCTGCTGCCCCTTGCAGCTC
>CAZYHW010000075.1:0-9513 GCA_964647405.1 uncultured Prevotellamassilia sp.
AAGTTGTCGAACGTGGGAGCCGTGATGGTCTCACCCACTGCGATACGCGAGGTCGCCGTCTTGGTGATATCGCCCGTCTCATCCCAGATGTACCAAGTGGGGTCCTCGTTTACAAGAGTTGCGTTAATCTCGCAGGTGAAGGTAATCAGCGGGGCGGACGTGTAGTTCACCGTGACGGTGAGCTCGCCGTTGGCATCCAGGTCCTCCGCACTGACAACGTAGTCGTCCGTGATTGCCGTCCCGCCGATAGTGGCGGAGCGAACGGTCATGTAGTCAAACGACGGGTAAGTCAGCGAACCGCCCACCAGGGCACCGCTGGACACCGTGCCCTCCGCCGCGCTGGAAGGAATCAGGTCGGACAGGCCGGCAGCCTCCAACGTCACGTCGCTCGAACCGTCGAAGAAGTTGCATACGAAGTTCACCGTGACGAGCTGGATGTCGCCCTCGACGGGATAGAACTCCAACAACATGTCGGCACTGTTTCCTATCGTGTTCCACCAACTCAGGTTCTCGCCGTAGCCGTCGGCCGGATTGTTGGTGCAGAGGTAGGTATCGTCGCTGTTGTGCTGGTAGTTGGTCATGGTCATGTACCAGCCCGCCAGTATTCCCAGGTCGTTGCCGTCCTCCATCACCACGATTTTGAGGTTGGCCGTCTCCGTGCCTGTGAAGTTGTTGTTACGGCTCTCGTCGGCAACGAAGTAAACGCCGTATTCCACGTTTTGGAGCGTGAACGTACCCTCGTTATCGCCCGTGCCGTTTTCCAGTTTCCAGATGTAGTCGGTGCCCGGCGTGCTGCCATCGCCGTACGTGTCGGTGACGCGATACAGGCGACTGCCCGACGCATCCGGATTGTAGTGGACATAACCGGTCATTGTCTGGTCATACTTCGTCACCTTGATGACGTAGTAGCCGTCGACGAGGTCGTCGACCGAAGCCACCGGTGTGTCGCTCATGGTTTGCGCCCAACCGGTCGCTCCACCCGCGAGCATCAGCAAGCTAAGTAAAACTTTCCTCATGTGCATAACGTTTTTGTTTAGTGAAAATAAGTTTGCGGTTCTCCGTTCCCCCGCCAAAACGGGGTAACAAGGCAAATATAGTCTTTTATTTTGAAAGGCCATGCCTCGCCGCCTTTTTCTTTTTCGTTTTAATGATTTTTCCGACAAATCGGCGAGCCGGAACACCGGTCGCCCGACCGGCGGCAAGGAGTCGCCGACCCGTTACGACTATCCGGCGACCCGGCGGAACAAGTCGGCGACTTCTTTCGCCCGGGCAAAACGCACCCGGTGCCTGTCCTACATCATTCCGTCGTCTATTATATATATTATAATGTGTACCCTCCCCCGCCATGCCCGACGGAGGCCGCCGGGCGGAGCGGGTTTCCTGAAAGAAATAGCTTATCTTTGCATCCGGAAGGAACGAACAAGCCACCAGACGGGCGGACACCGGCAACGGCCACCGCCAGGCGTGACAAGAATGAAAGAAACAGCCCAAGCCGCGGGGGGAGAGCGCATCATGCTGTCCATACTCATCCCCACGTTCAACTACGACTGCACCCGGCTCGTCCACGAGCTGACGCGCCAGGCAGCGGCGTGGCCGGGACGGGTCGAGATACTCGTCGGCGACGACGCCTCGACGGATGCCGCCATCGCCGCGTCGCTCGACCGCCTGCCCGACGGGGCGACCGTGCGCCTCGTCCGCATGTCCCGCAACACCGGCCGGGCGGCCATCCGCAACGCGCTGGGACGCGAGGCACGGGGCGGCTGGCTGCTCTTCCTCGACAGCGACGGCCTGCCCCCCGACGGGCAGTTCCTCGAACGCTACGTCGCCGCCATGACGGACGGAAGCGACGTGATTTGCGGCGGAATCAGCCACGCGCAACTGACGGAAACGCCGACCACCAGCCTGCGCTACCGCTACGAACGGCAGGCCGAGCGGCGCGGCGGCACGCAAAAGCGGAACGCACAGCCTTATGCCTCGTTCCGCTCGTTCAACTTCATGATTCGCCGCGCCACGTTCGCCGCCACCGGTTTCGACGAGACCTTGCGGGGATACGGCTACGAGGACGTGCTGTTCGGCCACCTGCTGGCAGAGAAGGGGGCGCGCGTCGTCCACATCGACAACCCCATGCTCAACCGCGACCTCGAAGACAACGAAACCTTCCTCCGCAAGACCGAGGAAGCCCTCCGCACGCTCGCCGCGCACGCCGCCACGCTCGCCCCGCTCGTGCGCCTGAGCCGCCACCTGGCCAGGCTGCGCAGGATGGGCGCAGCACCCCTCGTCGAACTGGGTTACCGGCTGCTTGCCCCCGCCGCACGCCGCCATCTCGCGGGGGCGCGGCCAGCCGTCTGTATCTTCACCCTCTACAAAATCGCTTACCTCAACCACGTGTGGCCCGCACGCACGGGCGGCCGTCCCCGCACGGCGCGCGACGGCGGTCAGAGGCTGTCGTAGATTTCGCGCAGCCGGAGGGCGTAGGCTTCCTCCGAGAAAGAACCGGCAGCCGTGCGGTTGGCCTCAGCGGCCAGCCGGGCGAAATCCTGCCGGGGCATGTCGCGGAGCAACGCGCCGCACTCCTGCACGGAGTCGAAGAGGAAGCCGTTCTGCCCGTGGCGGATGAACTCCGGCGTGCCGCCGGAGCGGCGCGCCACGACGGGGCAGCCGTAGAACAGGGCTTCGACCGTGACGCGCCCCAAGCCCTCGTTGTGCGAACACATCAGGAACGCCGTGGCACGCAGGAGGTGGGGGCGGACATCGTCGCAGAAGCCGACGAGCTCCACCGCCGAGGCCACGCCACGGTCGGCGGCAAGGCGCGACAGCCTGTCCCCATAGCCCGGCGGGCAACGCCCGACCATCCGCAGGACGTAGCCCGCGGCGGCCAGCCCCGACAGGGCGAAAGCCTCGACGGCGAAGTCGGCTCCCTTGGCGTCCGACAGCGTGGCCGCGCAAAAGACGACGTATTTCTCCTTGTCGGGACAGCTGCACGCGTCCGCCGCCGGGCGCACGGCATCCCACAGACACACCGCCCGGCGGGCACGGTCGAGCCCCCAATGGCGGTAGACCGCCTCCGTGATGGCAATGGCAGCATCGGCGCGGTATATCTTCCGCTTCAACTCGCGCCAGCCACAGAACGGACGGAGGGAGAAGTCGCGGTCCTGAAACTCCCGGAGATGCCACACGTGGGGCACGCCCAGGCGGCGGGCAAGGTGATAGCCCAACGAGACGACGCTGGAATTCGTATGCACCAGCCGAACCGTCCGCCCCGACAGGGCAGCCAGCACCAGCCGGAGGGCACGGCGGTTGACACGATGGTAGCGCAGATATTTCGGGATGAACTTCACCACCGAGCGGAAGCTCAACGGGATGGTCGCATTCAGCTCGAAGGGCGCGACGACGCACTCGCATCCCTGCCGCAGGAAGAAGTCGTGAACCACGTCGCCGACTCCGCCCGGCACGACGACGATGGGGTGAACCGAGCCGCGCAGGGCGTGAATCAGGTTCATCAGGGAGAGAGCCGCGCCGCCCAGCGCGCCCACCTCGTGGCAGATGTAGACCACATTGTCTTTCTTTTCCATATCGCAACAAGCCTTTTCCCCACCCCTCCCGGCCACGACCCGGCATCCCCGAGCCGGTAACGGCGGACGGAAACGCCACGCGCACAGGCCAAAGCACGGTGAAGATGAGCAAAAATAAGCAAAAGAATCCACTCCCCGCCGGACAGCCACGCATAAAGGCCGGACAGATGACGCTTGTGTGCAATCTTTTACTTAACTTTGTAGTCCGACGACCGGCCGGCCATCCCGGTGAGCAGCAAGGACGCCGCGCCCATCGCGCCCGTCAGCACGCAATCGGGCGTGTCCTGCTTCCATGTGGACAAGGAAGGCCACATCGACTTCCCCATCTTCGGCAAAATCATGGTGAAGGGGCTCACCGTCAACGAGGTATCCGCCATACTGCAACGGATGAGCGACGACAAAAAGCCGGGCAACCTGTCCATCGTCCTGAACGACCGCATCGAGAACGCCTTCGGATATGGCTATGGATATGGTAACGGTTACGGGGCGAACGTCGGCCGCGGCGGTCGCCCGGAAGAGGCGGAAAGCCGGGAAGCTCAGTGCCAAGCTGCTGCAAAGGATTGCCGGCAGGCGGCACTACACTTGGTGGGGAGCACAGCCCCCTGCGACAAGACAACCTTTTGTTCCACTTAAAATAGAACCCTATGAGAAAGAGAGCTTTATTTTGGAGAGCAATTGTGCTGTCCCTGCTTCCAATCTGGTCCGTACAGGCGGCTGACCACTACAACTTCGACCAGGACTGGAAATTCTACCAAGGCAGCATTTCGGGTGGCTCCGCCGTCGGGACGGACGTGAGCAACTGGGAGGACGTAACCCTGCCCCACACCTGGAACGCCCTCGACGGACAAGACGGCGGCGACGACTATTACAGAGGTATCGGCTGGTACAGGAAAACGTTCGAACTGCCGGAGGAATACGCCGGCAAAATCGTTTACCTGCGCATCGGCTCGGCCAACATGACCACGCAGGTCTACGTCAACGGAGAGAGAGTGGGCTCGCACAGCGGAGGCTATGCCGCCTTCATGTTCGACATCACGGACAAGCTGAATGCTGACGAGGAGAACCTCATCGCCATCCAGGTGAGCAACGCCTCCACCCTGGTCTATGCCCCCCTGTCGGGCGACTTCACGTTCTACGGCGGCATCACGCGCTCCGTCGAACTGGTCGTCTGCGATTCCATACATATCAACCCCATCAAGGTCATCAACACCTCGTACACCCAGACGAGCATTTCCGTGGCCACGCCCGGCGTGCTCATCCGGCAGAACGACGTGTCGGAAAGCTCCGCCATCGTGACGGTCGAGACCGACCTGCGCAATGCCAAGGCGGAGGAGACCGAAACGACCGTCGAGGCCGTCATCTGCGATGCCGACGGCAATGCCGTGGCCACCATGAGCGAGACGAAGACCATCGCCGCGGCAGACACGGCCAGTTCCAAACTGGAAACGACCATCATGTCGCCCCACCTGTGGAACGGCCTGAACGACCCGTACCTCTACCGCGTGGAAGTGTCCCTGAAAGTCAACGACGAAGTTACCGACCAGGTCGTGCAGCCCCTGGGCTTGCGCTACTTCGAAGTGCGGCCTGCCGAGGGCTTCTTCCTCAACGGCGAGCTCTATCCCCTGCGCGGCTTCGCCTTCCATGAGGATGCCGAGGACAAGGGCCGTGCCATCAGCGACGACGACCGGAAACGGGATGTCGACATCCTCGCCGAGACCGGGGCGAACTACTTCCGCCTGGCCCACTACCAGCATGGCGACTACACCTACCACTACCTCGACACGCTGGGCATCATCTGCTGGACGGAAGTGCCCGTCGTCGACCGCGTGGGCGTGGGCACCAGCCTCTCGACTTTCCAGTACAACGCCAACCAGCAGCTCTATGAGCTCATGTACCAGCAGTTCAACCATCCGTGTGTCGCGTTCTGGGGCATAGGCAACGAAATCACCAACAACGCCACGTCGGGCGAAGACCCCGATGCCGTCATGACGACGCTCAACAACCTGGCCAAGACGCTGAACGACACCTACCGCGTCACCACCCTCGCGGCCAACTACGACCTGGCCTCGAACCGCATCCCCGATGTCTACGCCATGAACCGCTACCAAGGATGGTACAGCGGCACGGTCGCCAACTTCGGCTCCGGCATGGACAACCTGCACAACAGCTATCCCAACAACGCCGTCGGGGTCAGCGAATACGGAGCGGGTGCCAACACGACGCAACACGAATATCCCATCACCACCGCCCCCACCACGACGGGGCACTACCACCCGGAGGAATACCAGAACTATTTCCACGAAGCCTATCTGGAAGCCATCAATGCGCGCGACTGGCTCTGGGGCACGGCCATCTGGGCGGGCTTCGACTTCTCCTCCGACTCGCGTAACGAGGGAGCCATGCCGGGCATCAACGACAAGGGTCTCGTCACCCGCGACCGCAAGACCAAAAAGGATGCCTACTTCCTCTACAAGGCCAGCTGGAACAAGGATGAGCCCATGGTCTACATCACGAGCCGCCGCTACGACAACCGCACCTCCCTGCAAATCCCCGTCAAGGTCTACTCCAACTGCGAGAGCGTGACGCTCAACGTCAACGGGAACGAAATCGGCAGCACGACGTCGACCAACGTCATCTTCATGTGGGAGGACGTAGCCGTGCTGGAGGGTGAGAACACCATCATCGTCACGGGCACCGCCGCCGACGGGACGACCACCGTGAGCGACACCGTCGTCTGGAACTGCACCGCAAACTCCACCATCTATCCCACCGAGCCCCCGGCGGGCGACATCCAGGTCAACTTCGGTCTGGAAACCACCGAAGCACCCGAGGGATACTGGAAAGACTACGGTGCCGTCTTTGCCGACCACGGGGAGACCTACTCCTACGGCTGGAACAGGAACAACACCGACAACGGACGGGAGCGCGGCTCGGTGGACGACGTGCGCTACGACAGCTTCATCCAGATGGGCAGCGGGTCGACCTACAAGTGGTCCATCGAGGTGCCCGACGGGGACTACATCGTGTCCGTCGCGTGCGGCGACCCGGACTATACCGACAGCTACCACCGCGTCGACGTGAACGGTGTCCTCTTCAACAACTTCTACCCCGGCTCGACCAAATTCGATGTCACGACCGACACGGTGTCCGTCACCGACGGCACACTGACCGTCAGCGTGGCGAGCAACGGGGACAACGTGAAGATAAACTACATCCACCTCACGCAGATCATCCCCGTCTCCATCGAGAACGCCACGGCCTCCACGTTCAGCTGGGTGCTGAAAGGGAACACGCTCCGCGCCAACTTCACCTCGGCCAAGGAGCGCACGTTCCACATCTACGACATGGCAGGCCGCCTCGTCCAGCGGGGCAGCAGCCGGCAGGCGGAGATGCTAATCCCGCTCAGCTCGCTGGCTTCGGGCAACTACGCCGCCTGCATCCAGGACGGCGCGGAGACCGTCCGCATCAAGTTCTGCAAATAATCCTCCCGCCGCGTAGGACTGCCCGGGAGCAATCCCCATAACAAAGTGAAAGGCGACGGATGCCGAACGTGGCACCTGCCGCCTTTCTTGCATCCTGTCCGCACCGCAGGGGAACGGGGAACTTGGCTCCTTCTTCCCTGTTCACCGCAGCGCGCACGGATGCTGCATGGCCGAAAGCCCCATGCAATTCTCTGAAAAACTCTTTCCCCCTCGGCAGCGACCCTGCCGACTTTTCCCGGACTTCATCCGCCGCGAACCGCCCGGCTCGTCGGCGGCAGCCCGCCCTGTCCCTATTTCAGGCAGGCACTCCTCCGGTGTCCCGTGAGCGTGCTCCCCGTGTTCCGTTTGTAGAACTTGGCCAGGGCACTCTGGTCGGGAAAGCTCAGGTCGCGGGCAATCTGTTGCATACTTTCGTCCGTCGTTTCGAGCCGCCGCGTAATCTCGTTCACCAGCGAGAAGCAAATCCAGGTGTGAACGGTCTTGCCCGTCCAGGCATGCACGATGCGGTTGAAGTATTGCGGTGTGACGCAAAACCGGGCTGCCAGTTCCGTCACCGACGTTTTGGCCGACAGGCCGTCGTGAATCATCTGCATGAACGCGGTCAGTATCTCCTTCTGCCGTCCCTCGGGCAACAGCCGGCCGCCCGGCTTTTTGAGGTGGAGGTCGACGACATCCAGGAGGAACATCCGGGCGGCGCAACTGATCATCCCGTCACGGAAACTGTGCTGCGTGTCGCGGCAGGCCGCGTAGATGGCCGTCAGCCTCCGGTACAGCAGCAAGGCGGCAGTCTCGTCGAGATGCTCGACGGGGACGCAGCGGCTCTCGGTGACGAACGTCAGCGGCGGGTCGGGCACACGGACAAAGAGGGCGGCGTTATAGGCATCCGTCGACACGAGGAGGAACGCCTCGGTGTCGGGCGCGACAGCCGACAGCGTGATGTCCTTCAACCCGACAAAGCGGGCGAAGTCGTAGGTCGCCGCACTGTATTTCCGCCCATCCGCCACGAAGTCCAGCCGTCCGCGACCGACAAAGACATGCACCGAGACGGCTATCCCGCCTGCCCCGAGCGTACACGGGAACGGGGCGGAAGAGCCGGTGACATGCCAGATGAGGAGGCCGTCGCCGGACGTGAAACAATTTTTCTTATTGCTTGCAAAATCCTGGAAAGGCATTTCGTTGCGATAGTCTGTGCGACACAAAGTTACGCATTCGTCAATTACATCGCGCACTATCGCCGGGATTAACTCCCCTTTAACCTTTTTGATTCCGAAAGGCCAAGCCGAGTTTCCGTGCAGGATGCTGCTATGTTATATTGTTCTAACAGTTTCGGAAAAGGCAGATTTCGTCCTTTTTCGGTTATCCGCATTGCGTTCTTCCCGTATAAACTTTACATACGCCGGACGGGACAGACGATGCCCCGCGGCAGGCGACAAGACGCGAACACGTTTATTATTTATAAAATTAGCATTATGGGCAAATCATCCAGCAACAAAACAAGCCTTTCCCAGCTCGCCCTTTTGATGGCGGGCATCGCGGTGGGCAGCCTGACGGCTTGCTCAGACGATGACGAGCACTGGGAGCATGTGTACGTACACAACAGTAACTATTACGTGAGCATGGGCGTGGCCGACAGCGGGCTCGTCCGCACCGACTTGGGCAACCTGCTCATCGTCGACGACAGCTCCGTCGGGCGCGGACAGGCAGACAGCGGGCGGGTATGCCTGGGCGGCTACATCCTGGGGCAGAAGGATGCACGCACCTACTACGTGCGCGTGACGCGCTACTATCCCCTGCTGACAAAAGGTTACGTTACGCTCTCCGAAAGCGACACGCTGGCCACCGGCGACGACCCCATCCTCGTGAACCGTGCTTGGATGGGCGGCGGCTACCTGAACGTGGGGATGGGTGTGGAGAACAATCCGTCGGCCGGCATCACACATGTCGTCAATCTGGTCTACGACGACACGCGCAGTACGACAGACACCCTCTATTTCGACCTAAGGCACGAGGCGAATGGCGACACGGTGCATACGACGGTGACCCAGACGATGGCGTCGTTCCGTGTGGACGACCTGCTGGACAGCCTGCCGAGGGCGGAAATCGTGCTGCAATGGCGTTGGTACGACGGCCGGGGACGGCTGACCGAGAAGAGCACCAGATGGACCTACACCGCCTCGCTGCCGGAGAGGGAGGAAGTCGTGACATCCGACGGCGGGCTGAACTTGAAGTGAGCGAAGCCCACGTGCACACGGCGGTTCCGCAGAGGGACACCGGCACACGGAAAAGGGGAGGACACCGAGCGGTGCCCTCCCCTTTTGTTGCGGCCTCAGCCGCGCGGGGGTTATCGCGTTACTACTCCGCAGGACGCAGCTCGCCGCCGCCTTGCAGGGCATAGGACTTGCCCGCCAGCGAGGGATTCTGCTCCGCATCGTAGTAGAGGTTGTGGCCGTTGCCGACAA
>CAZYHW010000076.1:0-9476 GCA_964647405.1 uncultured Prevotellamassilia sp.
AAAAAGAGCCACATCCGCACGCGGGGAACGGGAAAAAGCACACGCCACGGCGCGGCAGGCGGCGGGACGCGGGGGAGAAGCGGACGCGGCGACGAGTCGGGCGACCCGGGGCGGACAAGTCGGCTGACCGGCGGCACGGGTCGGCTTTCCGGCGGCACGGGTCGCCGACTCGGTGAGGCGAGCCCCCAGTCGGTGAGGCGGGGCGCGTCAGGCCTTCGCCAGCTTCCGGCGGTTCGTCAGGCGGACAATAAGGATACTCAGCTCATAAAGCAGCCAGATGGGGAGGGCTACCAGAATCATCGTGAAGGCGTCCGAGGTAGGCGTGATGATGGCGGCGGCCACGAGGATGACCACCACGGCATGTTTGCGGTAACGCCTCATGAAAGCGGCTTCCAGCAGACCGGCGCACGCAAGAAGCCAGCAGAGCACGGGCACCTCGAAGACGATGCCCATCGTCAGGCTCATCGTCAGCAGCGTGTCCATATACGACTGCAACGTGATGTAGTTGCCCACCGCTGCACTGACCTGGTACATGCCCAGGAAACGCACGGTGAGCGGGAAGATGAGGAAATAGTTGAGCAGGACACCGAGGATGAACATCACGTAGGCACTCGACGCGATGCCTACGGAGTATTTCCGCTCGTTCTCATAGAGGGCGGGCGTGACGAAGCGGAAGAGGAGGAAGACCGTATAGGGCGACGAGAGGAGCAGCCCGGCGAACAGGGCGGTCTTCATGTGGAGGACGAACTGCGCGGCCAGCTCGGTGTTGATGAGCTCGACCGTGAAGTGCTCCATGGGCGGCGTGCCGAGCCATGCGCCCACGCGGTCGAAAAGCCGGTAGGTGACGAAGTCGGAACTGCCCGGCGCGAGGACGACGGAGAAAAGCTGTTCCTTGCACACAAAGGCGGCGACGGCGAAAACGACCGTCACGGCCACGATTCGCAGGAGCGAAGCCCGCAGCACGTCCAGGTGTTCCCAGAACGTCATGCGCGCCTCGTCCGGTTTTCCGCCCGCCATCTATTCCTTCTTCCCGTCCTCCTTGGTGTCCTTCTTCGTGTCGGCGGTGTCGTCGACGCCGTTCATTCCGTCCTTGAAACTGCGCACGCCTTTCCCGAGTCCCTTCATGAGTTCGGGAATCTTTGCCCCGCCCCAGAAAAGCAGGATGACGAGGGCGATGACCAGCAGTTCTTGCATTCCGAGTCCAAACATAGCCTTATCGTTTCATTAGGTGGTTAATCACAACGTAGCCTCCGATTACCTGCAACGCCATGCCCGGCAGACCGAGGCGGAAGTCCTGCACGGCAGCGGGGAAGCCGCCACCGGCCAGCCACTCGAAGAGACCGCCGGCCACCTGGTAGGCCATCACGACGGCCAGCAGCGTCCACCACGTGGCGCGGCGGAAGCGGTGGGCGGCATAACCGGCTGCCACGGCCAGCAGGACGGACTTCGCCAGAACGGCGGGAAGAACGGCGGGGGCGGGCATACCGAAAAGCAGGGAGTTGGCCAGCGGCGACGCGACGGCCGTCAGCAGTCCCACGCGCCAGCCATACTTGTAGGCGGCGACGAGGGTGAAGAAATAGATGGGGAGCCACACCAGTCCGCCCTGGGGGACAAGGTGGACCAACTGGGGCAAAAGGATGTTGCCGACTACGAACAGGGCGGCAAACAGGTAGGTACGCACATCGGCGTAGCCGTAAGCATAGAGTTTCGCGCTTGTTTGCATATCGTTTGTGCGGTTAAGGGTTCTTGGCCGTGCTTTCGCCGACGGCCACTGCGGCGGAGGGTTGCCCGTCACGCCGCCGGGCGGAGAGGAATGCGCCGATGGCCTCGACCATCGCGCCAATGTCGGTGAGGGGTTCGCAGAGCGTCTCGACGGGGCAGCGACCCGTCCCGGCGCGGTCGCGGATGCCGCTGACCATCTGGCCGCAGTCGTAGCGCACGCCGTGCGCCGCGAGCAGGTCGGCGGCGGGGCGGCTCAACGTGTCGGCATAAAGCTCGGCCACACCGCCGGCCACCATGAGCGCGGCGGCTCCCCGCCCCACCACCTTGTCGGCCACGCGCGCGCCGGAGAGGAATCCGGGCTCGCGGAGCAGCAGGTCGTAGAGGTCGGCCACGCCGCGCCGCCAATAGCAGCGCACGTCGCCGCCGTGGGCGACGACGCAGGAACAGCCGGTGCGGCGGAGGTGTTCTTTCAAGGCTTCCATGGTCAGAGCGTGCCCTGTTTCAGCTGCTCGACATAACGGTCGATGCGGTGAAGCTCGTCGGGTATCTTGATGCGTTGGGGACAATGGGGCTCGCACTGCCCGCAACCGATGCAGTGGCTGGCCTGCCGCAGGCGCGGGACGCTGCGGTCGTAGCCCACGAGGTAGGCGCGGCGGGCACGGCGGTAGTCGGGCGACTGCGAGCTGGCCGGAATGTTCCCCTCGTTGAGGCACTTGTTGTAATGGAGCAGGATGGAGGGAATATCAATGCCGTAGGGGCAAGGCATGCAGTAGTTGCAATAGTTGCAGGGTATCGTGTCGAAACGAATCATCTCCGTGGCCGTGTCCTGCAAAAAGGCGAACTCCTCGTCGTTCAGGGGCACGAGGGGCGAATAGGTGCGCAGGTTGTCCTGCAAGTGCTCCATCTCCGTCATGCCGCTCAACACCGTCAACACACCGGGAAACGACCCGGCGAAACGGAACGCCCACGAGGCCACGCTACTCTCCGGCTCGCGCTGTTTGAGGCGCGCCACGATGCGGTCGGACACGTTCGAGAGGCGACCACCAAGCAGCGGCTCCATGATAATCGCCGGGATGTTCCGCTTTTCAAGCTCGGCGTAAAGATAGTCGGCGTTGGTGTTGTTCGGGTTCGTCTCCTTGGCATATTTCCAGTCGAGGTAGTTGAGCTGGATTTGGACGAAATCCCACTTGTAGCGGTCGTGCTGCGAAAGGAGGTAGTCGAAGACGGCCACGTCGCCGTGGTAGGAGAAACCAAGGTTGCGGACGCGCCCCGCCTCGCGCTCGGCGAGCAGGAAGTCGAGGATGCCGTTGTCCACATACCGGTTCCTGTAAGTTTCCATCCCGTTGCCCATGCCGACGCTGTGCAACAGGAGGTAGTCGATGTAGTCCACTTGGAGATTCTTCATCGAGTTCCGATACATCGCGATGGACTTCTCACGCGGCCATGTGGCGGGTGACTGGTTGGAGAGCTTTGTGGCGATGAAGAACTTGTCGCGCGGATGGCGCGAGAGGGCTATGCCGGTGGCTTGCTCCGACCCTCCGCGGCAGTAGTTGGGCGACGTGTCGAAGTAGTTCACCCCGTGCGCGATGGCGTAGTCCACCAGTTCATTGACCTTCTCCTGGTCGATTTCCTCGTTCCCCTCGCGTGCGCTTCGGCCGCCCACCGAGGGCAAGCGCATCATGCCGAAACCGAGCAGGGAGACCTTTTCGCCCGTCTTGGGGTTAGTGCGGAAGGTCATCTCGCCGGTCGGGGCGATGCCGTCCGCCGGACGGTTTTCCTGTCCGCCGCGCCCGTTGCAGGCGGCCAGCCCGGCCATCGCCGCGCCCGCCACGCCGGTCACTTTAAGGAAGTCGCGGCGGGAAATCTTATGCTTGTTCTTGTTGTCCATACGTATTCCTCCCCTGTCAGATAGTCCGATGCGTCTCGTGTCCCTCCACATAGATGGCACTGAAAGGCCGGGCGGGACACAGGTTCTCGCAGGCACCGCAACCGATGCACCGCTCCGTGTTCACGACCGGTATTTCAGGCGAACCGGGAACGGCGGCAGCGGAGGGCACCATCTGGATGGCACCCGTCGGGCAGTGACGCGCACAGTTCCCGCACTTCACCCCGTCGGTCAGAGGCAGACAGTTCTTCTTCACCCAGACGGCGTGGCCTATCTGCTCGGCGGACTTGTCGGCCACGGTCAGGCGACGTATCGCACCGGTGGGGCATACCTCGCTGCACTTCGTACACTCCGGACGACAGTAGCCCCGCTCGTAGGACATCTCGGGCTGCATCAGCCGGTCCAAGGCCGTCGAGGGGCGCAACACGCCGTTAGGGCATACCGAGACGCAGAGCTGGCAGGCCGTGCAGTGCCGGTGGAAATGGCGCAAGCCCACCGCGCCGGGCGGCACGAGCGACGTGTGACGCTCGGGAGCCTGCTTGTCCTCAATGACAGCCAGCCCGCCGTCCACTCTCTTCTCTTGGGCTTTCACGAGAGCGGTACTTGCCACGAGTGCCGTCGCCGTCAGGAAGCGGCGGCGTGCCTCGTCGATTTGCGCGTTCTCCACCGGGGCGGAATGCTCCGGCTGCCCGGCATTCGTCTTACCGCCCGCGTGCGGCTTCCCCGCCAGACGGGACGCGAGGCGTATCCCTCCGAAGTTGCAACTGTCGAGGCAGTCCATGCAGGCGACGCACCGGCTGTAATCTATCCGGTGGTTGGCGGCATCAATGCACGACGACTTGCAACGGCGGGCGCAACGCTTGCACCCCGTACACTTCGCCGTGTCGATGACCGGACGGAACAAGGCATAGCGCGACAGCACGCCGAGCACCGTCCCGACGGGGCAGATGGTGTTGCAGTACGTCCGTCCGTGACGCCAGGCCAGTACGACCAGCACCACCACCGTCGCGACGGCCACCAGCAGCGTGGGAAGTCCCTTGAACCACACGTCGACGGTGTAGAAGGCGTAGCTGTCCATCCGCTCGGCGACGCCGGCCAACACGTTATTACCCCACAACCACAGGGGCGACAGCAGGCTGGAAACGATGCGCCCGTAGGAACTGTACGGGGCGACCAGCGAGGCCAGCGAGGCGAAGCCCGCCAGCAGGGCTACGACGAAGACCGCCAGCACACCCCAGCGCAGCCACGTCTTGGCGGGCGAGTAGGCGAAGCGGTTCTTCTTCCCCTTGCGCCGTCCGCTCAACCACGAGACGACATCCTGGAACACGCCCAGCGGGCAGACGACCGAGCAGTAGACGCGCCCCAACAGCAACGTCAGCACGACGAGGAAGAGGATGACCCCGACGTTGAGTGCCATCACGGCCGGGAGAAACTGGATGCGGGCCATCCATCCGAACCACGCATGCACCGTCCCCGTGAAGTCAAGGAAGAGCAGCGTGATCAGCGTCAGGAAGAGGACCGCCAGCGTCAGTCGGATTTTTCGCAACATATCGCTAAAAACGGAATGATGTTATGTCCACGTCTTTCGGCGCGGCCGGACAGGCATTCCGTCCGGCACGCCACCGATTGCAAATATAATAATAAAGTCCTTTCCTCGTATGCATATTCCGGGCAATCGTTATGGCCGCGGCGCGACTTCCGCCGCATGCCTCCCCTGCCCGCCCCTTTCGGAAGCGGTTCGCGGGGAGTATGCCGACCTGCGTGCCCGGTGAGGGACAGCGTCCGGCCGTCCGGTCGCGCCACTCACTCGCCGTCGAGGCTCACCAGCTCATACGTCTGGCTGCCCAGGCCGAGAGCCTCGCCGTATTCGAGCGTGTGCATCCCGTGACGGGAGTCAATCCGCTCGATCAGGTGAATCTTGCCGTGGTCGTCCGACGAGCGCACCAGGTCGGTGCAGGCGCGGTCGAGCGCGATGGGGTCGAGCGAGGCCAGGATGCCGATGTCGCCCATCTGCGGGTCGGCGGGCGAAGCGTCGCAGTCACAGTCGACCGACAGGTTGTTGGCCACGCTGATGTAAAGGATACGGTCGCCGAAGTGGTCGGCCACGGCTTTCGCCGCCTCGGCCATCGATTCGAGGAAGTCGTCCTGCTCGGGCAGGTTGTTCCAAAGGTCTTCCTTCGTCTTGCCTGCCGTGTGTATCCAGGCCTTACCGGCGGACGAGGCAACGCCTATCGAGATGTTCTTGACCGCGCCTCCGAAGCCGCCCATGGCGTGTCCCTTGAAGTGGGACAGCACGACCATGAAGTCATAGTTGAGCACGTGCGCGCCCACGTAGTCCTCTTTCAGGTGCTTGCCCCCCTCGACGGGCAGGGCCACCTCGCCCTCGGCATCCATGATGTCCACGGTGGCGATGTCGGTGAAGCCGTGGTCGCGGGCGGCCTGCATGTGTTCCTCGGTCGTCGTGCGCTTGCCCGCATAGGCCGTGTTGCACTCCACGATGGTGCCGTCGACCTCCTTCACGAGGTCTTTGATGAGCGCGGGGTCGAGGAAGTTATGCCCGCCCGGCTCGCCGGTCGAAAGTTTCACCGCCACCTTGCCCTCGGCACTGCGTCCCAGCGCGTGGTAGATGCGGAGCAGGCTGGCGGGGGTGATTTCCTTCGTCATGTAAACCTTGGGCAGACTGTCGCTCGCGGCTTCGTCCGCTCCGGCGGCCGGGCGCGTCCCGGCCTGGCAGGCTTCCGTGAAGGGGAAGCAGAGGGTCAGCAGACCCATCCATAACATCTTGTGCATTTTCATCTTGATTTATGTTTTTGATGTGACTTTATCGGTATTTGCGGCAGGCCGATGCTCAGAAGTCCAGGCTCACTCCGGCCATGAAAGTGGCTTTCGGCATGGGGTATCCGGCTATCACTTCGTAGCGTTGTGCCAGCAGGTTCTCGGCCTTCACCCACAGGTTGAGCCAGTCGGCCGCGTCGAACGACAGGTCGCCGTTCCAGAGGACGTAGTTCTCCTTCCGCTCCTCGCCGTCACCGGCCACGACGACCGAGGTGTAGAGCCCTTTGACGTACTGCACGCCCGTCGACGCGCGCCAGCGTCCCCGCTGGTAGACCACGCCGGCGTAGAGCTTGTGCTCGGGCGAGGCCAGCACGGGATGCTCCATGTGCAGCCAGCTGTAATTGGCCTGCACGCCCCAGTGCCGCCAGCGATAGGACACGTTGGCTTCTGCTCCCCAGTTCTCGATGTCCCCGGAGTTGATGTTCCTGGGTCGTCCGTCGACGGGGACACGCAGGATGAGGTTCTCGCCGTTGATGTAGAACACGTTGGCTCCGTAGCCGAGCCGTCCGCCGGAGCGGCTCTGGGAGAACGAGAGTTCGTAGCTCCACAGGCGTTCGGGGCGCAAGTCGGGGTTCTGCGGGGTGAACATGAAGAGCTCCCGCAGGGTCGGGTTGCGGAATCCTTTGGCGGCCATGAGTTTCAGACCGGCCTCGCGGGGCAGGCGCACGCTCACACCGGCCTGCGGCACCCACTCGGTGCCCGTCCGGCTGTGGTGGTCGGCGCGCACGCCGGCGTCGAGGGTCAGCCACGGGGTGATGTCCTGCCGGATGTCCACGTAGGCGGCCACCTCGTTCACCGCCGTGTCCACCTGCATCACCCGCCTGCCGTCGGCATAGTCGTTCCACGACTTCCCGCCGAAGCGGAAGTAGTCCACGCCCACGGTGACGCGGTTTCCCTTGAAGAGGGAGGCGCTCTGCCACCACGAGATGCCGAACATGTCGTCGCGCGAGCGGAAGCGGTAGTCCAGCGGTTCCTCGCCGGGCGAATAGCCGTCGTTGATGCGGTGCTTGCCCCAGGTGTAGAAGAGGGTCAACGTGCCCGACGTGCGCCCGTAGTCGTTCGCGATGGCCAGCGAGGCCGCGCCGCGCGTGATGCGTTGGTCGTTGTCGACGACGGGTTCGCTGACGCTCCCGGGATTCGAGGCGTTGAAGTGGGTCACGTCGACATCGCCGTTCATCTTCCAGTGCGCCGCGAGGTCGTAGCCCAGTTTGGCGAATCCTCCCGTCTGCTCGAAGGCCATGTCGGCGCGGTGGCCGTCGGTGCGGGCGTAGTTCGCGCCCACGATGCCGGTGAAGCGGCCTCGGCGGAAACGGTTGGCGGCCTCGGCCTCTACGGTGCCGTATGACCCCGCCCCTACGTTGACCTGCGTGCGGTTGCCGTCCGCTTCCATGCGGCGGGTCACGATGTTCACCACGCCGCCCATGGCGTTCGACCCGTAGAGCACGGAGGCCGGGCCGCGCACCACTTCGACGCGCTCGGCAAGGAGCGACTGGGCGGCGTCGGCTATGGGATGGCCGAAGAGTCCCTGATACTGCGGATGGCCGTCGACGAGTACGAGCACGCCCGTCGTGGGTACGCCCGACTGGGCCGGCCCGCCGATGCCCCGGATGGACATCTGGCCTGCCGCGCCGTCCGAGACACCGTAGCCGAGCAGGCCGCGGCTCGTGGAGAAGAAGCCGGGCACCTGCTCGTTGAGCAGGGGGAGGAGCGACACCTCGTGCGAGGCTTCGATGGCCTGCCGCCCCACGGTGGTCACGGTCAGGGGCAGGTCGCGCGTGCTGGCGGCTGCCCGCGTGCCGGTGACGACGAGTTCGCCCAGGTCGACGGAATCGCGCGCATAAGTCGGCGACCCGGCCAGCGAGTCAGCCGGAACGGACGAACGGGTCGCCGACGGGAACAGGACGGTGAGGAGAAGGGCGAAACAGAGGTTACATCTCGTCATGAGGGACACGGTTTTGGTTCGCGCCGGAACGCTGCCGGGCGTGTGGTCTGCCGCTGGCAAGTGGCCGTATTACTACGCCTGCAAAATTACACCGGCCGAGCCAAGGCGGAAGTACCGCAATTACAGATTTTCCTCCCCGTTTTACGGATGACCGCCCGCCGTCCCCGGCAGAACGGGAGTATTTAACCGGTACGCCCGAGCCGGGGACACGCATTTGTCGTAACTTTGCCGTGATGCCGGGCCTTGCAACCCGGCAGGGCTCAAACTGACAAAGATGAACGAACTGGAAAGACTGGCCGACGAGGTGTGCCGGGTGGTACGCCGCACGGGGCAATACCTGCGCACGGAACGCCTCCGCTTCCGCCCCGAACGCATCGAGGAAAAACACGCGCACGACTTCGTTTCCTACGTCGACCGCGAGGCCGAACGGCTCACCGTCGAGGGGCTCTCGCCGCTGCTCCCGGGGGCGGGATTCCTGACCGAGGAGGAGACAGCGGGCTACGGCGGCGAAACGACACGCTGGATAATCGACCCGCTCGACGGGACGACGAACTTCATCCACGACCTGCCGCCCTTTGCCGTCTCCGTCGCCTTGTGCGAGGGCGACGCGGTGCGCCTCGGCGTTGTCTACGAGGTGTGCCGCGACGAGTGCTTCCTTGCATGGGCGGGCGGCGGCGCATGGCTCGACGGGAGGAGGCTGCACGTGGCCGACACGCGACCCCTGGGGCGCACGCTCGTGGGGATGGAAATGCCCTACGAGGGTGTGGACTACACCCCGACGGCGCACAGGCTCATCGACTGTTTCTATGGCCGGGCGGCGGGTATGCGCATGAACGGCTCGGCGGCCACCTCGCTGGCCTACGTGGCGGCGGGACGCTTTGGCGCGTGGGCCGAACGGGGCATCCGCCCGTGGGACTTCGCCGCCGGGATGCTGCTCGTGACCGAGGCGGGCGGCGTGACGTCGGACTTCGCGGGAGCACCCGTGCGGGTCGACGGCGACCAGATAGTGGCAGCGGCCACGGACGGGCTTCACGCCGCCCTGCTCGGCGCGCTGAACGGCACCGGCGGGGAATAAGGCAGCCCCGTCCGCCA
>CAZYHW010000077.1:0-3777 GCA_964647405.1 uncultured Prevotellamassilia sp.
CGAACGGGATGCAGATAGTCGAAGTCGGGCGCGGGCATTCCGGGTATGAAGTCGTGACCCGCCCGCCGCACGGCGTATGCGGCCAGCTTGTAGGCCACCGGGATTTCGCATTCGGGTTCTTCACTGAGCGATACCCGCAGTGTGTCGCCGATACCGTCGGCCAGCAGTGCGCCGATGCCCGCTGCGCTCCGTATTCTTCCGTCTTCCCCCTCGCCTGCCTCGGTCACTCCGAGGTGGATGGGGAAGTCCATCCCCTCCGTTTGCATGACGTGGCACAGCAGCCGGACAGCCCGAACCATGACCACGGTGTTGCTGGCCTTGATGGAGAGCACCACATCGGCGAAGCCGTCGCGCTGGCATACGCGCAGGAACTCCATGCAACTCTCGACGATGCCTTCGGGCGTGTCCCCGTAACGGCTCATGATGCGATCCGAGAGGGAGCCGTGGTTGACACCGATGCGCAGGGCGGTTCCGTGTTCACGGCAAATGGCGAGCAGACGACGGAAACGGCTTTCGAGCTTTGCGAGTTCCGCGGCGTACTCCTCGTCGGTATATTCCACGTGCTTGAAACGGCGTGCCGGGTCGACGTAGTTCCCGGGATTGATGCGCACCTTCTCCACGATGGCGGCGGCCACGTCGGCCACGTCGGGATTGAAATGCACGTCGGCCACCAAGGGTCGGTCGTAGCCCTCGGCACGCAGGCGGTCGCGAATGGCGCGCAGGTTCTCGGCTTCCCGGACTCCCTGTGTGGTGAGGCGTACATAGTCGGCTCCCGCGTCGAAAATACGTTTGCATTGTGCCACGCAGGCTTCCGTGTCGGTAGTGGCTGCCGTGACCATGCTTTGCAGGCGGAGCGGCTGCTCCCCTCCGAGGGGGCGGTTGCCTATCCGTACTTCGTGCGATGAGCGGGGCTGGTAGTTGAAGAGCGACATGGATGAAACGTTATTCAGTCTTCCCCCTCAGTCCACCTTATAGGCGTATTTCACCTCTTTCAGTTCGGCGTTGGCCTTGACTATCTTCTCTTTGAGCCCCTCTTTGTAAGCAACGAGCCTGTCCGAAAGCCCTTTGTCGGCCAGTGCCAGCATTTCGACAGCGAGCAAGGCGGCATTCTGCGCACCGTTCACTCCGACGGTGGCCACAGGTATGCCGGGCGGCATCTGGATGATAGAGAGCATGGCATCAAGTCCGTCGAGCATTCCCTTGATGGGCACGCCGATGACGGGCAGTGTCGTACCGGCCGCGATGACACCGGGCAGCGCGGCGGCCATGCCTGCCCCCGCAATAATGACTCGTATGCCGCGTCCCTTGGCCTCGCGGGCGAATGTTTCTACTTCGGCAGGCGTGCGGTGAGCCGATAAGGCATTCATTTCGAAAGGTACTTCCATCTTGTCGAGCAGGGCAGCCGCCTTTTCCATGACAGGGAGGTCGGACGTGCTGCCCATGATGATACTTACTAATGGTGTCATATGGATAACTGTTTGTTCTTGAAGTTTTTCCGTAAGCTAACAGACGAGTATGCAGACAAAGCCGCAGGCAAAGCCCACAAGCGTGCTGATACCTATTTGCGTCAAGGTGTGCTGCCGCAGGATAAGGCGGCTCGTTCCCACTGCTCCCGCGAAAATGATGGTCAGGCAGAGCCATCCCGTCGGGTCGAAGAGGAAAATCTGGGAATAGGCGAGCAGTGCTCCCACCACGGCACCGCTTGCCGCAGCGTGCGTACTCATCTTCGTCACACTGTTGAGCAGGGCACATACTACCTGGACTGCCAGCGCGCCTACGACGATGCCTTGCATGAAACGCACATGCAGGCCATACAGGATATAGAGCAGGAGCGCGTAGCAGGTGATGGAAAGGACGTAGGGGACATAACGCCGCTCGCGACGGCTGAGCTGGTGGCGTGTCCAGCCTTTTACGCGACGATAACAGAAGATGGAAAGACGCGGGAGCACCACCGTGAACACATAGACCAATGCCAGGAGGAACAGCTTGTAGAAAAGCGGAAGCATGTTCAGGTAGCTGAAAAAGAAGAGGGCTATGAGCGCGATGACCGGCAGGTAGAACGGGGAGAACAACATGGAAATGACCTGCGCTGTCAGTATGAGGTATTTGTCTTTCATGTCCGAACGGGGAAATCGGGATTATTATGAAACGTCAACGCCGCATTCTCGCCACGGGCAGTCCAAGCTGTTCGCGGTATTTGGCCACCGTGCGGCGCGCCACGGGCAGTCCCTTTTCGGCCAGCATGGCCGACAGTGCTTCGTCGGTCAGTGGGCGACGTTTGTCCTCATGCTCTATCATTTCACGGATGAGCAGTTTGATTTTCCGGGTGGAGTGCTCCTCCCCCTCACTGTCCGTCACGAGGTTCGAGAAGAAGAATTTGAGCGGATAGACTCCGAAGTCCGTCTGCACATACTTGCTTCCCGTGACACGCGACACGGTCGATATGTCGACACCTGCCCTCGTGGCCACGTCTTTCAGTATCATCGGGCTAAGCCGTGTCTCGTCTCCGTCCTCGAAGAAGGGGCGTTGCAAATCCACGATAGCCTGCATGACGCTCAACAGGGTGCGCTGCCGTTGGCGGATGGCCTCGATGAAGTTCTGGGCCGACTCCACCTTTTTCCGGGCGTAGAGGTAGGCATCACGCTGTGCGCGACTGAGGTGCGGCCGGTTGAGGTCGTACTCACGGAGGGAGTCACGGAACGCCCGGCTGACGCGGAGCTCGGGCACACGTCCGCTGTTCAGGTAAACGGTCGGCTCTCCGTCCTCTTCGGTCACGGTGAAGTCCGGCACGACCGTCGCAGCCCCGCTCCCCTCGTTCTCTCCCAGTGCGTTGCCCGGCCGGGGATTGAGCCGCAGCAGCTCACCTTTGACATGGGCGAAGCGTTCCTCATCGATGCCGAGCTTGCGACAGAGCGTTTCCCAATGCTTATGGATGAACTCGTCGAAGTATTTGTCGACCACGGCAAGGGCTTCCTTTTTATAAGGTGACTGATAGTCGGGTGCGGCCAGCTGCAAGTGGAGGCATTCTTGGAGCGAACGCGCCCCGATTCCCCGAGGGTCGAACGTGTGCAGGATGCCGACCAGCCGGTCGAGCTCCTCCGGGGTGGTGTCCATACCTTGGTAGATGGCCAGTTCGTCGGCTATCGAGGACGTGTCCTTGCGCAGGAAACCGTCGTCGTCGAGCGAACCGATGAGATACTCCATCAGTTCGGCCTCGCGCTCGTCGAGGTCATGCTCGCTTATCTGGGCGCGCAGCCGCTCGTAGAAGGAGGTGTGGCTTCCCAGGGGGGTGTCGCGCTGTTCCCGTTCGGCATCGGCACGTGCCAGCAGGTAGTCGGGCACGTCGTCGCTCGTGAGGTAATCGCCCAAGGCATCAGCCGTTGCGGGAGCCGTCCCGGCATATTCGCCGTCCTGCTCCGCATCGCCCGCGTCGTCCATGTTCTCCTCCGCGGTGTCGGCCTCGCTGCTCTCCTCCAAGGCGGCGTTTTCGAGCAGCTCGTTCTCCACCCGCTCTTCCAGTTCGGCAAGGGGCAGTTCGAGCAGGCGTACCACCATGAGCTGCTGCGGGGTCAGCGTCTGGGTTTGCGTGAGTTGCTGCGACTGGACTAATTTTTGCGACATAGCGGTCTTCTTGCTCTTCGGCGACAGTACAAAAGTACGAAAAACGGGAAAACTCCCTTATTATTCCTTTATTTATTTGTCTCGCTCCCCCCTGCGCTCCACCTCCGCCGTGGCGGTACGGACTACCCGGCGACCCGGAACGACAGGTCGCCGGAT
>CAZYHW010000077.1:3877-9411 GCA_964647405.1 uncultured Prevotellamassilia sp.
CGACTTGTGACGACGGGTCGGCGACCCGTCATCCGCCGCAAGTAAAGGCTTCCGCCCGGCGGGTCATTCGTGGACAAGCGTCCCTATGTTCCCGCCGTCGAGTACGCGGGCCAGGTTGCCGTAGGTGTCCATGTCGAACACGTAGATGGGCAGGTGGTTTTCCTTGCACATCGTCGTGGCCGTCAGGTCCATCACTTTCAGTCCGCGTGTGTAGATTTCGTCGTAGCTGATGGTGTCGAACTTCACGGCGGAGGGGTCTTTCTCCGGGTCGGCGGTATAGATGCCGTCGACGCGCGTGCCTTTCAGCATGACGTCGGCCTCTATCTCGATGCCGCGCAGTGCGGCTCCCGTGTCGGTAGTAAAGTAAGGGTTTCCCGTCCCGCCGCTCATGATGACGACTTCGCCACGTTCGAGGCATTCTATGGCTTTCCATTTCGTGTAAAACTCGCCGACGGGCTCCATGCGTATGGCCGTGAGCACGCGGTTCTTTACCCCGTGGGCATCCAGTGCCGAGCTGAGGGCGAGACTGTTGATGACGGTGGCGCACATGCCCATCTGGTCGCCCTTGACGCGGTCGAAGCCTTTCCCCGCGCCGCCGAGGCCGCGGAAGATGTTGCCTCCGCCGATGACGATGCCCACCTGGACACCGCGCCCGGCGACTTCCTTTATCTGTCGGGCATAGGCATCGAGGCAGCCGGTGTCGATGCCGTGTCCCGCACCGCCCGCGAGGCTTTCGCCACTGAGCTTGAGCAGTATTCTCTTGTACTTTGTCATGAGTTTTATGCTTTTATGGTTATGTGTTTATGGTCAAATATCATGATTGTTTCGCTTCTTGTGTCCCGCTGTCGCCGTGGAAGAGTTCCCGCTCGACGTTGTAGCGCGGTCGGCTCTTGACTTCGATGTAAATCTTGCCCACGTATTCGCCGATGACACCGAGCGACATGAGGACGCATCCGCCGACGAACCAGATGGAGAGGAAGAGCGAGAACCAGCCTTCGACGAGCGTGCCGCGTATCCAGGAATACAGCGCGAAGGCTGCCGCGATGAGGGCGACGATGTTGAAGAGGCAGCCCAGCACGAAGACGATGCGCACGGGCAAGGCCGAGAACGACGTGATGCCGTCTATGGCAAAGTTCACCATCCGACGGAAAGGGTATTTCGACTCCCCGGCAAAGCGGACTTCACGGTCGTAATATACTTTCGCCGTCTGGTAGCCGAGGAGGGGCACGATGCCCCGGAGGAACAGGTTGCGCTCGCGGTAACGGCAGAGTTGCCTGACGGCGCGCTTGCTCATCAGACGGAAATCGGCGTGGTTGTAGACCATTCCCTTGCAGATGGCGTTCATCAGGCGGTAAAAGGCGAGTGCTGTCGTGCGCTTGAACCACCGGTCTTTTTCCCGGCTACGCCGCACGCCGTAGACGACATCCGCCCCGTTGCGGTAGGCCTTCACCATGTCGGCGATGACCTCGGGACTGTCTTGCAGGTCGGCATCGATGCTCACCATGGCATCGGCGCGGTCGACGACGGCCTCCAACCCGGCCAGCAAGGCCGACTGGTGCCCCACGTTGGCCGCCAGATTGAGCCCGTTGACGCGCCGGCTCTCACGGTGGAGCTTGTCGATGAGCGGCCATGTGCCGTCGGTGCTCCCGTCATTGACGAAGTAGATGAAGCTATGCCCGTCGATGTCGCCGGCCTCCGTCAGGCGGTCGAGGACGTGCATGAGGCGGCGCGTGGTTTCGCCGAGTACGGCTTCTTCGCAGTAGCACGGGACGACAATGGCGAGCAAGGGGGCTGGGTAGGTCATGGTAGTAGTGGGGATTGGACACCGACTCGCGACGACACCACGGGATGGCAGGCGGCCTCGACCGCCCCGCGGGTGGCCAGATAGGCGAGGAATGCGAGCCAGAGGGCATGGTTGCCGAAGCTGACGGCGAATGAATAGTACACCAGGAAGAACACGCCGGAGGCGGCGGCCATGGAGAGGAGCATGTAGCCGGTGGCTGTTGCCCCGATGAAGATTCCGTCGAAGATAAAGGCCACAAAACCGGCCAAGGGGATACCGACGGCCCACGGGAGGTAGACCCGTGCCTCGGCCACGACGGATGCGTCCGACGTGAGCAGGCGCAGCAACGGCCCGCCGCCTGCGAGGTAGGCCAGGGTGAACACTGCGGCGAGCAGGATGCCCCAAAGGAGCAGCCGCCTCACCGTGGCCGCGTAGGCGCGCCGCTCCCCTGCCCCCACGTGCCGCCCGGCAAGGGCTTCCCCGGCGTAGGCGAAACCGTCCATCACGTAGGAGAAGAGCATGAACAGCTGCATGAGCAGGGCGTTGGCGGCCAGCGTGAGCTCGCCCGCCGCCGCGCCTGCCGACGTGAAGAAGGTCGTCACGGCTATCAGGCAGAGCGTGCGCAGGAAGATGTCGCGGTTGACGGTGAAGAAGCGGGCGAAGTCTTTCCGTCCGGCGAGTTCGGCGAGGCGGAGGCCGACGGCTTGCTTGCGGTAGGCTCGCCACCACAGCCCGACGGCCATGAGCAGTCCGGCATACTGGGCTACGAGTGTGCCGGTGGCGACACCCTCGACCTTCCAGCCCAGCCCGAAGACGAGGCCGACGCTTGCGGCGATGTTGACGACGTTCTGCGTCACCGCCACGTACAGCGGGTAGCGGGCGTTCTGCATCCCGATGAACCATCCGGCGAAGCTGTACAAGCCGAGCACCGCCGGGGCTCCCCAGACGAGGATGGCGAAATAGGTGCGGGCGGAGGCTTCGACCGCGGGCGGGGACGCGACGAGGCGGAAGGCCACGTCGGCAAACGGGCGGTGGAGGGCTATCAGGAGGGTGGAGATGAAGAGGGCGACGGCCAGCGAGCGGAAGAGCGTGCCCGCCGTCCCGGCACGGTCGCCGCGGCCATAGGCCTGCGCGGTCAGCCCGCTGGTGCCCATGCGCAGGAAGGCGAAGAGCCAGTAGACCATGTTGAAGAGCATCCCTCCGACGGCGATGGCACCGATGTAGGCCGCACTGCCGAGATGTCCGACGATGGCCACGTCGGCCAGCCCGAGCAGCGGCACGGTGATGTTCGAGACGATGCTCGGCAGGGCGATGCGCAATATCTGTCGGTGTCCCGCCGAAAGGGTCATGGCGTATGGGTTAACAATAGGTTACTTCTTTGAAACGGTAGGCGCGCTGCCGTCCCTCCGTGTCGCGGAGGCGGAGCACGCCGTCGGGGTCCACGCCCTCGATGGCCGCGCGGAACGTGCCGCCACTGTCGCGCCAGGCGTGCAGTCCCTGCCTGCGGTAGAGGCGGGCGGCGTAGTCGGCATCGAGTGCGGCGGTTTCCCCGCGGCGGAGGCGGTCGTAGTGGTGGCAGAAGCGGAGGACGACGCGCCGCAGCACCTCGTCGCGGTCCACCTCGCGGCCACAGAGCTGGCAGAGCGACACGGGGTTGGGCGCGTCGCTGCGGAAGGCGGTCTGGTTGACGTTGAGCCCGATGCCGGCCACCGTCGTGGCGATGGCATCCCCGCTGAGGTCGTGCTCGATGAGCATCCCGCAGAGCTTCCGGTCGCCGGCGTAGATGTCGTTCGGCCATTTCACCGTGACTTCTTCCGCCCACGGCGCGACGGCCTCGGCCACGGCGAGGGCGCAGGCCTCGGAGAGGCGGAACTGTCCGGCGGCGGGGAGGAACACGGGGTGCGCCACGAGCGAGACGAGCAGGTTCTTCCCTGCCTCGCCCTCCCAGTGGGTGCCCCGCTGCCCCCGCCCGGCGGTCTGGTAGTCGGCTGTGACGAGGGTGAACTCCGCCGTCCCCTGCCGGTCAAGCTCCCGGGCGCGGAGGAGGGTGGAGTCGGTCGTGCCGAGGCAGACCACGTGGAAACGTCCCGTCGGGTCAGTGAAGTCGGGCATAGGCTTCGCGTTGTTTCCTGGTCATTTTCCTGACCACCTCGTCGAGTGAGTGGCGGATGAGGCGACGGACGAGTTCGTCGTCGACATCGCGGTCGAACCACACCTGGTTCCAGTGTCGCTTGTTGAAGTGCCACGCCGGTTCGATGCCGCCGTAGCGTTCGCGCAGTTCCCCGGCGTAGTCCGGCTCGCACTTCACCGTGATGCAGGTGGGGCGGTTGAGGTCGATGCAGGCGAACATCTTGCCCATGACCCGGAACACGATCCAGTCGGGCCCGAAGGGGGTGTCCTCTTCGGCGCCTTTGAGGCTCAGGCAATAGTCGCGGGCGGCGATGATGTCCATATCCGTGGCGTTGATTCGGTCAGTGTGTTCCGGAAACCAGGTGCGTCGGCACGTCAAAGGCATGCTCGATGTGGCGGATGTCGAAAGGCGGCTGCTCGCCCACGACGGCGATGATGTCGAAGCGCGACGGCTGGTCCGCCCCGTGCTGCCGCAGGTAGGCGTTGGCGGCGCGCACGAGGCGTTGCTGCTTTTCGCGGTCCACCGCCTCCTCCGGCGTGCCGAACTGCTCGTCGCGACGGGTCTTGACCTCGACGAATACGAGCTCGCCGTACCACTCGGCCACGATGTCTATCTCCAAGTGGCCGTAGCGCCAGTTGAGCGCATGGAGCGTGTAGCCCTTGTGCATCAGGTAGCGCGCGGCGGTCTCTTCGCCGCTCTGTCCCAGCTGGTTGTTTCGCGCCATTGGACTGCGGGAGTTGGTTTCCGTGGCTGCAAAATTACGAAAAAAGGGGCGGCTCGCGGCGGCCTTGTGACGATTATGGTGGGAAAAACTTATCTTTGCGCTACGAACGCGGCATCCGGCAGGAGACGCGGCCGCAGCGGTCGGCTTTTCGCCACGGCTTAGTCGGCGACCCGTTGCGACTAACCGGCGACTTGTTGCGACGGGTCGCCGACTTGTCACGACGGACAGCCGACCCGCCGTTGTGCCGTCGCCCCGCCGCCGGACATCACCGCCGGGAACTTCATCGCCCCGGGGCTGCGCGGCGGGCGGGGAGGCTGCCGAAACCGTCCGGACGGCACGCCTTGCGGCACGGACGCGCCGGGACGGACGACAAATACCAACAGGATGGACGACAATTATTATATGGGGAAGGCCTTGGAGGCCGCCCGCGAGGCCGCCGCACGGGGCGAGGTACCCGTGGGGGCGGTCGTGGTGTGCCGGGGACGCATCGTCGCGCGCGCGCATAACCTGACGGAGACACTGACCGACGTGACGGCGCACGCCGAGATGCAGGCCGTCACCGCCGCCGCCGATGCCCTGGGCGGGAAATACCTGGACGAATGCACGCTCTACGTGACGGTCGAGCCGTGCGTCATGTGCGCCGGCGCGCTCGGCTGGGCGCAGGTGGGGCGCGTCGTCTACGGCGCAGCCGACCCCAAGCGGGGCTACACGGTCTTCGCGCCCCGCGCGCTCCATCCCAAGACGCAGGTCACGGCCGGCGTGCGCGCCGAGGAGTGCAGCCAGCTGATGCGCGACTTCTTCCGGGCGCGCCGGGGCTGAACCGGTCTCTTTTCGTACCCGCGCCCCGCCGCGCGGGTTTCTTTTTGCCTCCATAGGGCGGGGTCGGGCGACAAATT
>CAZYHW010000078.1:0-4516 GCA_964647405.1 uncultured Prevotellamassilia sp.
GCATCAAGTCGCCGACTAGTTACGACTATCCGGCGACCCGTTTCCACTGTCTGTCCAATCGCCCGACAGACCTGCGGTTCTCAATGTTCCGGAGCTACGTCCGGCCGGAAAGCGTTGCGTTCCTATCGGGACTTTACCGCACACAAACGGGCGGCATTCCCTCCGGATTACGGATAGGAATGCCGCCCGTCCCTATGGGCTAAGCATAAAGTCAACGACCGACGGCGGAAAGGCGCAGCTTGTAGTGCAGGGGATGGTTCGGCACCCAATACTCTGGCAACGTGTCGACATCCTGCCCGCAGCTGGCGTTACCCAGCCCGCGCTGGTAGGCGTTCAGTTGCAAGACGAGGTAAGGACGGGGCGACATCTCCCACAAGTGGTCCGCGTTCATCAGGTCCTCGTCGGTCCAGGGCAGGACGGAGAACGAGACATCGCCCTCGGTGTCGATTTGCACGCCGCGCCCGGCATCGTCGGTCAGTTTCAGGGAACGCAGTCCCTCCCGGTTGCCCATCGTCTGGGGCTTCACGTATTCCTCGAACATCCCCTCGACCGTCGTGGAGTAACGACCGACGAGACAGCCGTCCTTGCGGTCCACATAGTTCTCCCACGGGCCGAGCGCATGGTAGTCCACGTTATCGAGCGAACTGTCCACGTAACAGAGGAGAGCCGCCCGGCGCAAGTCGTCGGCGTGGGGTGTGAAATGCGCGTCGACATCGACCGTACCGGCGGGCGAGAAGGTGTAGGTGACGGCAGTCGAGCAAATCGTTCCCTTGCGTTCCGTCGTGACCACGACGAGCCCGTCCTTCTCCTCCACCCGAAGCGTACCGGTGGCTTCCAGTCCGTTCTCGGTGCGGGTGAACCTGTCGTTCTCGATGTAGCGGTGGTTCGTATAGATGAAGCTCTGTCCCGGGGCGAGTATGCTACGCCCGCCGAGCGTAAGGGCGGTCATCTGTCCCGTCCGGGCATCGAACGTGGCCGCAAGCCCGTTGCCCGCAATGCGGAGGCTGTCACCGGTACGCTCCACGGCAAGCGGCGTGCCTTTCGTGCTGGCGGGAGACAGCGGCGAACGGGATTCGAGGGCGTATTGACGCTGGGCCACGACGTGTCCGGCGGGTGCCCACGTGGCGGGCTTACGAAGCATGACGAAAACGTTCAACATCACTTCCTTGCCCTGCTTGCGGGCTTTCTTCAAGGCCGACTCCGGAAGACGGAGGGCGAGACGGACGGAATCGCCGGCGGCCACGTCGGGCAGGGCTACGGTCTTCATCTTCTGTGCATAGCCGTCGATGACAAGCTGATAGCCCAAATCAAAGCCCGCAAGGCTGAGGAAATCATACTTGTTCCGAATCAGGAGTTCGGCTCCGCCGTCGTCCGCAACATCGAGCGACAACAGTTTGACGTATTGCGAAGCCGCTTTCACTTCTTTCAGCTTCGGACTTTCGTTGCGCGAGGAGGGGATAATACCGTTCGAGCAGAAGTTGCCCTGGTGCGGCCCCGGGAAATCATAACCCGAGCGGATGCGTCCCTGCCAAGTACCCGCCTTGATCTCGCGCGGCTCATAGATGGACTGGTCCACCCAGTCCCAAATCGCACCGCCGATGATGGTGCTACTGTTCTCTATCCTGTCCCAATACTCGGTAAGGTTGCCAGTGGCATTTCCCATGGAGTGGGCATACTCGCAGATGAACATCGGCCGGTCGAAGAAGTCGGCGTAAGTGTCCATCCATCCGATGCCCGGATACATCTTCGAGTAAAGGTCCGAATAGCGATTGCCGCCATAGGGCTTCCCGTCGCGCGTACTCTCGTGGTGTATGGGACGCGGGTCAAGGCTACGGACAGCCTCATAACAATACTTGAAATTCCCGCCGCTCCCGCACTCGTTCCCAAGGCTCCAAAAGATGATGGAGGAGTGGTTACGGTCGCGCAGGACCATACGCTCGACACGGTCGACAAAGGCAGGAATCCAGGAAGGCCGGTCGCTGATGCTCTGGTTGGCGTGGTCTTCAAGGTCGGCCTCGTCCATGCAATACAAGCCGAAGTAGTCGAACATCGCGTACATGCGTTCGGCATTCGGATAGTGGGAGGTGCGTATGGTGTTGAGGTTATTCTGTTTCATCAGCAAGACATCGCGCAACATCGTCTCCGTCGTCACGGCACGTCCCCGCAGGGGATCGGTGTCATGGCGGTTGACCCCTTTGAAGAGGACGCGCTCCCCGTTGATGTAGACCAGGGAGCCGCGAACGCGGATGTCGCGGAAGCCATACTTCGTGCTGAACGCCATTTCGTCATAACCCTCCTCATCGCGCTGGACGACGCGGACGGTATAAAGGTTCGGCGTCTCGGCCGTCCAGAGGGCGAGATTGTCGACATCAAAGGAGATATCGACGACCTTGGCGGTGTCGCGCGGCATGTAGCGAACCTGCTTGGACAGACTGCGTACCTCGTTGCCCTGCGGGTCAAAGAGTTTGACAATGAGCCTCTTCTTCCCGATGCTGCCAGCCCGGTTGTCGAGGGTCAGGCGGACGTTCATCGTTCCCTTACGATACTGGGCGGCAGAATCGAGCCGGCACGTGATGTAATGGTCGCGCACGGCGGTTTCCGGAGTACGGTAGACGTACACATCGCGGAAGATGCCGCTCATCCGGAACATGTCCTGGCATTCCAGGTAACTGCCGTCCGACCAACGGAACACCTGCACGGCCAGCCGGTTAGCCCCCGTGCGCACATAATCGGTGATGTCGAACTCTGCCACGTTGTTCGCGCCCTGCGTGTAACCGACATACCTTCCGTTGACATAGACGAAAGCCGCACTATATATGCCTCCGAAATGGATATAAGTGCGATCGCCCACACGATTCGGCCTGTCGAGCTCGAAGACACGGACGTAGGAACCCACGGGGTTGATGCCGTAGTTCTTGCCTCCGTCGTTGTAGCCGGGGCGTGCCTTGATGTAGGGCGGCGTGTTGCTATGCGGATATTCCACGTTGCAATAAATAGGACGGTCATACCCGAGCATTTCCCAGTTCGACGGCACGGGGATGGTGTCCCAGCCCGTCACGTCATAGTCTTCCCGGTAGAAGTCCTCGGGACGCTGCGAGGGCTCGCTCACCAGCTTGAACCGCCAAGTCCCGTTGAGGCATTGGACGGACGAACTGCCCGTGGGAACCCACGGGGTGGCATAATATGCGGCATCGGCAAGCATCTCCTTTTCCGAGGGATAAGGCATAAAGGTGGCATGACCCGGTTCCTTGTTCTCGGCAAAGCGGGTCTCGTCCTCCCAATAGGGCGACTGGATTTTGGGCTTCTCCACCACGACGAAACGGAACCACGACTCGCGCCCCGCCCCGTCGGCCGGCACACGTTTGAGCTGTCCGCCTTCGACGGCATAGACCATCCCCTGCTTCGCGGGCGCGACCGAGGCTATCTGCCACGTGTCCGGCTGTCCCTCCACGGGGATGAAACGGAACTGGGCGTTGTTCCATACTCCTTGTTGGGCAGGCCATTGGAGCAGGTAGTCGATGGCGGCATTGTCCCCGCCGTCATCGAAGTTCTGGTCGTAGAAGGCTCCGCCCACGACGCGACGGTCGACATCGAGCATCTTGACCTGCCAATACTGTCCCCGGTTGGCGGTGTCGGGCTTCTCCGGACGGATTCGCGCATTGTTCGACCCGTCGTCGCCGTTGCCCAGCACGAGGCCGTCGGTGCCGAGAGCCTCGATGCGGTAGGTAGCCTCGCTGTCGAAACCGGACACGCTGCTTGGCTCGAAAACGAACTGGGCAGACCGGTCGGCGGCGGCCTTTGACTTGTCGACCAGTTCGGCTCTGCCGTCAGCCGTCATGCGCACCGCAAGCGTCGGACTGTTGGACGGCACGAGCAGGCTGGCATTCCCGACCGTCTCGATGCGCCATAATTGTGACTCATCCGAACCGTTGTTCTCCGTCATCGCCACGCGCCCATCCGAAGTGGCATGGGCCACCAGCCCGCTGAACGGATTGATCAGCCGGTAGCTGCCGGACAGTCCGGAGACCGTCCATTGCTGCCCCGCGGCGGAGGCATCGACCGGTGACAACGCAACGGTAGTCCCCTCTTCCGCACTGTTCCACACGGCTTCCCGCGCCGACAGAGGGCGAATCGTGTAAAGGCGACCGCGCTCGAAGACGGTTTGAGCCTGTGCGCAAACGGCGGTAAGCAGCCACAGAAGGGACAAGAACAGAGAAGTTGTTTTGGATTTCATAGGATAAATGTTCGGATTGGTGATGTTTTGGCACAAAGATAGGAAAAAAAGGACAAACCTGCCACCATCTACGACAGAGAGAATCACTGTTTCCTGTCACCCCCTAAGCGATGCGGAGTACGACCATAACGACAACCGCGACCGGCCATCCCTCCGGATGCCCCCTGCCCGCCCGCAGTAGAACTGTCCCCGCTCCGCGCTGCCCGTCCCGCGCCCGCCGCTGCGACCAGCCCCACGGCGATGAAATCCTCTCGCCGGTGAAGCCTCATCAAGTCGCCGACC
>CAZYHW010000078.1:4616-8847 GCA_964647405.1 uncultured Prevotellamassilia sp.
AGTCGCCGACCTGTTCCGACCAGCCGGCGACCCGTCACGACGGACAGCCGACCCGTTGCCGCCGCGTCCGCCACGCCGACAGGCATCCCTGCGGTGCGCAACGCGCCGGGGCTGCACGCCGACAGGAAAACGCCGCGTTCCTGTTCGGATGCGCCAAAAGAAATTCCGTTTTAACTTGGGCTAACTGCGCGAGGCCGGACAGACCGTGCCGTCATCATAGAGACGGATGTAGCCTTCTGCGACCAAATGGGAAAGAATGCCTTCAAATGCGCGCTGACCGATACCCTGCCGGTCGACTTGCGACAACGGTTTCGGTTTCCCGTCGGCACAAAGCGCACGTATGGCTTCCAGGATGACGGTCTCCTTGCCTACGGAAGAGTCCTCGTGACGACGACCGAGGCAAACGTCGCATCGGCCACAGGGGGCGGCATCCTGTTCGCCGAAATAGGTAAGCAGTCGCTGGCTGCGGCATCGCGTGTTGTCGCCGGCATACTGTACGACAGCGTGTATGCGGGCTTTATATTGCTTCTTCCGTTGCTCATACACTTCGGTGCCGAGTGCGACATTGCGGCCGTCGACACGATGGCGCAGGTAAGTGATATGAGGCGTGCTTTTTCGGGGGACATAATGAAGGATACGGCGGAAAGTGAGGCGTTTCAGCGTTTCGCAGACTTCCTGCGGGGTGAGTGCCGCCACTTGTGCTATATGCTCCTCGTCTATCGATACATAGTCGCAGAAGATGCCGCCACAGGTGCGCAGCAGGGTCTGGACTACGGCATCATCCTCCGGCCGCAGCGTGGCGATGTCGTAGAGCTCGTCGCGCGTGACGATGAAGCGCACACGTGCGGCACTGTCTTCCTTGTCGCGATAATCGATGTAGCCTGCCCGGTTAAGGATTTGCAAGGCACTCTCCATGCGTGTGGGAACATGATGGAAGCGTTGGCAGAACGTGGACGGGTTGAACTCGAACGTGACACCGCTCCCCGTCCCGACGGGCAGCTGGAAGAAATAGGCCAGATGCTCGTATGTAAGCCGTATCTCGTCCTTTGGCGGGAACGCGTCGTCGATGCGGCGGCTGAGTTTCTGGAAATCAGACCTGTTGCATAGTAGGACGGCATAGGCCGTTTGGCCGTCACGCCCGGCACGGCCGGCCTCCTGGAAATAGGCTTCGAGCGAATCGGGGACATCCAGGTGGACCACGAGACGCACGTCGGGCTTGTCAATACCCATTCCAAAGGCGTTCGTGGCGACCATGACACGTGTCTCTCCCTGTTGCCACGCCCGTTGCCGCATATCCTTGTCGAGCGAGGTGAGACCGGCGTGGTAATGCAACGCGCTGATGCCCTGCGTGTCGAGCCAACGCGCCGTCTCGTAAGCAAGCTGGCGCGACCGGGTGTAGACAATAGCCGACCCCGGCACGGCGTGCATGATGTTCAGCAGCATGGTCGGCTTGTCCTCGGCTTGGCGAACCACGTAGGAAAGGTTTGTCCGCGCAAAACTCATGCGGAAAACGTTCTTCTCCTTGAAATCAAGCCTTTCCTGGATGTCGTCGACGACATCGGGCGTAGCGGTAGCCGTCAGGGCAAGCACGGGACAGCCGGGCAATAACTTCCGCAGGTTGACAATTTCGAGGTAGGCCGGACGGAAATCATATCCCCACTGCGAGATGCAGTGCGCCTCGTCCACGGTGATGAAGCTCACGTGTATGCGGCGCAACTTGGCCTGGAACAGTTCGGAATTAAGGCGCTCGGGAGAAACATAGAGGAACTTATAGTCACCATAGATGCAGTTGTCAAGACGTTTGACTATCTCCTCACGTGCCAGCCCCGCATGCAGGGCTGTCGCCTTGATGCCGAGTTGCCACAAGGCATCCACCTGGTCTTTCATCAAGGCTATGAGCGGCGTGACGACCAAGCAAGTCCCTTCGCTGGCCAAGGCCGGAACTTGGAACGTGATGCTTTTCCCGCCGCCGGTTGGCATGAGACCGAGCGTATCGCGACCCTCCCCGATGCTACGGATGATGTCAAGCTGGATGCCACGGAAGTCATCGTATCCCCACCAATGCCGGAGCAGGGTTCTGTATTCTTCATCCGTATGCTTTGCCCCGCCTGCTGTGACAACGCCTTCCATATTTTAGTCTTCAACGGGGCGGATGTCCTCTATGAGGAGCTGGATGTCGCCTTTCCGGTGCGTATTGTCTTCTATGGTATAGCAGATGTCGAAAGCGCGTTTGGTCTTGATATATCGCGCCTGGGCACTCTGGCCGAAAGCGATTCCGTTCATGATGTGGCTCGACTTACCGTCGACGAGTTCAAGCTTGATGTGCTCCTGCCCTCTGCCGACCACCTTGCTCGTACCGTAGTCATAGACACGCTTGGTGCAGAACACGGGCTTCGGATTACCCGGCCCGAAAGGAGCAAAACGCTTCAACTCGTTGTTGAAACGCGGTGTGACATCCTTGAAGTCGACGACCGCGTCGATGTCGAGGCGGGGCTTTGTCTGCTCGTCAGTGATATGGGAAGCCACATACTCATCGAACCGACGGGTAAACTCCGGCACGTTTTCCGTACGCATTGACATTCCCGCCGCATAGGCATGGCCACCGAAGTTTTCAAGCAAGTCAGCACAGCTTTGCACCGCCTTATATACGTCGAAGCCCGTGACGGAACGCGCCGACCCGGTAGCCGTATCTCCCGTACACGCAAGCACCACACTGGGACGGTAGTATAACTCCGTAAGTCGCGAGGCCACTATGCCTATCACTCCCTTGTGCCACTTGTCACCGGTGATGACAATGGACCGCCGGCTGTCAAGGTCGGGCAGTTCCGCCACCCGTTCGGTCGCTTCCTCGGTTATCCGTTTGTCGAGGTCTTTGCGTGCCTCGTTATAGAGGTTAATGCGTGCGGCATGTTCGAGAGCCTTGTCATAGTCCTTCTCGATGAGCAGACTGACCGCCTCACTGGCATTCTGTATTCGCCCGGAAGCATTGATACGTGGCCCTATCTTGAAAATGATGTCGTTCATGGACAATTCCCGCTCGCCCACCCCGCACACTTCGATTATAGCCTGCAAACCGACCGAGGGAGCCACGTTCAGCACGCGCAGGCCATGATAGGCCAGGATACGGTTTTCGTCGGTGATGGGTACTATATCCGCTGCGATGCTGACTACACACAGGTCGAGCAAGGGGACGAGCTTGTTAAACTCGATGCCGTTACTCTCGGCAAAAGCCTGCATAAACTTGAAACCGACTCCGCATCCAGAAAGGTCGGAACACGGATAATGGTTGTCCGGACGCTTGGGATTGAGTATGGCGACGGCCGGGGGCATCGTTTCGTCGGGGACATGGTGGTCGCAGATGATGAAGTCAATCCCCAGCGAACGGGCATAAGCGATTTCGTCGACGGCCTTAATCCCGCAGTCGAGGACGATAATCAGACGAACTCCCATCTCCGCGGCCTGTTCCACGCCTTTACGTGAGACACCATAGCCCTCGTCATAACGATCGGGGATATAGAAATCCACGTTCGAATAGTACTGGCTCAGAAACCTGTACACCAACGCGACAGCCGTACAGCCGTCTACGTCATAGTCGCCATAAACCAGGATACGCTCCTTGCGTCCCATGGCCGCATTGAGCCGGTCGACGGCCGCCTGCATATCATCCATGAGGAACGGGTCGTACAAATCCGAAAGTTGAGGCCTGAAAAAACGCCGGGCTTCCTGTGCAGTACTGATTCCACGGCGTATGAGGAAATAGCCCAGGAGGGGATGGATGCCCACTTCACGCCCGAGCGTTCGGCCTCGTTCGATTAACTCGGCGGAGGGCGTTTCGTAGTTCCATTCGTAGTTCATTATTTAATTGTATTTCTTTCTTTATCGGGATTATAGGGCTGCCGATTCGCGGCCAAAGCCTTTCTGCCCGGTGCAAACTGGCTTTCCCTTTACGCCGGACGGGAGTGTAAAGTTAGGAATAAGCGGGAAAACGGCAAAGTGGCACCCTTGTTTTTTGCGCGATGCATACTAAGACATTCCTAATACGCCGCCGGATTTTCCCTGTCCGCCTCCTGATTATCGGGCTTCACTATCCGGAAAGAAAATCAGGCCACAAGGAAAAAAATAAGCGGAACATCTTCGCAAGACGTTCCGCCTGATTCAACGTGCCCTCGGCACAAAGGGTGGCAGATGGGACTCGAACCCACGACATTCAGAACCACAATCTGACGCTCTA
>CAZYHW010000079.1:0-1419 GCA_964647405.1 uncultured Prevotellamassilia sp.
GCTCCTACGGGGATGGTGTTTTAGATATATCCTTGTTCGTGCAACGCCGTGGCGACCTCTTCCAATTCCGCGTACCACGCTTCGCCGAAACGGCGTTCCAAGGGGCCACGCAAGAAGCGATAGACAGGGATTCCCAGCTCGCGGCCATTCCTGACAGCGTCCTTGCACAAGTCCCAACGGTGATAGTTCAGCGCAACCAACCCGTTGCCCAGACGGGTTTCGCGTATGGGATACAGGGCGCACGAGATGGGTTTGCACCAAGTAGTCCGCTTTTCGCGGTAAGCCTGTTCCAGTGCGCAAAAGCAACAGCCGTTCTCATGGCGGGTGAATACGCAGTCTTTATTATCCACAATGCTTGTCACCAAATCGCCGTCCTCGTCGGTGTACGCCACTCCCTGCCTGTCGATGACGGCTTGCGCGCTTGCGCTCAGCCGAGGCCACACCTCGTCCAGTACGAGCTCCAGCTTTTCCAGCTCATCCGTGTCCAGGGGCGCGCCTGCCTCTCCCTCCACGCAGCACGCGCCGTGGCACTTGGACAGGTCGCAGCAGAACTCTTCCGTCAGGCAGTCCATCGAAACAATCACGTCCCCCACCTGAATCATCGACGGGACGCGCAACCGGCTCTTCTCTTTCATCTTACTCTACCATGTGATTGGCCTCTTCCCCATCCGTTCGAGATAGTCGTTGGCCAGACTGAAATGATGGTTACCAAAGAAACCGCGATAGGCCGACAGGGGGGACGGATGCGCCGAAGCAAGCACCAGGTGGCGCGAGCGGTCGATAATCGCTCCCTTTCGTTGCGCATAGCTGCCCCACAGGAGGAACACGAGGTGGTCACGCTCGGCCGAGAGGCGGGCAATGACCGCGTCCGTAAACCTTTCCCAGCCGTGCCCCTGGTGCGACCCTGCACTGTGGGCGCGTACCGTGAGCGTGGCGTTCAGCAGCAGCACGCCCTGTTCCGCCCACCGGCGCAGGCTGCCCGACGACGGCGGGGGCGTGCCGACATCCTGCTCGATTTCCTTGAAGATGTTTTGCAACGACGGGGGCGGTTGCACGCCGTCGGGCACCGAGAAACACAGTCCTTCCGCCTGTCCCGGCTCGTGATAAGGGTCTTGCCCGATGATGACGACCTTTACACTGTCAAAAGGGCACAGATTGAATGCGTTGAATATTAGTCCGCCCGGCGGGTAACACGGACCTTGCACGTATTCGCTCCGGACATATTGCACCAAATCCGTGAAGTACGGTTGCGCGAACTCTTCCGCCAGGCGTTGCTTCCAACTCTCTTCTATCTTTACGTCCATACGTCGCGACTGAATCGGTCTTTGGTGGCGGGGTGGATGCGAATGCGCAGTCCGCCCCCGGATTATAGGTTTATCTGTGAGCAAAGATAGCAAAATATATCACCGTCAAGCCGGA
>CAZYHW010000079.1:1519-8843 GCA_964647405.1 uncultured Prevotellamassilia sp.
CGCATCAAGTCGGCGACCTGTCACGACGGACAGCCGACCCGTTTCTTCCGTCCGCCCCAGTGCCCGGCAGGTTTCCGGTTTTCGCTGTTCCGGAGCTATGTCCGGTAGGAGAGTGTCGCGTTCCTGTTTGGACTTTGCAGCGTACCCCATAAAACAGCGGGGCTGCATCGATGAACGACGCAGCCCCGCGATGGTTGACCGTGCGGAGACGGGTTTTATGCCTCTTTGGTGACGAGTTCTTCCTTACGCTCTTTCTTGCTGATTGTCAGGTAGGCAATAGGTGCGGCAAGGAAGATGGAGGAGAACGTTCCGAAGATAACGCCCAGAATCATGGCGAAGGAGAACGACCGTATGCTGTCGCCTCCGAGGAAAAGGATGCACAGCAGCACGAGCAGCGTCGAGCCCGAGGTCATGATGGTACGCGAGAGCGTGTGGTTGAGCGCGTCGTTGAACAGTCTCTTCTGTTCACGGGTGGGATAGAGCCCGCGGTATTCACGGATACGGTCGAAGACGACCACCTTGTCGTTGATGGAGTATCCGATGGCCGTCAGGACGGCTCCGATGAACGCCTGGTCCACTTCGAGGGAGAATGGCATCCAGCCCCAGCAGATGGAGTACATGCCGATGATGAACACCGTGTCCACAGCCAGCGACAGGACGCTGCCGACAGAGAACGCGACGTTGCGGAAACGTACCAGGATGTAGAGGAAGATAGCCACAAGCGAGAGAACCACGCTGATGAATGCACCGCGCGTCATGTCCTCAGCGACCGAGGGGCCGACCTTTTGCGAGGAGATGATGGAACCGCCCGTGTGGTTGTCGCGGTCGATGAACGTGGCGTAGTCCGCCTTGATGAGGCCTTTCTCTTTCAGTCCGTCATAGATGAACCTCTCCACTTCTTCGTCGATGCCCTCGCTGTCATCGGTGATTTTGTAGTTCGTGGTCAGGCGCACCGTCCGTCCGTCCGTACCTATCGCCAAAGCACTGACGTTAGCCTCCGGATCGACGGCATTGATCTTCTCGGACAAAGCGTCACCCACTTCCTCGGGAGTGACTTTCTGCTCAAACTGCACGACGAAGTTGCGGCCGCCGGTGAAGTCAATGCCTTTCGAAAGGCCACGCGTGCACAGCGAAATGATGAATACGGCCAACAGGATGCCGAATATGATGAACGACTTGCGGAAGAACGTCATGAACTGTACGTTCGTGTTTTCGAGGAAGCCGCGCGAAAGCCGCGTGTTGAACGTCAGGTTCAACCACTTGTCTTTTTTCAGGAAGTGTTCGTAGACAATACGCGTCATCCATACGGCGGTGAAGAACGAGGCGCAGATACCGATGATAAGCGTCGTGGCAAACCCGCGGATAGGTCCTGTTCCGAAGTTGAAGAGTATTACTGCCGTGATGATGGAGGTCAGGTTCGAGTCGAAGATGGCCGAGAACGCGTTTCCGTAACCGTCGGCCAGTGCCTGCTTGATGTTCTTCCCGGCGCGTAGCTCTTCCTTGGTGCGTTCATAGATAAGCACGTTGGCATCCACGGCCATACCGAGCGAGAGTACCAAACCGGCGATGCCCGACATGGTCAGTGCGGCCTGGAAAGAGGTCAGTATTCCGAATGTGAAGAAGAAGTTGAGGATGAGGGCTCCGTTGGCCACCATACCGGGGATAAAGCCGTAGTAGGCGCACATGAAGACCATCAGGACCACGAAGGCCACCACGCAGGCGATGAAGCCCGCCTGGATGGAAGCGGCTCCGAGCGACGGACCTACCATCTCTTCCTGCACGATTTTCGCGGGGGCGGGCATCTTACCGCTGCGGAGCACATTGGCCAAGTCCTTGGTGTCCTCCGTGGTGAAGCTACCCGTGATGGACGACACGCCACCCGAGATTTCGTTTTGAACCGTCGGCGCGCTGTACACGTAGCCGTCGAGCACGATGGCCACGCAGCGGCGGATGTTGTTGCGGGTCAGCGTCGCCCAGTCGCGCGCACCCTCGGTGTTCATGGTCATCGACACACAGGGACGGTGGTACTCGTCGAAGTCGTCGCGGGCGCTCTCCACCACGTCACCGGCCATGGCGGCGTGTCCGTCGGTGGCTTTGAGGGCATAGAGCTCGTAGTAGTCGCCCTTAACATAGTCGGAGGCCTTGACGCCCCAGCATACCCGCAGGTCGGAAGGCAGGACATCGCGGGCGGTCTCGGAAGCGAGCATGGCGTTGACAGCCGCCGTGTCGCGTGCCTGGGCAATACCAATCACGCAGTTTTGTGCGCTTACGACATCTTGCAGCAGCAGGCCGAACAGCGGGTGCTGGGCTTTGAAAGCCTCGTATTGCTGGTTCGTGGTGGTCGTTTCGGCGTTGCTTCCGGTCTGGTTCCGCTTGAAGGCGTCAAGTCCCGTCGTGGCGGCTGTCGTATCAGCCTGTGCGGCCGTGGTGTCGACCTGTGCCTCGTCCGTCACCGTCTTTACGGTGTCGGCGGCCAGGCGGTTCAGCTGGGCGAGACGGTTGTCCAGCGTAGCCAGTGCGGAAGCCACTTCGCTGGCGTAGTAAGTCTCCCAGAATTCAAGGTTAGCGCTTCCCTGGAGCAGCTTGCGCACACGCTCCGGCTCCTTGATACCCGGCATCTCCACCATGATTTGCCCGAGCTGGCCGCGTCCTTCAAGGGTCTGTATGTTCGGCTGGGCCACACCGAAGCGGTCGATACGCGTACGGATGACCTCGTAGGAGTTACCCACGGCGGCCTTCACCTCGTCGGTCAGCACGCGCTGCACCTCTTCGTCCGTGCTGTTGGGCGTGATGCCCTGCGAGCGCAGTTTCGCGCTGAACACCCCGCCGAGCTGGTCCTTACCGCTGAGTTGCTGGTAGGCTTTGATGAAGAGTTCGATGATGTCGCCCGTGCTTTCGTTGGCCTGCTTCTGTGCCTGGGCCAGGGCTTTCTCGAACGTCGGGTCGGAAGCGTTGTCGCCGGCCAGCGACTTGATGACATCCGGCACGGAAACTTCGAGGATGACGTTCATACCTCCTTGCAGGTCAAGGCCGAGGCTGATTTGCAGTTCCTGGCATCGTTTCAGCGTGTACACACCGAGATAAACCCGTTCGTTCTTCAACGAGTCGAGATAAGCCTGCCCGGCTTCCCCCATCTCTGCCGCTTTCTTCTCATAGTGGTGCGTCACCACGGAAAACGACAGGTAGAAAAGGCATACCAGCGTCAGGACGACCGCGATTACCTTTACAAATCCTTTGTTTTGCATTTCGTTTGTTTGATGTTTATGTTTATTTTTCTTATTCGCGCAGTTTGGCGTGCAAATATAGGTATTTTTTGTCGGTAACATCCTGCCGCAGTGGCATATTTTCGGAATCCCTTGCAAACTGCGCCATTTCGGGCACCCCGACGGGGCTTCGGCGGCGTTCCGGACGGCGGGGCGGAACGCCGGAAAGGGCGGAAGAGCCGCGGCATCTCCTGCCGCCCGGCTTGGGATGGCTCGTGGGCGATGCCCTCCGCCGGGTGGGAAAACGTGTCCGGCGACTTGTCCGCACGGGTCGCCGACCCGGAAAAACGATCAGCCGACCCGTTGGAACTATCCGGCGACCCGTCGGAACAGGTCGCCGACCCGTGCGGTCGACCCGCCGGACTGCGCTCCTTTCGGGGCGGGATGAAAAAATAAGTCGGTTTTTTGGTTTTTCTAAAAGGTTTACGTACTTTTGCACCGCTGTTCTGCAATAGGCAAGAAAGCCTGTTCCGTGGTGTAATGGTTAGCACTAGAGATTTTGGTTCTCTCAGTCTCTGTTCGAGTCAGGGCGGAACAACTTACAAACCGGGTCGGACGTTCAACGTCCGACCTCATTGTTTTTACCATACGCTAATCCTGGAACAATGGGTATCTTCATCCGCAAACCTGTCGACCTCCTCGTCCGCGAGGCCAGCGAGTCGGGGCGTCTCAGCCTCCGTCGCGTGCTCGGCCCCGGCAGTCTCGTAGCCCTCGGTGTCGGTGTCATCATCGGTGCCGGGCTTTTTTCCATCACCGGAATGGTGGCGGCAAACCATACCGGGCCGGCCATCACGCTGGCCTTCGTCATCGCCGCCATCGGCTGCTGCTTCGCCGGCCTCTGCTACGCTGAGTTCGCTTCCATGATACCTGTCGCGGGGAGCGCCTACACTTATGCCTACGCCACGATGGGCGAGCTCATCGCCTGGATTATCGGCTGGGACCTCGTGCTGGAATACTCCGTGGGTGCCACGGCGGTGAGCATCTCGTGGAGCCGCTACGCCGTCGTCGTGCTCGAGGACTTGGGCATCTACCTCCCGCATGCACTCACGGCCTGTCCCTGGGACGGCGGGGTGGCCAACCTGCCCGCCGCGGCCATCGTCGTCGTGATGAGCCTCTTCCTCGTGCGCGGCACGAAAGGAAGCTCCGTCCTCAACGGCATCATCGTCTTCCTGAAAGTCTCCGTTATCGTCCTGTTCATCGTACTGGGCTGGCGCTTCATCGACGAGGGGAACTACGTCCCCTACCTGCCGGCCAACACGGGCACGCTCGGCGAGTTCGGCATCTCGGGTCTGCTGCGCGGCGCGGCCATCATCTTTTTCGCCTTCATCGGTTTCGATGCCGTCAGCACGACCGCCCAGGAAACGAAAAATCCCAAGCGCGACATGCCCATAGGCATACTGGGCTCGCTGCTGGTCTGCATGGTGCTTTACGTCCTCTTCGGACACGTGATGACGGGCGTGGCTAACTATACGGAGTTTGCCGGACACGAGGGCATCGCCCCGGTGGCCATTGCCATCCGTCACATGGGCGAGGGGAGCGCGATGGCTTTCCCGTGGCTCAACCGGGTCATCCTGCTCGCCATCCTCTTCGGCTATTGTTCCGTCATCATGGTCATGTTGCTCGCGCAGAGCCGCATCTTCCTCTCCATGAGCCGCGACGGGCTGCTGCCGCCTTTCTTCTCGCACATACACGCCCGCTTCCGCACCCCGGCGCGCAGTAACCTGCTGTTCATGGCCGTCGTGGCCCTGCTGGCCGCCTTCGTGCCCGCCGGACTGGCCGGAGAGATGACCAGCATCGGCACGCTGCTGGCCTTCACGCTGGTGTGCGCCGCCGTCCTCGTCGTGCGCCGGACGCAGCCCGACGCTCCGCGCAGTTTCCGCACGCCTTTCGTGCCGCTCATCCCAGTTCTGGGCATCCTGACGTGTCTGGGGCTGATGCTCTTCCTGCCGGCCGACACGTGGATTCGCCTTGTCGTGTGGATGCTCCTCGGACTTGACATCTATGTGTCCTACGGCCTGCGTCACAGCCACCTCGAACCGACGGGCAACGGGCGGCGCGGCGTGTGGATAATCAACCTCCTGGGGCTGGCGCTCGCCGTCCTCTGCGTCGTCACGGGCTTCTGGCACCAGCAGACCGTCGGCTGGGGCGAGAGCAAACTGCTCCTGGGCATCGCCACGGTGTTCGCCGTCGGCCACATCGTATTCTACTCCTGGCGGTGGTTCAGGTCGTGACGGCCGTCCGCCGACCCGCGTCGCCCGCCGGGATGTCCCGTGCGGACTGTCCGGCGACCCGTCATTTCTATCCGGCTGACTGTTTTTCCTATCCGGCGACCTGACGAAACCAGCCGGCGACCTGTTGAATCTATCCGGCGACTTGTTTTTCCTGTCCGGCTGAACGGCGGTGCGCGTCCGCCGCTTAGGCGGTGTTTCGCACCGCTTGTCCGTCGATTCTGACCATTTGTTCATAAAACTGCCGTTTCTGCGTTGTGGAAACGGCAGGTGCGTTTTCTCAAAAAACAGACGGAAGCGACGAAAAAACAGGTGTGTTTCTTTGCGGCTATGGTAATAACGACTATTTTTGCCTCCGTCTTGACTGCTAAATTACCCGTTATGGCCATCGGGGCATAACAAGTTTGGCAACTTGCGAAGAAGCGTCTTCATCCGTCAAGTGATACTAATTACTCCTGTCCCAGGCACGCCGTTCCCCCTTTTTTCAGTGTGCCTGCGTGCGTGGCTCACGATGTTGTCGGGCATTGTCCTCACGACGGCAGTCACCTTGACAGGAGTCCGGCCGGGGAGACCTGCCGTTTCCGTCCGTCTGGGCATGTTTCCACGTGTCCGGGTTGACCGGAAGGGCGAATCGCCCCGGCCGGTTCGTTCACGGGCACGACGGCGAGGCCGCTCCCGCTGCTTTTCCCGCCTCGCCTCATGGCGGCGAGGCTGCCGGACAGGACATCATGGGGAACAGGAATGATTAAAAAGTGTCGCGTTTTTTTTCTGTGTGTTAAACCTAAGCCCTATATTTGCACTGTGGCTGTTTTCCCCGGCAGGCCTGAATTCTGGATGGGGAGGGCGGAAAGCGCGCCGGGCGGCTGCGAAAATGAAATAGCGTAACTCTATTGTTAACCTTTAACATCAAAAAAATATGAAGACGTTGATTAAGAAAACGAGCCTGCTGTTACTGGTATGTATGGCGGCTTTTGCCTTTACGGGATGCAGTGACGATGACGACGGCCCCGGCGTGGACGACACGCTTGCCGGCACTTGGGAAATCGTGAGCTCCTACGAAGCGGAATATGAGGGCGAGACATTGGTCTGGTCGGTCACTGACGATTTGGTGGGCGTCACTGTCGTGCTCGGGCAGGACGGCAGCGTGACCTGGAAAGGCCGTGACATCGGCACGTGGGCCGTCGCGGGCAGCACGTTCTACCTGACGAATACCGAAGAAGATGGCGAGCCGTACACGGAGACGTACACCCTGACGCGTGAAAGCAGCAGTCGCATCACCTTCGCCTACGACGAGACTTACACCGACGACGGCCGCACATATCGGCTTGTGGAAACATTTACCATGGAACGGGTCGGCGGGTCAAGCGGCGGCGACACTGATGAAGAGGATAACGGCGACGTTGGCACAAGCCCTGCTTACGATGCCCTTTATGCAGTACCCACAACGGATGTGGGGGCGATGGACGGCGTTTCTTCCCTCACCGTTGACGACGTAATCGGGACTTGGAAGCTGAATTTCGGTTTCTATGCCTATTATGTGGACGGGGGCTTGAATGATACGGAGTATCTGGAAGATGAAGACGTGGGCGACATCCTCACGCTGTACGAAGACGGGCGCGCGGTCGTAGTGAGCGCAGATGGAACCAACACCGGGACCTGGACGCTCAACGGCTCGCAAATCATAGCCAGTATGTCCGGCGAGGGGACTTTCACATACACAGTTACCTATTGTGATGACGCATATACCGTGTGGCGTGACGATTACTATGAGACGCGCGACGGCGTTACCACGCACGTCATCATGAGCTGGACGTTGGAGCGCGTGAATTAATT
>CAZYHW010000080.1:0-8733 GCA_964647405.1 uncultured Prevotellamassilia sp.
AGACTCATAATCTGGAGGTCCCAGGTTCAAGCCCTGGCTGGTCCACTTCTCACGAAGAATGCCTGCCGATAATCTCTTTCGGCAGGCATTCCTCGTTTCTTTACCTGCCGAGAGGCCTCAACGGATTGGCTTCCGGCTCTCCCCACAAAGCAGCCGATGTCTCGACGACGGGAACACGGGATTCCCACACCGGCCACGACCGCTCGCACGCCGGGCAGCACCGAGCCGAAAAGGGCACACGTCCTTGCCCGCCTCATGAAAAAAAACTACCTTTGCCTAACTTTCAAAACCGTATGCCCCGACCGGGGCTTCCCTGAGACAGAATGTTAGAAATAAAGAACTTACACGCTTCCATAGAAGGCAAAGAAATCCTGAAAGGAATCAATCTCACTATCAACGACGGCGAGGTTCACGTCCTCATGGGGCCGAACGGCTCGGGCAAGAGCACGCTGTGCCACGTGCTGGTCGGGAATCCGAACTACCTCGTCACGTCGGGCTCGGTGACGTTCAACGGGAAAGACCTCCTCGCCCTTCCGGCAGAGGACCGCTCACACGAGGGCCTATTCATGTCGTTCCAGATGCCGGTCGAGATTCCCGGCGTGTCGATGACCAACTTCATGCGCGCCGCCCTCAACGCCAAGCGGAAATACCTGGGTCTCGACCCGCTGCCCGCCGGCGAACTGCTCAAACTGCTGCGCGAGAAGCGCAAACTTGTCGGGCTCGACGCGCACTTCATGGGGCGCGGCGTGAACGAGGGGTTCAGCGGCGGCGAGAAGAAACGCAACGAGATATTCCAGATGGCCGTGCTCGAACCCAAGCTGAGCATCCTCGACGAGACGGACTCCGGTCTTGACGTCGATGCCCTGCGCATCGTGGCCGAGGGATTCAACCAACTCCGTACGCCCTCGACGAGTGCCCTGGTCATCACGCACTACCAACGGATGCTCGACTACCTGAAACCCGACCACGTGCACGTCCTCATGAACGGACGCATCGTCAAGGACGGCGACGCCTCCCTCGGATACGCCATCGAGGAACAGGGATTCGACTGGATAAAGAACGAGATAAGTGCTTAGGAGATGCCGGCCGAACAACAATACCTCGACCTCTACGCCAAGGAGCGCGACACCATCTGTTCCCACAGCAGCGAGCCTCTCAACGCCCTCCGCGACACTGCACGGCAACATTTCGAACGCCTCGGCTTCCCGACGCACAAGGACGAACGGTGCAAGTACACGGATGCCGCCGCGGCTTTCGCGCCCGACTACGGACTGAACCTGACGCGCATCGAGCCGGCAGCAGCCTCCTATCCGGCCTACCGCTGCAAAGTACCGAACCTGAACACGTTCCCCCTCTTCGTCGTCAACGACAGCGTTGTCCCGTCACCCGCGACCGGTACGCCGCTTCCCGACGGGGTGACGTGCTGTTCCCTGCGCGAAGCCTCCGTGCGACATGCCGAACTCGTCAATGCCCATTACGGCCGGCTGGCGGACAACGCCACCGACGGCATCACCGCCCTCAACACGATGCTGGCACAGGACGGGCTGTTCATCCACGTGGCAGCCGGGGTCAGCTGTCCCTGCACCCTCCAAATCGTCAACGTGGCAGCCGCCCCGGTCGACATGTTGTCCACACGGCGCATCCTCGTCGTCATCGAGCCGGAAGCCGAAGCCTCACTCCTTTTCTGCGACCACTCCGACGGTCGCCATCGCTATCTGACCTCGCAAGTGGTCGAGGCCTTCGTCGGGAAAGACGCCCGGCTCAACCTGTACTCCGTGGAAGAAACGCACCATAACCACCAACGCTTCTGCCACCTGTACGTCAACCAGGAAAGCGGAAGCCAGCTGACCCTCAACGGCATTACCTTGATGGCCGGACTGACCCGCAACCGAACCGACATCCGCCTCAGCGGCGAGAAAGCCGTCTGCAACGCCTATGGCTGCGTCGTGGCCGACGGGACGGAACACGTCGACAACAACCTGCTCGTCGACCACTCCGCCGCGGCCTGCACGAGCGACATCCTCTACAAGTACGTCCTCGACGGACGAGCCGTAGGAGCCTTTGCCGGGCATATCCTTGTGCGCGAAAAGGCACAGCACACGAGTTCAAACGAAACGAACTCCAACCTCTGCACCTCGCCGGAGGCACGCATGTACACACGCCCCATTCTCGAAATCTACGCCGACGACGTGAAGTGCAACCACGGCTCGACCATCGGCCGCCTCGACGAAAAGGCCCTCTTCTACATGCGCCAACGCGGGATAGAGGAAGCAGAAGCCCGCCTGTTGCTGCAACACGCTTTCGTCAACGACATCATCCAGCGCATCGGGTTGGAACCGCTGCGCCTCCGGCTGGCCCACTTGGTTGAAATGCGTTTCCGTGGGCTTCTCCGCCACTGCGCGGGATGCACGATGTGCCCGCCGCAGTAAATCCCTTCCCACGGGTCGGCCTCTCGGAACAAACCATACGCACCATGTACAATATAGAAAAGATAAGGCAGGATTTCCCCATACTGGGGCGCACCGTCCATGGCCGTCCCTTAGTCTATCTGGACAACGCGGCTACCACCCAAAAGCCCCGCGAAGTGGTCGAGGCGATAGCCAACGAATACTACTCCGTGAATGCCAACGTGCACAGGGGTGTACACTTCCTTTCGCAGCAGGCCACGGAACTCCATGAGCAGGCGCGTGAACGGGTGGCACGGTTTATCGGAGCGCGGTCGAGCAGGGAAATCGTATTTACCCGCGGAACGACGGAGAGCCTCAACCTCGTCGCCTTTTGCCTTGGTGAATCGTGCGTCAGGGACGGCGACGAAATCATCCTCAGTGCGATGGAGCACCATTCCAACATCGTGCCGTGGCAGATGGTGTGCGAGCGGAAAGGAGTCCGAATCAAGGTCATCCCCATCGACGACAACGGCGCGCTGGACATCGATGCCTTTGGAAAACTACTCACGACACGCACCCGCCTGGTCGCCGTGACGCACGTGAGCAACGTACTGGGAACCGTCAACCCCGTCAAGAAGATTACGTCCATGGCGCACGCCTGCGGTGTGCCCGTCCTGCTGGACGGCGCACAAAGTGCCCCCCACTTCACCATAAACGTGCAGGAAATCGGGTGCGACTTCTTCACGTTCAGCGGACACAAGGTGTATGGTCCCACCGGTATCGGCATCCTCTACGGCCGCGAGGAATGGCTCGACCGCCTGCCACCCTACCAAGGCGGTGGGGAGATGATATCGCACGTCAGCTTCGAACACACCACCTACGAACATCTTCCCTACAAGTTCGAGGCCGGTACACCCGACTATGTGGGCTCGCACGCCCTCGCTCGGGCACTCGACTACGTTGACCGTATTGGAATGGATGCCATCACGGCACACGAGCGCGAACTGACATCCTACGCCATGGAACGCCTCGGCAGCATTCCGGGCCTCCATATCTACGGGCAAACCGAGGACAAGGATGCTGTGGTCTCTTTCAACGTTGAAGGAATCCACCACCTCGACATGGGCACACTGCTCGACCAACTTGGCATAGCCGTACGCACGGGACACCACTGCGCACAGCCGCTCATGGAGCGTTACGGTGTCGAGGGGATGGTGCGGGCGTCTTTCGGATTATACAATACACGCGAAGAGATAGACGCACTCGTCTCAGGCATCCAACGGATACGACAGATGTTTTAGCCAGATGCCTTTCCGGGACGGGAATCAGGAAAAGCAAACAACCCGCAAGGCAAGAAACGAACACCACCAAACAACCCGCTCCCCCGGATGTGCCTATCGACATCCGGGGGAGCGGGTTTATACTGTCTGGTCAAGCAGGACGTGACCGGATTACGACAGACGGACTATTCGAGGTAGGTGTAGCCGTAGAGGCCGGAGCGGTAATTGGCGATGAATTCCTTACCCTCCTCGATAGTGATGCGCTCTTCCTTTATCGCCTTGCTTACCCATGATTCCAAACGGCGGACAAGTTTCTTCGCATCATACTGCACATAATCCAGAACCTCTGCCACGGTTTCTCCGTCGATGGTCTTAGCGATGGAGTAGCCGTCGTCGTCCACGGTGATATGCACGGCGTTCGTGTCGCCAAAAAGGTTGTGCATATTGCCAAGGATTTCCTGATATGCCCCGACGAGGAAAACGCCGACATAATACCGTTCGTCCGGCTTTATGGCATGCAAAGGCAGATAGGAAGTCTGCTGCATCGAATTGACGTAGTTCGTAATTTTTCCGTCGCTATCGCAAGTGATGTCCTGCAAAGTGGCGGGCCGGTCGGGCTTCTCGTCAAGTCGCTGTATGGGCATTATGGGGAACAACTGGTCGAGTGCCCACGAGTCGGGAAGCGACTGGAAGAGGGAGAAGTTACAGAAATATTTGTCCGCAAGCAGTTTGTCGAGTTTGCGGAGCTCATCCGAAACATGCTTCTGATGATGCACAAGGTCGTTGACCTCCCTCGTGATACTCCAATAAAGGCTCTCAATCTGCGCGCGGGTCTTCAAGTCAATGATGCCATGACTGAAAAGGTCGAGAGCCTCTTCGCGCATCTGCTCGGCATCATGCCAGTCTTCCAACATGGAGCGCGGCGAAAGTTTGTCCCATATCTCGGACATGTCACGCACCAGCTGGTGGTCTGCCGCCGTCGCCTCGAAAGACTCGTCCATCTGAGGGACGCTCACGCTTTCAAGGACATCAAGAATCAGGACGGAATGGTGAGCCGTCAGGGAGCGCCCTCCCTCCGTGATAATGTTCGGATGAGGAATGTTGTTCTTGTTCGCAGCATCCACAAAGGTATATACGCAGTCGTTGACGTACTCCTGGATAGAATAATTCACCGAGCTGCCGGAATTGGCAGAGCGTGTGCCATCGTAATCAACACCCAAGCCTCCTCCGCAGTCGACAAATTGAATCTCAAAGCCCATCGCGTGCAACTGGACATAGAATTGTGCCGCCTCACGCAGTGCGGAAGAAATCGCACGTATCTTCGGAATCTGGCTTCCTATATGGAAATGAATGAGCTTCAAGCAATCCTTCATGTTCATTGCTTCGAGAATACGCAAGGCTTCCAGCAATTCGCTCGAATTGAGGCCGAACTTGGAGGCATCGCCGCCGCTTTCTTCCCACTTTCCGGCACCGGAAGCTGCCAACTTGATGCGTATGCCCAGATTGGGACGGACACCTATCTTCTCGGCGGTATGCGCGATGATTTGCAACTCCGGCAGTTTCTCCACAACAAGGAATACGCGTTTACCCATCTTCTGGGCGAGCAAGGCCAGTTCTATGAAATTCTGATCCTTGTGGCCATTGCATATAATCAGGCTGTCGCTGTCCATGTTCGTTGCCAGGACAGCATGCAATTCCGGCTTAGACCCGGCTTCCAGTCCTAAGTTGTACTTTTTCCCATGGCTGATGATTTCCTCAACGACAGGGCGCATTTGGTTGACCTTGATGGGAAAAATAATGAAATGCTCGGCTTGAAACTTATATTGCTTGGCAGCCAGTTTGAAACAATCGGCCGTTTTTTCAATCCGGTTATCCAGAATGTCGGGGAAGCGAACCAACACGGGCGTTGATATATCGCGCATGGCCAACTCGTCGACCAAATCCCGCAAATCCACTTGGAGACCGTCTTTCCGGGGTGTCACATACACGTGCCCCCTTTCATTTATACCGAAATAGCTGACTCCCCATCCTCCGATGTTGTATAATTCCTCGGAGTCTTCGATTCTCCATTTTCTCATTTCGTTCCCGTCGTGAGGTTTAAAGTTATAGGTTTAGTTCGTGCTTTATCCGTTTGACCACATTCTCTATCTGCGTAGCACCTTCAAGCACATCGACATTGATGATATGCTGCGCTTTCATATAAAATGGCTCCCGAACCGACAACTGAGAGTGGATGTATGCACGTAGTTCGTCAGGTGTTTTCCCGGACAGCAAAGGGCGTTCGCCACGGCTTTGACGGATATGGCACAACAGGGTCTCCGGAGATGCTTTCAGGTAGACCGTATGACCGCACTCGTTCATAAAGTCCATGTTGTCGAAGAAGCACGGGGTTCCACCGCCACACGAGAGCACAATGTCCTCGAACGTGGCTACCTCGTGCAACATCCGGCGTTCCATGTCCCTGAATGCTGCTTCGCCTTTTTCCGCAAAAATCTGTGGAATCTTACAATGGAATCTCTCTTCCACGTACCAATCAAGGTCGTAGAACGTTCGGCCTAACGATTTGCCGAGAGCCTTCCCGACAATCGTCTTTCCGGCACACATGTAACCGGTCAGGATGATACTCTTCATTACCGGCGTTTACGATTTTCTCCGTTTACGTCCGCCATGAGCCGCCGGTTTGTTGGCCTCGGCGGCTATGATGTCCTGGCACTCACTATATGTCAAGTCGGCAACCCGGTCGACCACATCTTTGGGAAGTTTATAATTCTTGCCTTTATAGGAAATATACGGGCCGAAACGGCCGTTAAGCACTTCCATCTCCGGATCTTCCTCAAAACTCTTTATGTGACGCTCCGCTTCCGCCTTACGTTTGGCCTCTATCAAGGTGATGGCATCGTCAAGTGTGATTTCCATCGGGTCTGTCCCCTTGGGAATGGAGACAAACTTGGCTTCATGCAACACATAAGGGCCGAAACGGCCGACACTCACCGTGACTGGTTTTCCTTCATAATCGCCCAATACACGAGGAAGCTTGAACAAATCAAGAGCCTCCTCGAGGGTGATGCTTTCCAAACTTTGCCCAGGTTTCAGCGTGGCGAAACGGGGTTTCTCCCCTACACCGGCTTCACCTATCTGTGCCATCGGGCCGTATCTCCCTATTTTTACGCATACCGGAAGCCCACTCGCCGGGTCGGTTCCCAAGACACGCTCTCCGACCTTGCGTTCTGTTTTTTCAGCCAATGTCTTCTCTACCTGTGGCTCGAAGTCCTCGTAAAAATGGCGCATGAGTTCGGTCCAATTCTTCTTCCCCTCGGCCACTTTGTCAAAGTCCTTCTCCACACGAGCGGTGAAGTTGTAATCCATGATACCGGGAAAGTATGTCAAGAGGAAGTCGTTGACCACGATGCCTGTATCTGTCGGAACGAGCTTGTTCTTTTCTGTCCCGACAAGTTCCGACTTGATTTCCGTCTTCAGTTCATCGCCAGTCAACACCAGTTGATGATAGGTTCTCGGACTGCCTTCCTTGTCGGCCTTCACGACATACTCCCGTTGCTGGATAGTCGATATAATGGGGGCATAGGTCGACGGCCGCCCGATGCCCAACTCTTCGAGTTTGTGAACCAGCGATGCTTCCGTGTATCGCGTCGGATGTTGCGTGAATCGCTCCTGTGCGATGATTTCGTCCCTTTCCAGTTGCTGCCCCTCGTGCAAGGGTGGCAACAGACGGCCTTCGGCCTCGTCTTCCGTGTCGTTCTCACGCGACTCACGATAGACTCTCAGGAAACCGTCAAACTTTACGACCTCACCCGTAGCCGTGAAGCGATGCTGCGACCCGGAGACACAAATATCCACCACGGTCTTTTCCAAACGAGCATCGGCCATCTGGCAGGCAATCGTGCGTTTCCATATCAGCTGGTACAGCTTCTTTTCCTGCGCCGTGCCGCTGTCAATCGTTTCCAAAGCCATGTCCGTGGGACGGATTGCCTCATGGGCTTCCTGGGCTCCCTTGGCATGTGTATGATAGTGGCGGGTTTGATGATACTCTTCTCCTATCTTCTTGGCTATCACTTCACCGCAGCTATCCAAACATAGCGTAGAAAGATTCATCGAGTCGGTTCGCATATAGGTAATCCGTCCGGACTCATACAGGCTCTGCGCCACGCGCATCGTCAAAGCGACCGGGAAGCCCAGTTTGCGGGCGGCCTCTTGCTGGAGGGTCGAGGTCGTGAACGGAGGAGCCGGTGTGCGTTTCGTCGGACGGGTCGTGATGTTCGAGATGGTGAAGTCCGCATTCCGACAGGCATTAAGGAAGTCCGCCGCCTCGGTTTCACTCTTGAAACGGGTGGCCAGTTCTGCTTTCAAGGAGACGACCTCGCCCGTCGGTGTAGGCACGCGGAACATGCCCGTCACCTTGTATGCGGCCTCGGGCACGAAGCGTGCAATTTCCCGCTCACGTTCGACAATCAAACGGACGGCCACGCTCTGCACCCGACCTGCGGAAAGGTTTGGACGCACTTTCCTCCACAACACGGGAGAAAGCTTAAAGCCCACCACGCGGTCCAGTACACGCCGGGCTTGCTGGGCATCCACGAGGTTAAGGTCGATGTGACGCGGATGGGCTATGGCCGCCAATATCGCCGGCTTCGTGATTTCATGAAACACTATTCGCTTGGAACGCACGGGGTCGAGACCCAGCACTTCGGCCAGATGCCACGATATGGCTTCCCCCTCGCGGTCTTCATCGGATGCCAACCATACCGTCTCGGACGACTTGGCCTCTTTCTTCAACTCACTGACCACCTTCTGTTTGTCTGCCGGAATTTCGTACTCTGGCTCAAAGGTTTCCAAGTTGACACCGAAGTTTTTCTTCTTCAAATCGCGGATATGGCCATAACTGGACATCACCTTATAGTCCTTGCCCAGGAATTTCTCAATCGTCTTAGCTTTGGCTGGCGACTCGACAATCACCAAGTTCTTGCTCATGGGGCTTCCCTCTTTTGCTTTTCTGCGCGCAAAAGTAGGAAAAAAAACGCGCGGGCACACATTAATATCACTTAAAGTAT
>CAZYHW010000081.1:0-8429 GCA_964647405.1 uncultured Prevotellamassilia sp.
TGGACGGCGAGTGGGAGCTGGACTTCGCTTTGGAGAAAATACGACGGAACACACGCGTGTATGCCCGGAAACAAATGACCTGGTTCCGTCGCGATCCGGATATCGTATGGTTCTCGCCCGACGAGCCGGAACGTATAATAAACTACTTGACAGAACGCCTGGGTGCGGGGAACTGACCCCTTGGCCTGCCATTTTTTACTTATCAATATGGGGAGTAACAAACAAGAATTAGGTGCGAAACTTCTGTCACTCCTTCGTGGAGCCGGCAGGGTGTTGAAGCGTTGCGGCTTGTGGTATGTGAACCTCTATCGGAAGACACCGTGGTATAAGAAGCTATGCGCGGCCGTCGTGTCTTTCCTTGTCGTTGTCGCGTTTTATGTCTTTTCCGTGTCCGTGAACCTGTTCGGCCTGTTTGGCAAGTCGCCGTCGCTGGACAGCATCATGAACCCCCGGATGGCCGCCGCGTCCGAGATTTTCAGTGAGGACAGCGTGCTCATCGGCCGCTTTTTCAGCGAGAACCGCCAGCCCGTCCCCTACGATTCGATAAATCCCGTGTTCTTCGAAGCGTTGATATCCACCGAGGACGAGCGTTTCTATCAGCACCACGGCATCGACTTCCAGGGCATCTTTGCCGCCTTGAAGGATGCCCTGCGTGGGAAGGCGCGCGGAGCCTCCACTATCACCCAGCAGTTGGTGAAGAACATGTTCCGCGTCCGGACGGAGTATTCCACGGGCCTGCTCGGCCATATCCCCGGCGTGAAGATACTGGTCATGAAGAGCAAGGAGATGATTCTTGCCGTGGAGTTGGAGATGTTCTATTCCAAACGGGAAATCCTGAACATGTATGCCAACACGGTGGACTTCGGCTCCAACGCTTTCGGCATCAAGACCGCCGCCAAGACCTATTTCGACACGAGTCCCTCACGACTGAAAGCCGAGGAAGCCGCCGTGCTCGTCGGGCTGCTGAAAGCCACTTCCTCCTATAACCCGCGCATCAACCCCGAAAACAGCCTGCGCCGGCGGAATGTCGTCCTCGAAAACATGCACGCGCACGGCCACCTGACCTCCGCGGAATGCGACTCGCTGAAAGCGCTCCCCATAGACTTGAAATTCAAGGTGGAGACCGTATATGACGGCAAAGCACTCTACTTCCGGCAGGCCGTGGCCGACTACCTGAGGGAGAAACTTCCGGGCATCGACCTTTATTCCGACGGGTTGAAGATCTACACGACGCTGAACATGAAGATGCAACGTTATGCCGAGGAGGCTGTCAGCAAGCAGATGCGCATCGTCCAGCGTAATTTCGACAACCATTGGGGCAAGCGTGCGCCCTGGGTCGACGAGCGGGGACGCGAGTTGCCCCATTTCATCGAGGACTTGGCGGAGCGGAGCGAGGCTTACGCGATGCTGTCCGCGCGCTTCCCCGACGAGCCCGACTCCGTGGCATACTATCTCAACCTCCCGCACCCCGTCACGGTCTTTTCCTACGACGGGCCGAGGACGGAGAACATGAGCACGATGGACTCCATACGCTACATGGTGCGCTTCATGCATACGGGCTTCGTCGCCATGGAGCCGGAGAACGGCCATGTGAAGGTGTGGGTAGGCGACATCGACTACCACGCATGGAAATACGACAAGGTGACGGCGATGCGCCAGCCGGGCTCCACGTTCAAGCTCTTCGTCTACGCCGAGGCCATGAACCAGGGGATGACCCCCGCCGACCGCATCCGCGATGAGTTTATCCGCATGGAGGTGTACGACGCGAAGAAGAACGAAACCACCATCTGGATGCCGCACAACGCCGACGGCTATTTCTCGGGCGACACGATTCCCCTCCGCGCCGCCTTTGCCCGCAGCATCAACACCGTGGCGGTCAAGCTGGGGCAGCGCGTGGGCATCGACAAGGTGGCACGGACGGCGCATCGCATGGGCATCGAGTCGCCGCTTGACGAGACCCCGTCGCTCGCGTTGGGGTCGAGCGACGTCAACCTCCTGGAGATGGTCAACGCCTACGCCACCGTGGCCAACAACGGCCGCCACGTCGAGCCCGTGCTGGTCACCGAGGTGGTCGACCGCGACGGGAAAACCATCTACAAAGCCCGCCCGGCGACGGAGCAGGTGTTGCCCGCCCGCTCGGCCTTCTTCATGCAGCAACTGTTGCGCGCCGGCGTTTACGACGGTGGCGGAACGTCCCAGTCGCTGCGCTCCTACTTGTGGCCATACGCCAACAAGGTGGACTTCGGCGGGAAGACGGGGACATCGAACAACCATTCCGATGCCTGGTTCATCGGTACGACGCCCGGGCTCGTCGGTGGTGCCTGGGTGGGCGGGGAATACCGCAGCATCCATTTCCGTACCGGCGCGCTCGGTCAGGGCAGCCGCACGGCCTTGCCCATCTTCGGCTATTTCATGGAGAGCGTACTCGGCGACCCGGAGCTTGGACAGAAATACACCCGCAAGTACGCGACACCGAAGGAGAAGATTCCGGCATCGCTGTACGACGTTTACTACGTTCCCAGCCGCAGGGACACGGACTCGCTGGCGGTCGATTCGCTCGACTCTCTCGCGGTCGACACGGCGGGTAGGGTGTTGCGTTTCGACAGTGCCGGGTATCCCACGCTGCGTCCTGTCGAAGGGGACGGCAACCGGGGAGAAGTCCGTCCGGCCGCCCAGCCCGACGGCGACCCGGCGGCGATGCCAGCCGGTGCGCAGGGCACCCGTCGCGTGAGTGGTGAGGAACGGAGCGGGCAGTCGGCGGTCGACAGTGCGGAGTAGCCGGGTGCCACCGGCCGGCCGTGATGAATCCCGCCGCGTTTGCCCATGAGGCCAATGCCGTCCCCCTTCGAGAGAGGGCGGCGTGGCTTTCCCGGTAATTCAGAAGTCAGTTGATTTTACGAGAGAGGGGGGGATGTGTTTCTCCCCCTCCGTCTTTCTCTGTGCCGTGGAGGCCATATCTCCTTTCTGAAAGAGAGGCCGATTTCGCCGGAAAACACCCCGGCTTCACGGTCAGGCGAGGCGTATGAACAAGTCGGCGACCCGTGCGTACAGGTCGCCGACTTGTTTTGCCTATCCGGCTGATAGGATTCCGCCCTGTTATTCCCCTCGCAGGTAGCCGTAGGGGCGGGCAGCCCGCAGGCCGTCCGGACGGCACGGGGGTGTCAGGTCAGGCGTTGGTAGAAGAGATACAGTTTGTGGTCGGTCGGTTGTGTCGTCTCGTTGCGCACGATGAGCGAAACCGTGGACACGTCGCGCACGCTCCCGTCGGGATAGAGGATGCCGATACCCTCTGCCGTGGACGAGTACATCTCTTTCCGCGCCTCGCGTATGGCTACGAAATACCTGGCCTCCTCCTTCGTGAGCGACAGCGCGCGGGCTATTTCCTCGTGCAACGCCTCGATTCTTTCCTGCCCGGGCGCGGCATCCAACACCTCCACCTTGAAGAGCCGCCGCTCGATGAAGTCGTTCGCGAGGAGAGCCAGCACGCGGTCGTCGTGCCCCTGCCAGACTTTTATGGCGTTGAGGATGTCGCTGTCGTCAAGCTCCGCGAAGTGGCGCAGGCAGTCCCTGTCCTCGATGAAGGTGCGGCGGTCTATCCTGTTGTAGAGGAAGTAGCGGAGGGCGGGCGAGGCGAAGAGCTCCACGCCCGCCTCGGCCAGCTCCTTGGCGCGTTTGAGCGCGGCGGTGAGGACGGCCTCGCCCGCGGTGGCCGTCTTGTGCAGGTAGACCTGCCAGTACATCAACCGGCGCGACATCAGGTAGTTCTCCACCGAGTAGAGGCCTTTCTGCTCCACGACGAGCCGGTCGTCCCATACGTTGAGCGTCTGTATGATTCGCTCCGCCCCGATGTTCCCCTCGCGCACGCCGGTGAAGAAACTGTCGCGGCAGAGGTAGTCCAGGCGGTCCATGTCGAGCTGGCTGCAAATGAGTTCGTGCAGGAAGTGCTTGGCGTATTCGTCCTTGAATATCTTGATGGCCAGGTTCAGCTGCCCGTGCATCTCCTCGTTGATTTGCTCAATCATCATCAGCGATACTTCCTCGTGGCTCACGCCGTCGACAAACACGTGCTCCAACACGTGCGAGAAAGGGCCGTGCCCGAGGTCGTGCATGAGGATGGCTGCCTCGACGGCCTCCGTCTCGGAGTCGAAGATGAACACGCCTTTCGAGGAAAGGCTTTCTATGGCTTTCCGCGTCAGGTGGTAGGCACCCAGCGAGTGGAGGAAGCGCGTGTGCTGTGCGCCGGGATAGACCAAGCCGGCCAGCCCCAGCTGGCGGATGCGGTGGAGGCGCTGGAAATAGGGATGCCTGATGATGTCGCACAGCAGGCCGCGCGGCACCTCGGTGAAGCCGTAAACGGGGTCGTTGATGATGAGGCGGTCGGTCATGTCCGTGCGGGGATGGATAGGCGGGCAGCAGGGCGTAGGTGCGCGGCCGCCGTGTCGTGTGCCGGGCGGGCTGTGCGCGTCGGCCTCATAGGATGCCGTGCTGTTTGAGCTGTTCCGCCATCTGTTGCTGCAATTCCTTGGCTTTCCCGGCCGCCACCTGCGCGAAGTCCGTCCCGGCGGACGCATAGATGATGCCGCGCGACGAGTTGACGAGCAGGCCGCACTCGGCGTTCATGCCGTAGCGGCAGACTTCTTCGAGCGAGCCGCCCTGTGCGCCGACACCCGGCACGAGCAGGAAGTGGTCGGGGACGATGCGGCGGATGTCGGCGAACAGGCTGCCCTGCGTGGCACCGACGACGTACATCATGCGGTCCGGTCCTGCCCATTGTTGGGAAACTTGCAGCACTTTCTCAAACAGTCGTTGCCCTTCGGCATCGGCAGTCAGCTGGAAGTCGTGCGAGCCTTTGTTGCTCGTCAGGGCGAGCAGCACGACCCATTTCCCCTCGTAGTCGAGGAAAGGCGTGACGCTGTCCTCACCCATGTAGGGGGCGACGGTCAGTGCGTCGACATCCATCTCGCCGAAGAACGAGCGGGCGTACATGGCCGACGTGTTGCCGATGTCGCCGCGCTTGGCGTCGGCTATGATGAACTGGTCGGGATAGTTTTCCCGCAGGTAGGCCACCGTTTTCTCGAAGGCCGCCCAGCCTTTCAGCCCGCCGCACTCGTAGAACGCCAGGTTCGGTTTGTAGGCCACGCAATAGGGGGCGGTGGCGTCGATGATGGCTTTGTTGAACGTGAATATGGGGTCTTCGTCGTCGAGCAGGTGGGCTGGGATTTTTTTCAGGTCGGTGTCCAGTCCTACGCAGAGGAACGATGCCTTCCGGCGTATGTTCTCAATGATTTCTTTCTTGTTCATGATGGGGATTCTGTAAAGGGGTTATGGGTTTGCAGGGGCACTTGCCGCGTCACAGCTCGGCCACTTTCATCCGCTCGGCGTTCTCGGCTACGATGAGGTGGTCGATGCAGTCCTGGATGTCGCCGTCCATGAACGCCGAGAGGTTATAGATGGTGTAGTTGATGCGGTGGTCGGTGATGCGTCCCTGCGGGTAGTTATAGGTGCGTATCTTGGCCGAGCGGTCGCCCGTCGAGACGAGTGTCTTGCGGCGCGAGGCGATGTCGTCGACGTACTTCTGGTGTTCCTTGTCGTAGATGAACGTTCTCAGGCGTGCCAGGGCGCGTTCCTTGTTCTTGGGCTGGTCGCGCGTCTCCGTGCATTCTATGAGAATCTCTTCCGTTTCCCCGGTCACCGGGTTCTTCCAGTTGTAACGCAGGCGCACACCGCTTTCCACCTTGTTGACGTTCTGGCCGCCTGCTCCGCTCGACCGGAAAGTGTCCCATTTGATTTCGCCTTCATTGATTACTACGTCAAACGCTTCTGCTTCCGGAAGTACGGCCACCGTGGCGGCTGATGTGTGCACGCGGCCCTGGGTCTCGGTGGCGGGGACACGCTGGACGCGATGGACACCACTCTCATATTTGAGCGTGCCGTAGACATCCGTGCCCGTGACAGAGCAGACAATTTCCTTGAAGCCGCCGGCCGCGCCCTCGTTGGCACTGGACACTTCGAGCTTCCAGCCTTTTCGTTCCGCATACTTCGAGTACATGCGGAAGAGGTCGCCGGCGAAAAGAGCCGCCTCGTCGCCCCCTGTTCCGCCGCGTATCTCCAAGATGGCGTTCTTGGCGTCCTCCGGGTCCTGGGGGACGAGCATGAGCTTTATCTTCTCTTCCAGTTCGGGCAGTCGGCTCTCGCAGGCCGCCACTTCTTCGCGGGCCATCTCTTTGAGTTCCGGGTCGCTCTCTGTGAGCAGCAGGGTCTTGCTCTCTTCGAGGTTACGCAACAGGCCGGCGTACTCGTCGCGTGCGGCTATCAGGCTTTCCAGTTCCTTGTACTCCTTTGTCAGGCGGACGTATCGGGACTGATCGGCGATGACGGCGGGGTCTGTGATAAGCGTGGCCACCTCATCGAACCGCGATTGGAGGCCGTCTAATTTTTCTAACAGTGTATTTCCGTTTGCTGTCATGTTTGCTGGTTTGGGAAAGTCCGCTCCCACGATACCTGAGCGGCTTAATAGTTGAACTCGCCGTACTCGCTGCGTATGGTGAGTGAGCGGGAGCCTTCTTCGATTCGCCCTACGACCTGTGCGTCGATGTGGAAGCTCCGCGAGATGTCGATGATGCGTTCGGCATCGGCCGGGTCGACATACACTTCGAGGCGGTGGCCCATGTTGAATACCTTGTACATCTCTGTCCAGTCCGTGCCGCTCTGTTCCTTGATGGCGCGGAACAGGGGCGGGACGGGGAAGAGGTTGTCCTTGACGACGTGGCAGTTCTCGCCCACGAAGTGCAGCACTTTCGTCTGCGCTCCGCCTGAGCAGTGAACCATACCGTGGATTCGCGGGCGCAGTTCGTCGAGAATCTTCTTCACCACGGGGGCGTAGGTGCGGGTGGGCGAGAGTACCAGCTTGCCGGCATCGAGCGGGGAACCGGCGACCGGGTCTGTCAGCTGGTAGGAACCGGAATAGACCAGTTCTTCGGGCACGGCGTGGTCGTAGCTCTCAGGGTATTTCTCGGCGAGGTATTTGGCGAACACGTCGTGGCGTGCCGAGGTCAGGCCGTTGCTGCCCATGCCGCCGTTGTATTCCTTTTCGTAGGTGGCCTGTCCGTAGGAGGCAAGTCCGACGATGACATCCCCGGGTCGTATGTTGGCGTTGTCGATGACGTCACTGCGTTTCATGCGGCAGGTTACTGTGGAGTCGACGATGATGGTGCGGACGAGGTCACCCACGTCGGCGGTCTCGCCACCGGTGGCATACACGCCCACGCCCATGCCGCGCAGTTCGGCCAGCAGCTCGTCCGTCCCGTTGATGATGGCCGAGACGACTTCGCCCGGTATCAGCAGTTTGTTGCGTCCGATGGTGGACGACACCAGTATGTTGTCCACCGCACCCACGCAGAGCAGGTCGTCGATGTTCATGATGAGCGCGTCCTGCGCGATGCCTTTCCACACGGAGAGGTCGCCCGTCTCTTTCCAGTAGAGGTAGGCCAGCGACGACTTCGTGCCCGCGCCGTCGGCGTGCATGATGTTGCAGTATTCCGGGTCGCCGCCGAGGATGTCCGGGATTATCTTGCAGAAGGCTTTCGGGAAGATTCCTTTGTCGATGTTCTTGATGGCGTTGTGCACATCTTCTTTCATGGCGCTCACGCCGCGCATCATGTACCGTTGCTTGCTGTCCATTTTCTTGTGTGTCGTGTGAGGGGTGATTAAAATTCTACGGTCGGTGCTTGCTCCGCGCCTTCGGCGGCTTCGAACTTCTCCCGTTTTTCAAAGCCGAACTGCCGGGCGAGGATGTTGCTCGGGAACCGGCGGATGCTGAGGTTATAGGCTTGCACGGCCTCGTTATACTGTCGCCGGCTCTCGTTGATGCGGTTCTCCGTACCTTCGAGTTGGGCTTGCAGGTCGTCGAATGCCTTGTCGGCGCGCAGCTCCGGGTAGTTCTCCGTGATACGCATCAGGCGGCCCAGTGCGGTCGAGAGTTCGCCTTGGGCTTGCTGGAACTCGGCAAGTCGTTCGGGTGTCAGTTTTTCCGGGTCGACCGTGACCTGTGTCGCCTTGGCGCGGGCTGCTATGACCCCTTCGAGCGTTTCGCGCTCGTGCGTGGCATATCCCTTCACGGTGTTCACGAGGTTCGGGATGAGGTCGCTGCGGCGTTGATATTGCGACTCGACGTTGGCCCACGCCGTCGTGACGGCCTCGTCGTTGGCCACGATGCGGTTATACTGTACGGTCATCCCCCCGGCCAGGACGATGACGATTGCTCCGATGACGAAGAGCGTGATAGTCGATTTTTTCATGTTGCAGAGCGTTATGTTTGATGTTTGTCCCTGTATGTGCGTTGTTTCAGAAACGGCCTCCCGCGCCTCCTCCGCCGAAGCTGCCGCCCCCGAACGAGCCTCCGCCGTGGCGGCCGAAGCCTCCGGCGCGCA
>CAZYHW010000082.1:0-7887 GCA_964647405.1 uncultured Prevotellamassilia sp.
AAGTCGGCGACCCGTTGCGACAGGTCGCCGACTTGTCGTGACGGGTCGGCTGACAGGATTTCCCGATACGGCTGTGCGGAATGCCCTGCCAAGCATCTGGAAGATGAACCGCAGGACAACATTTCATTGAGCCCGACAGCAACGCCCCGCGGTCGGCATCCCCCTAACTTTGCAACCGTAAAAACAAATGCGCGACGTGAGGGAGCATCCACGGTTCGTAACCGGAAATTTTGCTCTTGCCGGTTGTCCGGGGCGCGGACAGGGCATGGCGGTCGGCGCATGGAGGCAGAAAGACGCAGAAGAAACTTATAACCAATCATAAAAGCAGATTATGGACAAAAAGACAATCGTAGTGGTCGGTGCCGGACAGGGACTGGGCAACCACGTGGCCGAGAGATTCGGCAAGGAAGGTTTTCGCGTAGTGCTGATGGCACGCAACGAGCAAGCATTGGAGAATTACCGCAAGGCGATGACGGAAACGGGCATCGAGACGCACGTCCATGTCGCGGATGCAGGGCAACCGGCGACGCTGGCCGCCGCCATGGAACAGGTGGAACGCCAGTTCGGCACACCCGATGTGTTGGTGTACAACGTAGGTATCACGGCGGCAGACGAGGCGGGGAAGATGGACAGCGCGGAACTGATGCGCCACTACCAGGCCGACGTGGCGAGTGCCTATGCCTGCGTCCGGCAGGTGGCCACCGCGGAATTCGGCAAGAAGAACGGGGCAATCATCCTGACGGGTGGCGGACTGGCACTGTATCCCTTGGCGCAGTTCATCCCCTTGTCGCTCGACAAGGCGGCACTCCGCACGTTGGCCTATATCCTCCACGACCAGCTGAAACCGCAAGGCATCTTCGTCGGCACGGTCACGGTATGCGGCACCATCGGCATGGACTCTTATTTCGACCCGGCAAGGATAGCGGACGCCTATTGGCGGATGTACAACGAACGCGGGGAGTGCGAGATACGCTATGAATACCCCGAGCTGAACGGGGCAAGCATCACGGCCAACGAGTACTGGACGAAAGTCTACGAACTGTCGGCAAAATATAAGTAGGACATGAAACGGAGGCATTTAGGAACGCTGGACGTGTCGGCCATAGGCATGGGCTGCATGGGATTCAGCACCGCCTACGGCAAGGTTCCGGAGGAAAGCGAATCCATCCGCCTGATGCGTAAGGCGCACGATATGGGCTGTGACTTTTATGATACGGCCGAAATCTATGCCACCTACCGGAACGAGGAACTCGTGGGGAAGGCGTTGAAACCCATCCGTGACGAGGTGGTCCTTTGCACGAAGTATTCGCCTTCGCCACTCATGGGACAGGAAACGATAGCGGACGGCAAACTGAGCCGGAACGGCGTGCGCTTTGCCGTCGAGGGCAGCCTGAGGCGTTTGCAGACCGACCGCATCGACCTGTACTATGTCCACCGCGTCCCCAAGGGGGCAGACGTGGAAGAGATGGCCGGATGGTTCGGCGAGCTTATCCGGGAGGGCAAAATCTTGGCATGGGGCGTGTCGGAAGCCACGGCCGGGCAGATACGGGCAGCCCACGCCGTCACGCCGCTCACGGCCGTGCAGAGTGAATACTCCATGATGGCGCGCCAGTGGGAAGCCGACGTGATACCCCTTTGTCGCGAATTGGGCATAGGCTTCGTGGCCTATGCGCCGATGGCCGGCGGCCTGCTCAGTGGCCGATATACGGCACAGATGCACTATGAGGGCGACGACATCCGCAGGGTCATCTCGCGTTTCAAGCCCGAGAACGTGGAGGCCAACCAGCCCGTCATCGATTTGGTCAGACAGTATGCGCGGCAGAAGGGCTGCACGCCTGCCCAGATATCGCTCGCCTGGGTGATGAAGCAGACACACGTCGTGCCCATTCCCGGCATGCGGAGCGATGACCGGATAGCCGAAAACCTGGGAGCGGCCGACGTGACGCTTTCCGACTCGGAATATGCCTCACTGACCGCCGCACTCGACAAACTGGAAATCCACGGTGAACGGACGGACGAACAGATAGCCGAACTGGGAGAACTGCGGACACGGCTTTACGGAAGTCCGGGAGTGCATATATTGCAGGAATGAAGTTATTCATGGTCATCGCCATGTTGCTGGGAATGCTTGTCCCCGTCCAGACAGCGGCAAACGCGCGGATGCGGATGAGCACCGGCTCGGCCTGCGTGGTGACTTTGGTTTCGTTCGCGGTGTCTTCGCTGCTGCTGTCGGCCGTGTCGGCCATGAGGGGTATGCCGATATGGCCGACAGTCGGGCAAGTAGCCGGTGTCCCATGGTGGGGCTGGACGGGCGGCATCATCGCCCTGTTCACCATCACGGCGACCATCTACCTCTTCCGGGCACTCGGACAGTTGCAAACAGCCATCCTGACCTTGTCGGGACAACTGTTGTTCAGCGTGGTCATCGACCATTTCGGCTTGTTCGGCTCAATAAGCATTCCGTTCTCGGTCATACGCGCCGTGGCCATACTTATGCTGATAGCGGGTGTCGTGCTGGTGGTCGTTCCCGGCTCTAAGGGAAAGGCATATACCCTTACGGGCAAGTACATCCTGCTGTGGCAGTTGGCGGGAATTGCGACAGGCTGCCTGATGGCATCTATCGGGACGATTTACGGGGCACTGGGTGTCGGCCTCGGCTCGGCCGTGCAGGCATCCACCCTGTCTTTCTTCATCGCCACCGCAGCCATGCTCCTTTTCTGCACGGGCAGCCGGAAATTATGGCGCGTGCGTCAGGTCTTTTCCAAAGGCCATCCGTGGTGGATGTGGCTGGGCGGCGTGTGCGGAGCCATATCGGTGTTCGGCAACGCCTGGCTGATACCGCAGATTGGGGCGGGGGCGTTTTTCATGGCGCTACTGCTCGGCCAGATGTCGTTCAGCCTCCTCATGGAAGGCTACGGATGGCTGGGAGCCATGCGAAAGCGGATAGGTCTTGTCCAGTTCGTGGGCATAGCCCTGATGGTGGCAGGCGTGGCTATAATAAAAACGGCCTGAACAAGACGGAACAGGATGCCAGACGATATAGAGATGACGGATTTCTCCCCTCACAAGGGAAGGAATCCGTCGTTTATCGCCACTTGACAGGCGGAAGTTTGTTTGATAAGGGGTAGTTCCCTATATTTGTGTAACGTTATGCTAAAAGAATCGCAAGTATATAAGTATTGGGATGTCGTTTACAGTTGCTTCGTGCCGCACGAGATGCTTTACGAACACCGTATGCCCGTCCATGTCCTCATCTATGTCTATTCGGGTGAGATGCAGGTGGACGACGGCAGCCACCAGCTGAAAGTGGCAGCCGGGAATTACGTGTTTCTCAAACGCGACCATCAGGTGAAGCTACTGAAACACACCGTGGATGGTGCTCCCTACAAGGCCATTAGTATTCGCTTTGAACGGAATTTCCTGCGTGATTTTTTCGGTCGGCTGGACAAGTCCGCCATGCCCGTGGACGTAAAGCGAATCCGTGAGCCGGCCGTCTTGTTGCCCCAGACACCCGCTCTCCGAAGCCTGTTCCTCTCGCTCTTCCCTTACACGGACGCAAACGTCAAGCCCAAAGACGAAATCATCCGGTTAAAGATGCAGGAGGCTCTCTATTGCCTGCTTGAAGCCGATGCCCGTTTCTATCCTACGCTGTTCGACTTCAATGAATCGTGGAAGATAGACATATTGTCCTTCATGGAAGAAAACTACACGCAGGACTTGACTATGGAAGAGTTTGCCACTTATACGGGTCGCAGTCTCGCCACGTTTAAGCGTGACTTTGCCAAAGTGAGCGACTTGTCGCCGGAAAAATGGCTTATCAGGAAGAGGCTTGACAAGGCATACGAGATGCTTCATGACGGAAAGCACAAGCCTTCGGATGTGTACGTGGCCGTCGGCTTCAAGAACCGTTCCCATTTCTCCATGGCGTTCAAGCGTTTGTTCGGCGTGCCTCCCGGAAGCGTGAGGGACACCGTATGATTGTTTGAAGTCACAGAGAATAATTATATGTGGTGAGAGGGCTTGTATTATAGATATGCCAGACAAAACAAAGGCGAAGACTGAATTACTCAATCTTCGCCTTTGTGTCGGAAAGAGGCGACTCGAACGCCCGACCCCTACGTCCCGAACGTAGTGCGCTACCAACTGCGCTACTTTCCGGTATTGCGGTGCAAAATTACAATTAAATTCGGAGATGCAAAAGCGTTGCCGCTTTTTTTCGCTTACTCCGTAATTTTTATTTCGAGGATTTTCTTGGGATTGACTGGGTCGTTGGTGATAAGCAGGATACGTGGTCGCGATTTCGACCGGTTGAGATGTTCCGCCACGGCCGTAACCCGTATATACGTGCTTTGCCCGGGAGCAAGTTCCCGTTCTCCCAAGGCAACGTTCAGGCAAGGGTGATACACCTGCAAGGACTTTACGGACAACGTGCTGCGCCCTGTGTTTGTCAGGACGAACTCGCATTTTTTCCGTTTCTTACCTTCGAAACTGCCGAGGTCGATGAATGTCGTGTCGAATGTGCAGACCGGCGACATGGCCAGCTGTTGCGGAGTAAGATCCGCGGCAGGGGGCAGGAGCAGAACCGACACGGGTATCTCGTTCTCATCGCTCACGCGGTCGCCGGGGTAGCGGCTGAGGTAAATACTGGTTTGCGTGAGTCCCATGTCGTACAGTTTGCGACTGTCGAGGGTGAGGATGATTTTTCCCGTCTTGCCGCTGCGGATGCGGTCGGGCACGGCATCCATCGTGAGGTAGGGGGGCAGGTGCATCAAGGCCGGTTCGTATGTCTTACCGCTGCCGTTGAGCAGGAGGATGGTGTCACGCGGGAGGTCGCCGCTGTGTACGTCGTCGAAAGCTATCTCATTGCGGTTATAATAGATGTCGCCGATATGGTAGGGAAAGTGGTTGGAATAATCAGTCTTCTCCCTGACAACATCGCCCGAGACCGTCAGGTAGAAAGGTTCCCTCTCGGCATTCGTAGTGACCGCGATTTGCTTTTCAAAATTACCGAGCATTTCGGCATCATAGGTGACGGAGATTTCGCCGACTTGGCCGGGACGTATGCTGTCGGTTGTCCATTCGGCCACCGTGCAGCCGCAGTCAGGGTGTACGTCGGTGATGAGGAGTGGCGACGTGCCACGGTTTCCTATTTCGAAGATAGCCTTGACCGGTTGTTTCCAGAGGATGCTGCCCAGCTCGTGTCGGCGGGTTTGCAGGCTGATAAGTGGTTGTGCAGCAGCTTCGATTGTGCAGAACAAGGCGGCAAAGAGGAGTAGTCTTTTCGTAAGTGTCATGGAGAGTTGTCCGTTGGCGACCCCAAAGGTAAGAAAAAAACGCCGTGCCCACTGGCGTTTCAGGAAAAGTAACAAAGAGGCCAGCCGTCGGGCTGGTGTCAACGACGGCGAACGTAGTCGACAAACGTATAGCGTTGCAAGTGCTTGCTGTCAGGTGCGTGCTTCTCGCGGAATGTGACGCGCCAATGACGCTTGTTAAACCTGGGGAAATAGACATCGGCCTTGGCGGGCGTGGCTCGGATGTGGGTCAGGCAGAGGCGGCGGGCGAGGGGAAGAGATTCGGCATAAACCGACGCGCCGCCGATGATGAACACCTTTTCGCCCGTATGGCATGAGGCGAGTGCGTCATGCAGTGAAGCGTAGGTCTCCGCTCCGGGAAAGGAAGCCCCCGCAGTCCGTGTCAGGACGATGTTGCGCCGATTGGGTAGGGCACCTTTTGGCAGTGACTCGAACGTGCGTCGCCCCATGATGACGGTGTGTCCGGTGGTGAGGGCTTTGAAGCGACGCAGGTCGGCGGGCAGGTGGTAGAGGAGGCTGTTCCGGTAGCCGATGGCACGGTTTCGGGCGAGGGCTGCAATGAGGGTGATGTCCGTGGTGGTCATGTGTAAGGGGATGTCAGACTGACACTTTGGCCTGGATATGTGGCCAAGGGTCGTAGTTCTCTAATTGGAAATCTTCGTAACGGAAGTCGAAAAGGCTTTTGACCTCCGGATTGAGGCGCATGGTCGGCAGTTGGCGTGGTTGGCGCGACAGCTGGATGCGGGCCTGCTCCACGTGGTCGAGGTAAAGATGGGTATCGCCCGTGGTATAGACAAAATCACCTGCGGCCAGCCCGGTCACTTGTGCTGTCATGAGCAACAGGAGGGCGTAGCTGGCGATGTTGAACGGCATCCCGAGAAATGTGTCGGCCGAACGCTGGTAGAGTTGAAGCGAAAGGCGGCCTTGTGCCACGTAGAACTGGAACAGTAAGTGGCAAGGGGGCAGGTTCATCCGCCCGAGGTCGGCCACGTTCCATGCGCTTACCAGAAGGCGACGTGAGTTGGGATTTTCCTTGATTTGCCGCACCACTTCTGCAATCTGGTCGATATGGCCGCCGTCATAGTCAGGCCACGAACGCCACTGGTATCCGTAGATATGCCCCAAATCCCCGTCCGGGTTGGCCCACTCGTTCCAGATGCGCACACCGTGTTCCTGCAAGTAATGCACGTTGGTGTCGCCGCGCAGAAACCACAGCAGTTCGTAGATGATGGAACGGAGATGCAGTTTCTTAGTGGTGAGCAGAGGAAAACCGTCGGCCAGATTGAAGCGCATCTGGTAGCCGAAAAGGCTGCGCGTACCCGTACCTGTGCGGTCGTCTTTCACGACTCCTTCGTCGAGGAGTCGTCGGAGCAGTTCTTGGTATTGTCGCATGGATTCTTGTCGTTTGTTTTGTTTCCCCTTTCGTAGTAGTTGCTGTCGCGTCGTGCTATCCAGTAGTTCCCACCTCCGATGCAGGCCACGAGCAGTCCGGCACCGGTGAGCAGATTCCCGCCGACGACGAGCCCCAACAGCGCGATGCCCGCTCCTGTGGCGGCGAGACGTATGGCTTGGTTCTGACGTGTATGTATATAGGCGGCCTTTGTTTCGCTTGTTAGCCGGGGCGGCGGTACAGGGCGACGAAAGGCGCGCACGATCAGCCAGATGATTGCTCCCAACACGAGCAGTGGAAGCACAAGCAGCAACAAGCTCACACCAGTCAGGCCGATGAGTCCGCCGAATATCGGTGCGTCAAAGTTGAAGTCTATTTGGCGGTAATGTGAAACGGGAGGGTCGATGGATTGGGATGCGCCCGCTACGACGGAGCTCGTATCGCTGACCAGCGTTACGGCTGTCGGTGTCATGCTGACAGAATCGATCTGTGCCATGACGGGAAGCGCGGAGATGGCGCATAGGCATAGAACGGTGAGAAATCCCGATAAGGCTTTCATGTCGCGGTTGTGATGGGGTGAACACGCCGTCCAAGGCTCGCGGTCCTGTCCGGCAGGCGGGACAAAGATACGCTTTTCCCGTCGAAAGGTGATTCCTTCTGCCACCTTAATGCAGACTGTTATTCAGATGAGGCAGCCATTTTGTGATAACAAACGTTGTCGGCAAAACCATAAAAGTATTTAGGATGCAACTATATACTTTATTGTACCAACGGTTTTATATGATTGCAGGTTTAGATTTTAGGAAACAAAGAGTAAGCAATTCAAAAATCATACCGTGTTCAATCGTCTTTCTATCAGCCATGATACCGCTGAATATTCATCATTATGCAACAGTTGTTCCAAGCGTCTTTTCCCTATACGTCTGTCACATACGTGCAGGATAGGGATTAACTTGAATCTGTCGTTGAACTTGTGTGTCAAAAGTTCATTGATAGGGCAATCCACATATTCTTTTATCAGACGGGACAATCTTTTGGCTTCATCATAAAAATACCAATCTTCCTCATCCATGAAGTCTTTAGGAAAATCCCATATAATCTGTTTCCCAATAGTCACCCAGAATCTTGGTAACGGTATGCACTCTCCAATGTCATACGCGCAACAATGTATCTGAAAACCGATAT
>CAZYHW010000083.1:0-7726 GCA_964647405.1 uncultured Prevotellamassilia sp.
TTCCTTCATCTGGACGGAGTGAATCTTCATCTGGCGGTCCACTTCCATGAACACCTTGTAGGCCGTGGGGGTGCCCGTGCCGGTGAGGCCGCGCCGCTCCTCGACGGTGTAGGCCACGTTGTAGACGATGCTGTCGGGCTCGACGGTGCGCTTGGTGACGACGAAGTCGCTCCCGACGGTGAAGGAGGGCGCGTCGGCCGCTCCGGCGTGCATCCGCTGCATGGTGGTGGCGACGTCGGCGCGCGTGGCCTGCGGCGTGGAGAGGAAGTCCCGCATCACGTCGGGCGTGAGGCGCACGACGGTGGCCAGGTCGTTGGCCGACAGTGCGGTGAAGAACGCGCGGCTGACTTGCGCGAGGCGGGCGCGTTCCTGCGGGCGCACGGTCAGCGACACGATGTCGTCGGCCATCTTGCGCGCCTCGTCGGCGTAGGCCCCGTCGGGGTGTTCGGCCATGTAGCGCGTCACGGCGTCGGGCGTGTTCGTGGCCAGCGCGTCGAGCCAGTCGAGCGAGTCAATCTTCTGGTGGCAGGCTGCCTCGAAGCGGCTGCCGGGAAAGCGGTTCAGGAACTGGATGAAGTCGTTCTTCGAGGGCGAGGTGCGGATGGCCTCCCACGCCTCGTTCTCCGTGCGGAGCTTCGTCATGCGCGCTTCGAGCTCCTTGCGCCGCGGATAGCTGGGGTAGGCATCGAGGAAGGCCTGGTATTCGTCGGGGTCGAGGCAACCGTCCAGCTGCCTCACCGCCGCTTCCATCTCCTCGGCCTGCTCCTGCGAGCGCATGTAGATGTAGCCCGCCGTGCCGCCGATGATGCAGGCGATGATGACCAGCGTGCTGACGATGAGTGCCGTGTGGCGTTTCTTCTTCTTCGGTTTGGCTTGCGGGGTGGTGTAGCCGAGGATTTCCTCCTCCTCTGCCTCCTGTCCCGTCGCGGCGGAGGCCTTTGCGGGCTCGGCGGAGGCCGTGTAGGAGTGGCCGCACTGCGGGCAGGTGTCGGTCGAGGCGAAGACGACTTCCCCGCACTCGGGGCATTTCTTGAGGTTGTTGGCGATTTTGATGCCGCATCCCGGACAGAACGGGGCGTTGTCCGGCACTGAGTGGCCGCATTCGGGGCATTTGATGATAGCCATAAGGTCGTTTCTGGTAAGGATTCGGCTGCAAATTTACGAACTTAGGCGTTATTTCCGGCCGTCCGGCGCGCCCGGCGCGTCAGTTTTGGGGCGGAAAGGGGCGCGCGGGGGCATAAAAAAGCCGCCGGGGAGTGCCCGGCGGCGTGTGCGTATGGCGGGGAGGCGCGGTGCGGCCTATCCGCCGAAGTTGTCGTAGCTGATGGATTCGGGCTCCACGCCGAGGTCGGTCAGCATGGCCACGGCCGCCGCCGACATCGGGCCGGGGCCGCACATGTAGTACTCGATGTCCTCGGGAGCCTCGTGGTCTTTGAGGTAGGTCTCGTAGATGACCTTGTGCACGAAGCCCGGCGTGTACTTCACCCCGGCTGCGTCGGCGGCGGGGTCGGGGCGGTCGAGGGCGAGGTGGAACGTGAAGTTGGGGAACTCCTTTTCCAGTTCGAGGAAGTCGTTGAGGTAGAACACCTCGTTGAGGGCGCGCGCGCCGTAGAAGTAGGTCATCTTGCGGTCGCGGGTGTTGAGCGTGCGGGTCATGTGCATGATTTGCGCGCGGAGGGGCGCCATGCCTGCGCCGCCGCCTATCCACATCATCTCGCGCTTGGAGTCGAAGTTCGGGTGGAAGTCGCCGTAGGGGCCGCTCATGCGCACCTTGTCGCCGGGTTTGAGGGTGAAGATGTAGGACGACGCGATGCCCGGCATGACATCCTGGAAGCCTACCTCGGGTTTGGGCTTGAAGGGCGGCGTGGCGATGCGCACGGTGAGCATGATGCGGTCGCCCTCGGCGGGGTAGTTGGCCATGGAGTAGGCGCGGACGGTCTCCTCCGTGTTCTGGCATTTCAGGGCGAAGAGGCCGAACTTCTGCCACGAGGGGAGGTATTCCTCGCCGATGAGCTCCTTGTCGATGTCGCGGTCGTAGTCCATGGAGAACGCCGGTATCTTGATTTGCGCGTAGGAGCCGGGGACGAAGTCCATGTGCTCGCCCTCGGGGAGCTTGACGATGAACTCCTTGATGTAGGTGGCGACGTTGCGGTTCGAGATGACTTCGCACTCCCATTCCTTCACTCCGAGGACGGAGGCGGGGACGGTGACGGCGAGGTCGCCCTTGACCTTGCACTGGCATCCCAGCCGGTAGTGTTCCTTGATTTGCTTGCGGGTGAAGTGGCCTTTCTCGACGTCGAGTATCTCGCCTCCGCCTTCGGGCACCTGGCACTTGCACTGTCCGCACGAGCCCTTGCCGCCGCAGGCCGAGGAGAGGTAGACCCCGTTCTCCGACAGGGTGGAGAGGAGGCTCGAGCCCTGGTCGACGGAAATCTTTTCCTTGCCGTTAATCGTTATGGTCACTTTCCCGCTGGGGCTGAGGTAGCGTTTGGCCACGAGCAGGATGGCTACCAGCACCACGATGGTCACGAGGAAGACGAGGATGCTGTCTAAGATGAAATATGTGTCGGTCATACTTGATGAATGTCTTGTACGTGTCGGTTCAGATGTTCGGTTTGGAGAAGCACATGAAGGCCATTGGCCATCAGTCCTACGCTGATTTCTCGTGGATGGCCGCCAGGCAGACGATGGCCGTGAGCCATCCTATGAGGATGCAGTCTAAGATGATATATGTGTCGCTCATACCTGATGAATGTCTTGCACGTGTCGGTTCAGATGTCCAGTCCGGAGAAGCACATGAAGGCCATGGCCATCAGTCCCACGGTGATGAACGTGATGCCCAGCCCCCGGAGCGGCTTGGGCACGTCGGTGTAGGCCATTTTCTCGTTGATGGCTGCCAGGCATACGATGGCCATGAGCCATCCTATCCCCGCGCCGAGGGCGTAGACGACGGCATCGGCGAGGCTGCCGATGGCCTGCGTGCTGGTGGCGGGGTCCATGCCGATGCGCTGCTGCATGAAGAGGCACGCGCCCATGATGGCGCAGTTGACGGCGATGAGGGGCAGGAAGATGCCCAGGGCCGAGTAGAGCGACGGCGAGAAACGCTCGACGACCATCTCGACCAGCTGCGTGATGCCCGCGATGACGGCGATGAAGAGGATGAACGAGAGGTAGGTCAGGTCGATGCCGAAGATGCCGTCCTCGGCCAGTATGCGCGTCTGGAGCAGGTAGTTGACGGGGACGGTGATGAGCAGGACGAACGTCACGGCCACGCCGAGGCCGAAGGCCGTCTTGACGTTCTTGCTGACGGCCAGGTAGGAGCACATCCCGAGAAAGGATGCGAATATCATGTTGTCGACGAAGATGGAGCGGACAAAGAGACTGATTGCGTGTTCCATGCGGTGTGCGGATTGCTGGTTCTACCTATTCTTTATTTCTTCTTCTCTTCCTTGTTCAGCGAGCGGTGTGCCCAGATGACGCAGCCCAGCAGGATGAGCGCCATGGCGGGCATGGTCATCATGCCGTTGTCGGCGTAGCCCGCGGCGTAGAAGCTGTCGGGCATGAACTTCCAGCCCAGTATGGAGCCCGAGCCGAGCACCTCGCGCACGGCTCCGACGACGACCAGGATGTAGGCGTAGCCGAGTCCGTTGCCGATGCCGTCGAGGAAACTGGGCCAGGGGGCGTTCATCATGGCGAAGGCTTCGAGCCGACCCATGAGGATGCAGTTGGTGATGATGAGGCCGACGTAGACGCTCAGCTGCACGCTCACGTCGTAGGCGAAGGCTTTGAGCACCATGCTCACCATCGTCACCAGCGCGGCCACGACGACCAGCTGGATGATGATGCGGATGCGGTTGGGGATGGTCCGCCGTATGAGGGAGATGATGACGTTGCTGAACGCCGTGATGACCGTCACGGAGAGGCCCATGACGATGGCCGGCTCGAGCTGCGAGGTGACGGCCAGCGCGGAGCAGATGCCCAGCACCTGCACGAGGATGGGGTTGTCCATGTTCAGCGGTGCCAGGAGGGCGGCGCGGTTCTCTTTTGAAAATAGCTTGTTCATTGTTCCGACGCGTTTGTTATCTGTTGATGCTTGTCAGGAAGGCGGCGTAGCGGGCGAGGCAGTCGCCGAGCATGGCGCTCACGCCGTCCATGGTGAGCGTCGCGCCCGATATGCCGTCGCACTCGTAGCCGGCGTTCTTCACCTGGCCTTTCTTGACGACTTTGAGGGCTACGCCGCCGTCGCCGTCGAGCACTTGCTTGCCGCGGAACTGCTCCTGGAAGTCGAGGTCGTTGATGCGTGCGCCCAGTCCCGCCGTCTCGCTCTCGTGGCCGAAGTATGCGCCGAAGACCGTCTGCCCGTCGTCGTTGAGGGCGAGGTAGCCCCAGATGGCTCCCCACAGCCCCTTGCCGGAGAGGGGGATGACGTATTTCACCGCCCCGTCCACCTGGCAGACGTAGAGGGGGAGGCAGTCGTCCGTGACGGCCTTGCTGTCGAGAGCGAAAGCCGACTTGTCTTTCCCGGTGCCCTGATCGACAATCTTACCCGCCCGGTCGATGATGCGGTCGGCCACGACGACGCGGTCGTATTCCTCCTCGACCTGCTGGCCTGCGATGCCGCGGATGTTGAGCGCCGCGAGTATTTGCTTCTTCTTGTCGATGCGTTCGTTGGCTTTCGACGGCTCTTCGAGGGCTTTCGATACGAAGGCGAGCAGGAAGGCGACCACGACGACCACGACGGCGGCGTAGACGATGGTATAGCTGTTGCTGTTGGTGTTGATCTTCATGTGGGGAGGCTATTTGGAGTGGACGGCGCGGCGGGCACGCTTGCTGATGTTGCGTTGCACGAAGCAGTAGTCGATGAGCGGGGCGATGGCGTTCATGAGCAGGATGGCCAGCATCATGCCCTCGGGGTAGCCGGGGTTGAGCACGCGGATGAGGATGGCGACGGCGCCGACGAGCAGGCCGTAGATCCACTTGCCGCCCTCGGTGCGGGCGCTCGTGACGGGGTCGGTGGCCATGAACACTGCGCCGAAGCAGAAGCCGCCGACCAGCAGGTGCTCGTACCACGTCAGCGGGCTCTGCCCCGTGGCGTGGAAGAGGGCCGCCGTCAGTATGCCGCCGATGAATACGCCCGCCATCGTGCGCCACGAGGCGATGCCCGTCCAGAGCAGGATGGCGGCACCGATGGCGATGGCCACGACGCTCGTCTCGCCCACGGAGCCGGGGATGAGGCCCGTCACGAGGTCGTGGAGCGGCGGCAGGTCGGCCGTGCCGATGCTGCCAAGGGGCGTGGCCTGCGTGAAGGTGTCGGGCAGGTCGCCGCCGAGGCCGAGGATGCTCTCCTTGTTCACCCACACGCTCTCGCCGCTCATCTGGTTCGGGTAGGAGAAGAAGAGGAAGGCGCGCGCCACGATGGCGGGGTTGAAGATGTTCATGCCCGTCCCGCCGTAGATTTCCTTGGCGAAGATGACGGAGAAGGCGACGGCGATGGCCAGCATCCACAGCGGCGTGGTCACCGGGACGATGAGCGGGATGAGGAGGCCGGTCACGAGGTAGCCCTCCTGGATTTCCTCGCCTTTCCACTGCGCCACGACGAACTCGATGCCGAGCCCGACGACGTAGGAGACGACTATCATGGGCAGGACGGCCAGGAAGCCGTAGCCGAAGAGTTGCCAGAACGTGCCTTCGAGCCCCGCCGCCGCGTAGTTCTGGTAGCCTACGTTGTACATGCCCAGCAGGAGGGCGGGGAGCAGGGCGATGACCACGAACGACATGATGCGTTTCGAGTCGATGGCGTCGTGGATGCTCGCGCCCACGGCCGAGGTGCGGTTCGGGACGAGCAGGAAGCTCTCCATGCCCTCGAAGACGGAGTGGAGGCAGCTGAACTTGCCGCCGGGCCCGAAGTGAGGCCTTGCGCTGTCGAATAACTTCTTTATCATTGGGTGTGTCCTTGTTTACGTTACGGGTGGGATGGTTGCCCGGCCTGTCGGGTCAGCTGTTCTCTTTGCGGAGCTCGTCGAGCCCCTGGCGCACGATGCGTTGCAGCTCGAGCTTCGAGGAGTCGACGAACTCGGCCACGGCGAAGTCCTCCGGTGCCACCTCGTAGATGCCCAGCTCCTCCTGCCGGTCGATGTTGCCGGTGATGATGGCCTTGACGAGGTAGCCGGCGTAGATGTCCATCGGGAAGACGCGGTCGTATTCGCCGCTCATGATGATGTGACGCTGCCCGCCCTTGACGCGGCAGTCGAGGTCGTACTTGCGGCCTTTGCCTTGGAGCCAGCTGAAATAGCTGCGGTGGGTGGAGAAGTCGTTCAGGCGGGGGGCTATCCAGCCCAGCACCTCGTCGCGGTCGTCGCCCTCGGGGATGGCGCATACCTCCGTGGTGTGCGCGCCGAGGAAGCGGTCGGTCGCGGTCTTGCGCCCCACGAGGGGGTTGCCGTCGATGAGGCGGACGTGGTGGTCGGCTGATAGCCTGCCCCCGACGAGGGAGTCCAGCCGCGCGCCGACGACGGCCTCGACGTATTGCGGGTCGCGCATGTCGCTCCCGGCCAGTGCGATGCGGCGCGTGAAGTCGACGTGCCCCGTGCGCAGCAGCCGGCCGACGAAGATGACCTCCTCCGCCCCGAGCGTCCAGGCGGTCTCGCCCTTGTTGATGGGGTCGATGTGGTTGATTTGCACGCCGACGTTGCCCGAGGGGTTAGGCCCGTCGAAGCAGTAGACCTTTGCGTCGCGCAGGCCGCCGAGCTGTGCCTCCTGTCCGGGACGGATGCCCACGCTCACCGGCGCGAGCAGCGCGAGGGCACTGATGCCGCGCTGGAAGTCGTCCTCCTGTCCTTGCAGCACGTAGGAAAAGTCTGCCGCGAGCGGCATTTTCGAGAAAGCGGAGACGAAGATGCCCTTGGGCTTGTCGGCTGGCGATGCCGTCACGTCGTAGGGGCGGCTGCGGAAGTAGGCGAACAGGCCGCTCTCCATCAGCAGCGGGAGCAACGTGTCGGCTGTCAGGCCGTCGCCCCGGGGAATGTCGAACGCCTTGCAGGCCGACTCCTTGTCGGGGGTCACCTGTATGCTCAGAATCTTGCGGCGTTCGCCCCGCTCGATGGCGGCCACCGTCCCGCTGACGGGTGCGACGAGGCGGACGCGCTCGTCGTTCTTGTCCACGCACAGGGGGTCGCCGGCGGCCACGTGCTCGCCCTCCTTCGCCACGGGGCGGGGGCGGAAGCCGTGGAAGTCGTCCGGCACGACGGCGTATGCCTCCGCCGGTGCGGCTTTCTGCAACTCCCGGCGCGCCTCGCCGGCCAGGTTCAGGTCCAATCCTTTGCGAATCTTGAATGTCTTTTCCATAAGCCTGCTGTAACGCCCGCAAAATTAAGAAATAAAAACGAAAGAACCTCGCCCCGCCGCCCCGAAACTCTCGCCACCTCCCCGCGGCGGCGCGCCGGGCGGACGCGGCGTGCGGCATGGCGGACGGGGCGTAGCCGGTCGGCGGCGCGGGTGAAGCTCGGGGGTGACTGGGGAGGCTCGGTCGGCGGCGCGGACGGACGGCGGGCGCGCCGGAAGGGGACAAAAGCCGTCCCGCCCGTCTCCCCGTGCTGGGGAAAGGGGCGGGACTGTATGGCGGCATACCCTGTCGGGGCGATGCTATATTTAGACGAAGATGTTCGTGTCGATCAGGACCCTCATGGTTCAGAGCAGGAAGGTCGGGTCGTTCACGATGAGGCTGCCT
>CAZYHW010000084.1:0-7471 GCA_964647405.1 uncultured Prevotellamassilia sp.
GGCGGATTGGGACGACTGTGCGCCGGGCTGTCCTGTCTGTTGGTACATCTGGGCACTTGCGGCCTGCCATGCTGCGTTCAGTTCGTTGATGGCAGCGTCTATGCCGGCCATGTCGCTGTTCTTGTGGGCATCCTTCAATTTCTGCAAGGCGGATTCGATTGCGGGCTTCTTGTCTGCCGGCAACTTGTCGCCGAGTTCTTTCAGCTGGTTCTCGGTTTGGAAAATCATGCTGTCGGCCTGGTTGAGCTTGTCGATGCGCTCCTTTTCCTTCTTGTCCGCTTCGGCGTTGGCCTCGGCCTCGGCTTTCATGCGGTCGATTTCCTCCTTGCTCAGGCCGCTCGATGCTTCGATGCGGATGGCTTGCTCCTTACCGGTGGCCTTGTCCTTGGCCGACACTTTCAGGATACCGTTGGCGTCGATGTCGAACGTCACTTCGATTTGAGGTATTCCGCGGCGGGCGGGAGCTATCCCCGTCAGGTTGAAGCGGCCGATGCTCTTGTTCTGGGCGGCCATCGGGCGTTCGCCTTGCAGCACGTGGATAGTCACCTCCGTCTGGTTGTCGGCAGCCGTCGAGAAGACTTCACTCTTCTTGCACGGGATGGTCGTGTTGGCATCGATGAGTTTCGTCATCACGCCGCCCAGAGTTTCGATACCCATGGACAGGGGCGTAACGTCGAGGAGCACGATGTCGCCCACGCCGCCTTCCTTGTTCAGGATGGCTCCCTGGATGCTGGCACCGACGGCCACCACCTCGTCGGGGTTGACCCCTTTCGACGGAGCCTTGCCGAAGAAATCCTCCACGAGTTTCTGCACGGCCGGGATGCGGCTCGAACCGCCCACAAGGATAACTTCGTCGATGTCAGAGGTCGAGAGGCCTGCATCCTTCAACGCCATTTCGCACGGGGTCTTGCAAGCCTGAATCAGGCTATGCGCCAGACTTTCGAACTTGGCTCGCGTGAGCGTCTTCACAAGATGCTTGGGCACGCCGCCGACGGGCATGATGTAGGGCAGGTTGATTTCGGTCGACGAAGAGGACGACAGTTCAATCTTGGCCTTTTCGGCAGCCTCCTTCAAGCGTTGCATGGCCATCGGGTCGGCTGTCAGGTCGGCACCCTCGTCGTTCTTGAACTCCTGAACCAGCCAGTCGATGATGACATGGTCGAAGTCGTCACCGCCGAGGTGCGTGTCGCCGTTCGTGGAAAGCACTTCGAACACACCGCCACCCAGTTCGAGGATGGAAATGTCGAACGTACCGCCTCCGAGGTCGAACACGGCGATTTTCATGTCCTTCTTGGACTTGTCGAGACCGTAGGCGAGCGCGGCAGCCGTCGGCTCGTTCACGATACGCTTCACGTCCAGTCCGGCAATCTGTCCTGCCTCTTTCGTGGCCTGGCGTTGCGAGTCCGAGAAATATGCGGGCACGGTGATGACGGCCTCCGTGACTTCCTGCCCGAGGTAGTCCTCGGCTGTCTTCTTCATCTTTTGGAGAATCATGGCCGAGATTTCCTGCGGGGTGTAGAGCCGTCCGTCGATGTCCACGCGCGGCGTGTTGTTCTCACCGCGGACTACGGAGTAAGGCACACGCTCGATTTCTTTCGTCACCTGGTCATACGTTTCACCCATGAAGCGCTTGATGGAATAAATCGTGCGCTTCGGGTTCGTGATGGCCTGACGCTTGGCGGGGTCGCCCACCTTACGCTCGCCACCCTCTACGAATGCCACGACGGAAGGGGTCGTGCGCTTTCCTTCACTGTTCGCAATGACTACCGGTTCGTTACCTTCAAATACGGATACGCAAGAGTTGGTAGTCCCTAAGTCGATTCCTATTATCTTTCCCATTGTGGTTATTGTTTTTGTTTCTTTCTGTTCTGTTGTTCACACGTGCTGTCCTTGTCCGGCAGCGACAACAAACCATTAACAAGAGGCGTGCCAAACTCTTCCGGCGGGATTCTTTTCTTCCATCTGACAATTTGTCAGTCTGTCGGACGGGTCGTGTCCGCGGTCGTGCAACCGCCACGGACAGCCGTTCAGGAAGGAGCCGCCGGCGGGCAATCCGTCGCACGCAATCCCCTACCCTGTTCCCGCACAGACCATGCGCGGTTTTGCCCCTGCCCTGCGCGGGAAAACTGTCAGCCGACCCGTCGTCACGGGTCGCCGACCTGTTAATCCTATCCGGCGACTTGTTTTCCCCTTCCGGCCTACTCCATAAAAAGGGAAGCCGGCCACGCGATGAAGGCAGCGGGAGCACGACGGCGCGCGGGGCGATGCCTGGCTGCGGAAAGGCGGCCGAGGGCAACCCGCCGCGCCCCGGCGACAGCTTGCAGGGGTGGCGTTTTTTTGCCGTGACCGGAGAAAATCGTAAATTTGCCAAGTACCGTGCGGGGCGGGGGAATTCCCTCACTCCGCTGCTTTTCCCAATTGCGATGAACGACGAAACGAACACTCCCCAGGACGACCAGGAAGTCCATCTCGACTACACGCCGCCCAGCCAGGACGACGATTCCACCCGCCACTACCTCCCGGGCATGTACAAGGACTGGTTCCTGGACTATGCTTCCTACGTCATCCTCGAACGTGCCGTGCCGCACCTCGGCGACGGCCTGAAACCCGTGCAGCGGCGCATCCTGCATTCGATGAAACGCCTCGACGACGGACGCTACAACAAGGTGGCCAACATCGTCGGCCACACGATGCAATTCCATCCCCACGGCGACAGGTCGATTGGCGACGCACTCGTGCAACTGGGGCAGAAGGACCTGCTCATCGACACGCAGGGCAACTGGGGAAACATCCTCACCGGCGATGCCGCCGCTGCGCCGCGCTACATCGAGGCACGGCTCTCGAAGTTCGCCCTCGACGTGATTTTCAACCCCAAGACGACGGACTGGAAACTCTCATACGACGGACGCAACAAGGAACCCATCACGCTGCCCGTCAAGTTTCCCCTCCTCCTCTCGCAAGGCGCGGAGGGCATCGCCGTGGGACTGTCGGCCAAGATACTCCCGCACAACCTCGGCGAGCTGTGCGAGGCGGCCATCAGCTACCTCCACGGCGAGGAGTTCCGGCTCTATCCCGACTTCATCACCGGCGGGAGCATCGACGTCGCACGTTACAACGACGGGATGCGGGGCGGAAAAGTCAAGGTGCGCGCCAAGATTTCCAAGCTCGACAGCAAGACCCTCGTCATCACCGAACTGCCTTACGGAAAGACGACCACCTCGCTCATCGAGAGCATCCTGAAAGCCAATGAGAAGGGGAAAATCAAGATTCGCAAGGTCGACGACAACACGGCGGCCAACGTGGAAATCCAGGTGCATCTCGTGCCCGGCACAAGCCCCGACAAGGCCATCGATGCCCTCTACGCTTTCACCGACTGCGAGATCAGCATCTCGCCCAACTGCTGCGTCATCGACGACAAGCACCCCCGCTTCCTCACGGTGAGCGACGTGTTGCGCGCGTCCGTCGACCGCACACGCGAACTGCTGCGCCGCGAGCTGCTCATCCGCAGGGAGGAACTTTTGGAAAGCCTCCTCTTCGCCTCGTTGGAACGTATCTTCATCGAGGAGCGCATTTACAAGGACAAGGAGTTCGAACAGGCCGTCGACATGGACGCAGCCTGCGCACACATCGACCACCGCCTCACGCCGTTCTACCCGCAATTCGTGCGCGAAGTAACGAAGGACGACATCCTGCGGCTGATGGAGATAAAGATGGCGCGCATACTCAAATTCAACAAGGACAAGGCCGACGAGCAGATAGCCAACATGAAAGCCGAGATGGCTCGCATCGATGCCGACCTGGGAAACATGGTCGAGGTGACGAGCAACTGGTTCCGCTTCATCCGCGACAGGTATGCCGCGAGCCACCCCCGGCACACCGAAATCCGCTCCTTCGACACCATCGAGGCGACCAAGGTGGCCGAGGCCAACGAGAAACTCTACATCGACCGCGACGATGGCTTCATGGGCACCGGCCTGAAAAAGGGAGACTTTGTCGGAAACTGCTCGGACATCGACAACGTTATCCTGTTCTACCGCGACGGCACCTATAAGGTCACCCGTGTGGCCGACAAGGTGTTCATCGGCGAGACGGAGCGTTCAAAGAACGAGAAAAAGAAGGCCGAAGTCATCCACATCGCTGTCTTCAAGAAGAATGATACGCGCACGATATACAATGTCATCTACCGCGACGGCAAGGACGGCACGTGTTATGCCAAACGCTTCAATGTGACTTCCGTGACGCACGACCGCGAATATGACCTGACGACTGGTGAACCGGGAAGCCGCGTCCTGTATTTCACGGCCAACCCCAACGGCGAGGCGGAGCTTGTGCATGTGTTGTTAAAGCCTGCCGCGAGGCTCAAAAAGCAGGTCTTCGAATACGATTTCAGCAGCCTGATGGTCAAGGGGCGACAGTCGCGGGGCAACCTGTTTACCCGTAACCAGGTTCACAAGATTACGCTCAAATCACGCGGTGGCTCCACGCTCGGCGGGCGACAGGTGTGGTTCGACCACGACGTGCACCGCCTCAACTACGACGGGCGCGGGCAGGCCTTGGGAGAGTTTTTCAGCGGCGACCTTGTGCTCGTCGTCCTGGACAACGGTGAGTTCTACACGACGGACTTCGATGTCAACAACCACTACGCCCCCAATATCCTGCGGATAGAGAAGTTCGACCCGCACGCCGTCTGGACCGCGGTTCTCATCGATGCCGACCACTATGGCTTCCCCTACATCAAGCGTTTCGCCTTTGAACGCACCGCGAACGGCCGCCGGCAAACTTTCATGGGGAGCAATCCCGACAACCGGCTGATTCTCCTGACACGCGAAGCCTATCCGCGCCTCCGCGTCACCTTTGGCGAGGCCGAGAGCTTCCGTGAGCCGATAGAGATCGACGTGGAGAGCTTCGTCGGAGTGAAGAGTTTCAAGGCAAAAGGCCGACGCATCACCACGTTCGCCGTCGAGCGCGTCGAAGAACTCGAACCGCTCCGCCAGCCCGCACCGGAGGAGGAAGAAGTCGGCGAGAAGGATTCCGTAGTCGGCGAGAAGAACGACGCAGTCGCCGGAGAGAAAGAACGGTCAGCCGACCCGGAATACGGGATAATGGGAGACTTGTTCCCGGATGAATAACTGAGGAGTTGTCCAGGCGGCATATCCATTCCATGCCGCCTGGACAATCGTTCAGCGAAAGCCTAAATATCGTTCAGCAAGGCGTGGAGCCAATCTCTTCACCAACATGATGAAGACGACTGTCACCGCCGAAACGACCAGCCACCGCACCAGCCAACTCCCGTCAACCGGTAAAAATTTGGAGACAAGGACGCAGAAAAACATGTGTACCAAATAAACGCCGAATGAGAGGTCGCCCACTTTCTGCACTACCCGGCACAAGAAACCGCGTCCGGTATAGGCATCCTGCAAACGCCGGGAGAAAAGGATGAGTACGGCAAAAAAGGAATAAGCAAGGGCGGAGACTTTCAATCCAAAGCCCGAACCCTTAAACGGCAGCAGCCACCATGTCTCGAACATGCACCACGCGAGTGCCAGCAACAGTCCTAAGAAAAGCGGAGCGAGACGATAGGTTCGCGGACAGCGCGAAAGCCAGACTCCAAGGACAAAGAAGAAACCGTAAACGGGAAATGGACCAACAAAAACGAGCAACGGCAGCCCGTGACCGGCGACTTGCATGTACCACGTCAGGAATCCAACGCACGCAAGGCTTAACAATCCGCTAAGAATTACCCCCCCGATTTTAACATTCCTTATCCAAGGCAACAGAAGATAGCATTGGATAATCAAGGCAATGAAGTAGTAAATGCTGCAACCGCCAAACACCCACAGGAAAACGGCCTTGAACACGGCGTATCCCGAGAAAGGGGCAACAGCGTGGTACAAACTCAATGCGAAGAAAGGTATCGACCACAAAAGCATGGGCACATAGATCTTGGGAATCTGCTTTTTCCAGAAACTCCGTCGCTCTTCCCACGTGTCGAGAGCCTTACGGGCGAGGAAAAAGCCCGAGATGGCAAGGAACACGGGGACGGCACAACCGACCATCTGGCGGACGAGCGTGCGCACGACCGCTTCCGGCGTGTCGAAACCGCCTCCTGCCCCGAACGTGTGGATAGCCACCACCATCAGGATGGCTACCCCACGCAGGAAGTCATAATAAACCAATCGCTTTGTCATAGGCATGATAATTTTCTATGGTGGATAATTTTTGCGACAAGCCATCATGTCAAGACAAGCGTCGGTCAGCGTTTCCCGTACATCTTCTCATAATATTCCTGGTAATCCGTTCCCGAAACGGCCATCACCCATTCGTGATTGTCCAGATACCAGCGGATGGTTTTCACGATACCCTCGTCGAAAGTCGTCTCCGGCTGCCAGCCAAGTTCGGTACGGATCTTCGTGGGGTCGATGCCGTAACGCTGGTCATGCCCGAGGCGATCCTTCACGTAGCTAATCAGGTCGTCGTTTATCCAATCCAGGTTCACCTGTCCGTCAGGCGTTTTCTCCTGGCGTTTGAGGAGCGTGCGATACTCCGGCTGCTGTTCCATGAGCTCACGAACCGTGCGGATGATGGTTCGCACGATGTCTATGTTGCGCCGTTCGTTGTGGCCGCCCACATTATATATACATCCGTTCTCGCCCCGGTTGATAACGGCATCTATGGCCTTACAGTGGTCTTCCACATAAAGCCAGTCGCGGATGTTAAGCCCCTGCCCGTAGACAGGGAGACGCTTCCCGTCAAGTATGTTCTGGATGACGAGCGGGATGAGCTTCTCCGGGAACTGATAAGGACCGTAGTTGTTGGAGCAGCGGGTGATGCTGACCGGCATGTGATACGTGTCGCGGTATGCGCAAACGATATGGTCGGCCGAAGCCTTGGAGGCGCTGTAAGGGCTGTGCGGACTGAGGGGCGTGGTCTCGGTGAAGAAGCCCTCCTCGCCCAGGCTGCCGTAAACCTCGTCCGTCGAGACTTGGTGGAAACGGACACCGCGCCGCCAAGTGGGATAGCCATTCTCATCGCGACCGCTCATCCAGGCACGGCGAGCCGCATCGAGCAAATTCTGTGTGCCGAGGATGTTCGTTTGCAGGAAGAGCTGCGGATTTTCTATGCTGCGGTCGACATGGCTCTCGGCGGCGAAGTTGACGATGATGTCGAACTTGTATTCTGCGAACAAGCTGTCTATCAGCTCCCGGTCGCCAATGTCGCCTTTCACGAAGAAACAACGTTCGTTGTCCACGTCCGACGCGATGTTTCCCAAGTAGCCGGCATACGTGAGTAAGTCGAATCCGACGAAACGGTCTTCCTCATGTGCCTTCAGCATATATTTCAGGAAATTGGTGCCGATAAAACCAGCCGCACCCGTTACTAAGTAAGTTTTCATACGTCTGTTCTTTTTCGAGTGGCAAAGATACGTTTTTCTCCCGACAGGGAAACATCACCTTTCCGGAAGTGCCCAAGA
>CAZYHW010000085.1:0-2313 GCA_964647405.1 uncultured Prevotellamassilia sp.
AGCGGGGCTGCACCGTCGTGCGCGGCGCAGCCCCGTTGGTGTGACCCGGCCAGCCTGCCGGGTGGTTATTTCTCCTTTCGGTAATCAGGCATCCCCTGGGCAATCCATTCCATCACCTTGGCAGGAGCTTGGTTGTGCATGAGCTGGTATTTCATGAAGTCCATGTAAGGAGCCACGTGGCGGAAAAAGCGGTTATATCCCTCACACAGGAAATTGTGTCCCTCCTCCCCGTCGGCCGACTGCGCGAAGCGGTTGCGCGGGCACTCCCCGTGGCAGGCGAAGAGGTACTCGCAATCGCGGCACTGCGCGGTGAGCAGGTCGCGCTTGTTCTCGCCGAATCGCAGCTGGGCGGGACTGTTCATCATGTCGAGCAGGGTGCGTTCATGGATGTTGCCCAGCTTGAACTCGGGGAAGACGTAGTGGTCGCAGGCGTAGACATCGCCGTTGAACTCCATGACGGCGGCGTGGCCGCATGTCTCTGCCATGGAGCAGACCGAGGGAGGCAGGTTCATCCAGTTGGCCAGTGTGGCATCGAAGATCTGCACGTAGAAGACGGCCACGTCGTTCTTGACCCATTCGTCGAAGATGGTGCAGAGGAAGTCGCCCCACACGTCGGGCTTGACAGAGAACGGAGCCAGCTCGGCCACCGCCCCGTCGATGGGGGAGGCCAGCAGCCTGCCGTCGGTGTGCCGGTAGAAACGTTCGACCACGGGAGTGAACTGGATGTACTGGCAACCTATGCTCTTGAAAAAGTGGTAGAATTCGAGCGGATGCGCCCCGTTGAAGTCGTTGATGGCCGCCATGGCGTTCCACTCCACTCCGTAGTGGTTGAGCCACTGCACGCCTTTCATCACTTGCTGGAACGTGGGCTTGCCGTTGCGCGCCCGCCGGTATTCGTCGTGCAGCTCCTCAGGGCCGTCGAGCGAGAGGCCGACGAGGAAGTTGTTCTTCTTGAAAAACTCTGCCCACTCCCGCGTGATGAGCGTGCCGTTTGTCTGTATGGCGTTGCTGATGCGCCGCCCTCCGGCATACTTCTTCTGCAATTCGATAGCCTTCTTGTAGAATGCGACCGGGCGCATGAGGGTTTCGCCCCCGTGCCAGGTGAAGAGCACTTCCGGGGTGGTCTGCATGGCGATATAGTCGCGCGTGAAGCGTTCCAGGAGTTCGTCGCTCATGACGTGGCGCGGGTTGTTCGGGTAGAGCTTCTTCTTTTCGAGATAGTAGCAATAGTCGCACGCCAGGTTGCAGAGCGCACCGGCCGGCTTGGTCATGATGTAAAGCGGCCGCGCGAAAGGGGTCACGGTTTCTTGTGCCATGTTTCTTCGTGGGGGATGTGGAAAAAAGCTGCCGTCCTTTCGGGCGGCAGCTTGGGTTGTCGGCTCCGCTCCTGCCGGTAAGGGCAGGGGAGAAGTCAGAGATTTTCTTTCTCTATTTCCTTGAAGTATTTGTACGTGCCGTGCTTCAATTCGTCGGTGGACGCTTCGTCGCAGACGATGATGCCGTGTTGGTGCATCTGCAAGGCCGAGATGGTCCACATCTGGGTCACTCCGCCTTCGACAGCGGCTTTGAGCGCGGCGGCCTTGTTGTGGCCGTTGCAGAGGATGAGGACTTCGCGGGCGGCCATGACCGTACCCACGCCCACGGTCAGCGCATGAGCCGGCACGTTGTCGGGATTGCCGCCAAAGAAACGGGAGTTGGCGATGCGGGTATCCGTCGTCAGGGTCTTCACCCGGGTACGTGACGACAGCGAGGAGCCCGGTTCGTTAAACGCGATGTGCCCGTCGGGTCCGATGCCGCCTATGAAAAGGTCGATGCCGCCGGCCTGCTCGATCATCTGTTCGTAGTGCGCGCATTCGGCGTCGAGGTCGGGGGCGTTGCCGTTCAGGATGTGGATGTTTTCCTTGGGGCAGTCGATATGGTCAAAGAGGTTCTTGGCCATGAAGGAGTGGTAGCTCTCGGGATGATCCTCGGGAAGGTTTACATATTCGTCCATGTTGAACGTCAGGACGTTCTTGAAGGAAACCTTTCCCTCCTTGTAGGCCTTTATGATGCCCTGGTACATCCCGATGGGCGACGAGCCGGTCGGCAGACCCAGGACAAAGGGCTTCTCCGCGGTGGGACGTGCGGCATTAATCTTGTTCACAACGTAACGAGCCGCCCATTCGGACAGTTTCTCGTAGTTAGGTTCGATGATGACTCTCATGATGATTGTATTTATAGTGTAATGAGTTGAGGCAAAATTAGTCATTATTTCCCCGTCCTCCAAGTTCGCGGGGCAAAAAGAGGCCGGGCGGACCGACGGGCAGCCTGATG
>CAZYHW010000085.1:2413-7395 GCA_964647405.1 uncultured Prevotellamassilia sp.
TCCTCCAAGTTCGCGGGGCAAAAAGAGGCCGGGCGGACCGACGGGCAGCCTGATGTAGAGCTTAACCGTAAATGCGACAAAGCGCGACCGGCCATCCTTTCCGATGTGCCCGCCCGCTGCTACTGCCGGGTTCGCGGCAGATGAGAACCACTTCCCAGGAAGCCGCGTCAAGTCGCCGACTGGCCGTAACGGGTCGCCGACCCGTCACGCCTGTCCGGCGACCCGTCGTGACGGATAGCCGACTTGTTTCCGCTGCATCCATCGCCGACATTCTCGCAGTGGTTAACGTCCTCGGGCAGTGCTCCGACAGGGAAATGTGGTGCGCTTGTCGGGACTTTGCTTTCGCGTGGCCTGCAAAATTGTAGCTGGTGCAAAAAAAGCAATGCTATTTCTGTTTCGGGAAACTATTTAATTCGTATGTTTGCATAGTTAACGCTTAATTCCAAATTCTTCAACCAATACCAAAATGAACAAAAGATTACTTTTCCTAATCGCCGTGTCGTCGTGCGGTTTGGGCTTGCCAGCTTTGGCGCAAGACCAAACCATTACGATGACCACGACGAAGAGCGTCGGGGAATCGATGACGCTGGTGGTTAACAGCAGACATGGAGGACTCACTGTGGACTGGGGCGACGGGCAGCCCGTCGATTACGGCACGAAGCAGGACACGATTACGGGCACGGTTGCCGGTTCGAGTGTCACGGTGACGGCATCCTCGGATCTTTATGAGTTCAACTGCGACGACAACGGCCTGTCCGCCCTGACCTTGACGGCTTCTTACTTGCAGTCGCTCTCCTGCGCGAACAACGAGCTGACAACGCTGTCACTCAACGGGGCGAGCGCTCTCGAAGAGTTGAACTGCTCGGGCAACTCGTTGACCCGTCTCACGGTCAGCTCCAATGCCAGCTTGAAGCGGCTTTATGCATCGGACAACAGCATTCGCACGTTCACGGGTGTGTCTTCGCTGGAAGTCCTGGACTTGTCGGACAACAACCTGACTTCGTTGTCTGTCTCTTCCTACTCGTCGCTGGCCTATCTTGATTGCAGCAACAACAGCCTGCACAGCTTGACGGTGAGAGGGGCGGCACTGGGAAACCTTCTCTGTGGGGGGAATGCCCTGACCACCTTATCCATCACCGGTAGCTCGTTGTCCAACTTGCGCGATGTCGTGGTGGCGAACAATAGCTTGACAAAGCTGAACCTGTCGTACGCGACGGCTATCCAAGGCATCTATTGCGCCAACAATGGTTTGGAAAGTGTCTCCCTGCCGTCGAACCTGAGCTCGACGCGGAAGCTCGACGCCTATGACTGCAACAACAACAGCTTGACGTTCGCCTCGCTCCCGCCCGTGGCCGCCGCTCCCTCCCTGTTCTCCTACATGGAGCAGGCCGCAGTGGACTTGTCCAGCCTCCTCAATGACGGGGCGGTCTACTTCTTGCTGACTTCTGACTCGGAGGACGATGGTGTGAAGCGTATTGACCTGAGCGACTACCTCCTGGACTCCGGTGGGAACACGGTTGCCACGCTGAACCTCTATTCTGTTGAGGAGGACGGCAGTCTTACGTCCCTGACACGTAATACGGATTACAGCCGGAGCTCTTCCGGGATTTCTTTCTTGAAGGAATTCGACAGCGTGACGGTCCACTTCACGGGGCGGAGCGGTATATACAGTACTGACGGCTTCTATCTTGAAACCGTGCCGTTTGCCGTATATTCCTCCATCGCGACCGGCATTGACGATGTGGTCGTTACGCCGTCGTCTGACGACCTGTTCATTGACGTGAACGGAACGTCGGTCACTCTGTCGGCTTCTTCGGCACGTAATGTGAGAATCTACACGGTTTCTGGACAACTTGTATGGCAGGGAACTGTCACGACGAGCGAGACGACCGTGCCGCTCAGCAAGGGCATCTATCTCGTCGGGAACAAGAAAATAGCCCTCTAATCACTTGAAGCAAGGATAAACATAAAAGAATAGGACAATATGAAACTTATCAAAATAGCCATTTCCGCAGTGCTGGCAGCCACTCCGTTCGGCTTGGCGGCACAGGATACCACTTCCGAGAGTACGCTCCCCATCTTGGCTGTGCCCAGCGAGCAGAGCGTTGACTACCGCGAACGCACCGTCATGCTGAACGTGCATACGAACACCGACTTCGCCATCGCTTCGGATGCCGACTGGTTAAGCGTGCGTCAGGGAGACGGTGGCAACGTCTACGTGCATGTGGAGCAGAATACCGACCCGGAATCGCGGCAAGGCACCATCACCTTCTCGACCACGGACAACAGCCTGTCCCGCACGCTGGTGATAAACCAGACCCGTGACGAATCTGCCGAAACGTTGACCCCCGTGCGGTGGATAACCCCTTCCAGCGCGACGGCCAACCAAACTCATGCAACGGCAAACTCGGGCATAGAGAATACGCTCGACGGCAACACCTCCACGCTCTACCATAGCCCGTACACCGGCTATGATGTTTCTGAGACGAACCCGATTATCCTGACGTATTACTTCACTAACGTGGAGCAGATTGATTTCATCAACTACATCCCACGTGTGGACGGCAATACGAACGGAAACTTCGGCCAGGTTGCCATTTACGTAGTCTGTGACGGGAATGACGGCACTAATCCCGTCATCGAGATGGACTTCGAGGAATCGAGCTCGGCGCGTTGCGTGGAGTTTGACGAGCCGCTTGTCAACCCGACACAAATCAAGTTCCAAGTGACTTCCGGGGCAGGCAATTTCGCTTCGTGTGCGGAGATGCAGTTCGGTGTGACGCTTGAAATCCCCGGTTCCAACATCTTCAAGGACAAATTGATGACCGAACTCGTGGACGGCTTCACCGAGGACGACCTCGACACGCTGAGCAACGCCTTTATCCGCACCTTGGCGACGAAGCTGCTTTCGGGCGAATACGACACGAACTTCCGGGTTGGAGAGTTCGAGTGCTTGCTCGACCCGTATGAGCTGTCCGATGAGTGGAGCACGCCGGGCAAATACTATGACCAGGTACAGGGCGTGACGGGTATCATGCTGACCGAAGGGTCGACGGCCATCATCGTCGACGGCATCCCGCAGGATAAGGCTGTCGGCCTGCGCGTCATCGCCTGGGCACCGGAGGAGATTGACGAATACAAATCCGCCGGAAGCACCTCCTTTACCTACCAGAGCGAGAGCTTTGCCCTGCGCAACGGTGTCAATGTCATTGAGCGGACTTCCACTTGGCCGGGCTTGGCTTATATCACCTATTACAGCACAAGTCCGGAGGGTGCCGACGACATACAGGTGCACTTCGTGAATACCCAGGTGAACGGCTACCTCACCCCGCACCAGTCGAACGACGAGTTGCAGGAAATCCTCGATAATTCCTGCTACACGACCATCGACCTCTTTGGCGACCGCGTCCACTCCGTCTGGGAAGTCTCGGCGCTGAACCAATACACGTCTGGACGCTACGTGGAGATGATGAACATCCTCGACAGCCTCATTGCATGGCAGCACTACCTCATCGGTTTCGAGAAGTACGACCGCGTGCCGACCAACAAGACGCTGGCCTATGTGAACTACAACTACTACATGTACCAGGGTACTTTCGGTGTGTCGTTCATGTACAACACCCAATACCGTGTACTCAGTCCCAGCAATATGCGTTACTATGATTCCGACGCTATCTGGGGATTCAGCCACGAGTGGGGACACCAGCACCAGATGAATCCTTACTTCTGCTGGTCGAATCTGGGAGAAAGCTCGAACAACATGAACGCTGTCTATAACATGTTGAGGATGGGTTATGTTCCCTCTTCTTATTCGAATTACGTTTCTGGTGAGGACAATGCCGACCGTATCGTCAACACGCTTAACGTCAACCTGGCCGCATTCTTCAACAACTATCTCCTTTATGGCGACGAGGTCACCACGGGGGGCATCAGCAGCGGCCGAACCACGGCTTATGAGAACAGGAACTCCTTGGCCAGCTCGTATGGGTGGAGCACGGATATGGTTGCCATGGCAGAAGCCATGGAGGACGCCACTGTCTATGGCCATAATGTGTGGAGTGGCCTGACCGCGTCGTCCTCGTCGATGACCAGAAACCCGAACGCGATTGACGAAGACCGTTCCCTGTCCATGAACGAGGTGAACCTGAACAGTATCAACACGGTGATCCCGTACTATATGCTCCATAATTACTTCGCACAGAAAGGCGACCCGGAGTATGTGCTGGACAAGTACGAACTCATCCGTACCACCGACGAGCGCGGGCAGGACAATCCTGACGTGTCTGAACTCTTGCCGGAGAGAACGCGCCAGCACGACAAGTATGCCCTCTTGGCTTCCGTGCAGAACCAAATCACGGATGTGAGCGTGTTCACTACTAAATATCCCAACTCCGTCTGGACAACGAAGAGCTACATTAATGCGAACATGAATGCCCAGAGCAACATCGTTCCTTACATCCTGAACTACATCAGGGCGGCTTCACTGCGTAGCGGGTACAACCTCTATCCCTATTTCAAGGCCTTCGGCTTCCTTCGTCTCATCGCTTGCTACGTAGGTGACTACACGAATGCCTACTACTGCCTCACGCAGGATATGCGCGACGAGTTCGAACAGGATATGGAGGATTTGGGATTGCAGGAAGTGTCTGACGATATGATCGTAGAGATATTGAGCACTTCTTTACAGACGTTCTCACACCCGGATTTCTCTAACGATCCTACGCCTGTGACGGACTGAACAGGAAAGTCCTAATCCGGTAATTCATAACGGGGGATGCGCGCCATTGGGTGGGCATCCCCTTATTATATTATAATGTGTTTGAGACTTGTCGCGTCGGACGTGAACGAGGGGACAGCGCGAAAAAGGAAGCGGATGCACCACTCGGCGCATCCGCTTCCTTGTATGTTGGTGTGCGAAGGTATTATTTCCCTTGTGCCTTGGCGGCGATGGCTTGGTTGGCCGTCACGGCTATCATCATGTA
>CAZYHW010000086.1:0-7205 GCA_964647405.1 uncultured Prevotellamassilia sp.
GCCAGCGAGGGATTCTGCTCCGCATCGTAGTAGAGGTTGTGGCCGTTGCCGACAATGTTGGCCACGCTGCCGGAGGCGATGTCGGCCTCGATGACCGAGACGTAGCTGTCCTGCGTCAGTTCCCACCGGCTCGTCGCGTCGACATGCACTTCCGTCATGTTGGCCGTCCTTTCGGTGTCGACTGCCCCTTGCAGGACGGAATTGTCGGTGAGGTGGAGGCGGATGCGGCTGTACGTGTCGGCCTTGAAGTCGCCTTCCAGTTTCTGCTTGCGCGCGGTGAGGACGGCTGTTCCGCCGTTTTCGCCCTCACGTCCCCAACGCGAAGCGTAGGCATCGACCAGAACGCCCGACACGCACCGGATGTCGCAATCCTCCAACGTGATGTAGGCCGTCGAGTTGGTGACGAAGAAGAGCGGACTGTCCTCGCCCGTGATGTGTATGGACGAAGCCGTGGCCTGGAATTCGCCGTCCACTCCCTCGGCATCGCCCGAGAAGCTCTGGTAAATCATGACACCGCACTTCCGGGGGTAGCTGCAAACGAGCTGGCAACTGTCGAGGCGGATGAGGTTAGAGCCTTCGATGACCGCCACCTCGCTGCCGTCGGAGAGGATGTCCACTCCGGAAATCATCAGCTGGCCGGTGGAATACAGTCCCGGCGAATCCGCCCCGTGGCTCACGATATGGCCGCCCTTCACGGTGATGATGCCGCTCCCGCGGTCGGTGGCCACGGGGGCAGAGTTACGCCCGCTGGTAATGATGTCGACGTTCGTGGCGTGGATGGTGCCGCCACCGCTGCACATGATGCCGTGACCGCCTCCTCCGCTGCAACGGATGATGTCGCCGTCGGTGTAGATGACACTGTTCCCGTAGGAGAAGATGCCGTTGGCACCCAGTCCCGTGGTCGTGATTTCGTTACCCTGCATGATGATTTCCGCCTCGTCGCGCGCCAGCACGCCAGCGTTCAGCCCCTGGAAGCTGCTATGGTCCTGCGAGGTCGTGTTTCCGGAAGTCTGGATGGTGTTGCCGCGCAGCTCCACCTTGGCATCGCCGCCTGCGGCCACAGCCGACTGGTTCTCTTCCGTGGCCGAGATGCGCTCACCCTTCTTGGCAAGGGTCTGCTCCGACACCTTGAAAGTGGCCTGAATGAGACTCTCGTCAAAGCTCTCACCCATTCCACCACCTCCGGGAGGCATCCCCATGCCACCACCGGGGCCACCGCCGGGAGGAGGTCCTTGCGGTGCCCCCCCTCCCGGAGGAGCTCCTTGCGGCCCTCCACCACCGGGAGGCGGTCCCTGCGGAGCCATCCCGTTGTTTCCCATTCCTTGCGGCATTCCGCCCCCGCCGTTGACAGCGGGCGGCTCTTGCGACGACGGGTCGGCAACCTGCGCCGTCGCCCCGGCCGTGTCGGGCGATGCCGCAGCCTCTTTCGAACTCTTGCAGGCAACAAGCATCGTGCCTGCAACGAGGGTCATGCCTGCGACCCAGAAATACGGTCTTTTCATATCTTTCCTTTCTTTTTTATTGCAACATGGCAAAAATAGCAAAAAAAGCGTGACTTCCGATTGCCATTCGACAGACAGCCGCTTTTTGTCGACCGGACATGCCTTTGGGTAGACCATGCCCCACCGCAGGCGGACTGGATGATACCCCCTCACGCATTTTCCTGACGAAACGGCACAAAAAAAGGCGGGTCAGGCTTCCGGGAAACCTGACCCGCCACCGGCACAAGGCCGTATGTCGCTTGCACTTACATGAAAACGAGCTTGTCCGCTTCGGGACACTTGTCGAGCACCCAGTCGTGCCCCTCGCCATCGCTGTCGAGCATCTTCTCGCACAGCGGGTCTTCGATGTAAGTCTGGATGGCGCGTTTCAGCGGCCGCGCACCGTATTGCACGTCGTAGCCGTGTGCGACGAGGAAATCCATGGCGGCATCCGTCAGGCGAAGGCTGTGCCCCAGTTTTTCCAACCGGCCGGACAGGGCTTTCAACTCTATTCCGGCGATGTGGCGGATGGCATCCTTCGAAAGCTGTTCGAACATGATGATTTCGTCGAGGCGGTTGATGAATTCCGGGGCGAACTGCTTGTTGAGTGCTTTCTGGATGACGCTGTTGGCCACGGAGGAAGCGGATGCGCCCTCCAAGGCTCGCTCGAAACCGATTCCCCGGCCGAAGTCTTTGAGTTGCCTTGTGCCGCAGTTGGAAGTCATGATGATGACCGTGTTGCGGAAGTCCACTGTCACGCCGTTGCTGTCGGTGAGCCGTCCCTCGTCCATTACTTGCAGCAGCAGGTTGAACACATCCCCGTGTGCCTTTTCTATCTCGTCGAGCAGCACGATGGAGTAAGGATGCCTGCGCACTTTCTCGGTCAGCTGGCCGCCCTCTTCGTAGCCGACATACCCCGGAGGTGCGCCAACGAGCCGACTGACGCTGTACTTCTCCATATACTCGCTCATGTCGATACGGATGAGCGCGTCGGACGAGCCGAACATGAACTCGGCCAGGCATTTCGCCAAGTGCGTCTTGCCCACACCCGTCGGCCCAAGGAACATGAACGTGCCGATGGGGCGGTTCGGGTCTTTCAGCCCTATGCGGCTTCGCGTGATGGCACGCACGAGCTTGTCTATCGCGGCATCCTGGGCGATGACCTTGCTCGAAAGTTCGCCCTTCATGCCTTTCAGACGGATGCTCTCCTCGCCTCCCATGCGCTGCACGGGAATCCCGCTCATCATCGAAACCACGCTTTCTATCTGCTCGCGGTCCACGACTTCGCGGTTCTCCGATAGCGACATCTGCCAGGCTCTGTTGAGTTCGTCCAGCCGCTGCTCTTCCTGCCGGATGCGGTCGCGTAACTCCGCGGCCTGCTCGTATTGCTGGTTGCGGGCGGCCATGACTTTCTCGTTCGTCAGTTGTTCGATGAGACGCTCCTCCTCTTCAATCTCCTTCGGCACGGAGACGTTCACCAGGTGCACGCGGCTGCCCGCCTCGTCGAGCACGTCGATGGCCTTGTCGGGGAAAGCACGGTCGGTGACGTAGCGTTCCGTCAGGCTGACACAGGCTTTCAACGCCTCGTCGGTGTACGTGACGTTGTGGTGGTCTTCATACTTTTCCTTGATATTGGTGAGGATTTGCAGGGTCTCCTCCGGCGTGGTCGGCTCTACCATTATTTTCTGAAACCGCCGTTCGAGTGCCCCGTCCTTCTCGATGGATTTCCGATACTCGTCGACGGTGGTAGCACCGATGCACTGCAAGTCACCGCGTGCCAAGGCAGGTTTCAACATGTTGGCGGCATCCATCGAGCCGGGAGCCGAGCCCGCGCCGACGATGGTGTGTATTTCGTCGATAAACAGGACTACCTCCGGGTGTTCCTGCAATTCGAGGATGATGTTGCGGATGCGCTCTTCGAACTGTCCGCGATACTTCGTGCCAGCCACGACAGAGGCCATGTCCAGGGCGACGATGCGCTTGTTGTGAAGCGAATGCGGCACTTTCTTCTGTGCGATGAGCAAGGCCAGTCCCTCCACTATGGAGCTTTTGCCTACGCCCGGTTCGCCGATGAGCACGGGGTTGTTCTTCTTCCGGCGGCTCAGGATTTGCGCGATACGCTCTATCTCCTTCGTGCGCCCCACCACGGGGTCGAGTTTGCCCTCCTCGGCCGCCCGCGTCACGTCGACACCGAAGTTGTCCAGCACCGGGGTGTCGGTCATCGGTTTCTTCGTCGCGGTCTGCGGCTCGCCGCCTTGTGCCGACTGCTGGTGGTGGGCATAGTTCTCCTCGTCTTCGTCGTCAACGCCGTAGCTCGACTGCACGTCGGGTTTGAGGTTGAGCAATGTGACGACTTTCTCGTAGTAGATGGCGTTGTCGTTGAGCGAACGCCGGGCTTCGTTGTTCTCGTCGCGCAGCATGGCCAGCAGCAGGTGCTCCGTGCTTATCACGGAACTCTTGAACAGGCGCGCTTCGAGGTTGCAGAGTTTCAGGATACGCGAAGCGTCGGCATTGATGATGATGGTGTCGACCGAGCCGGTAGATACCATATTGTCGTGCCGTTCAGACAAATAGCCCTCCACGGTCGCTTGGAGGCGGCCGGGCGGCAGGTGGAAGCGTTGCAACACCTCGACGGCCTTGCCCTTGTTGCCTTTGAGCAGGCCAAGCAGCAGGTGACCCGGAGCCACAGTACCATTGTGCAGCCGGAACGCCTCTTCCTTACTATATATGAGTGCTTTCGACAGGTTCGGTGAGAGTTGGTAATTCATGTGTCTTCTTCTCGTGTGATTATGGCCGCGACAGTCGTGCCACTTCTTATGCCGGTAGCAAATAGTGTGCCACGTGCGACCTACACTTTCATTTTCAGCATGGCCGCGCCGTATGGCGGGATGGTCACCGGGACGAGGCCTTCCGGTCGCAGTTCGATGGTGACCGCCTCGCCCGTGAGCAGGTCATTGGCCCAGTACGTGCCTTGCCTGAGCCGGAGCGTGGAGAAGGCGTGTTCAGGCAACCGGACGCTGACCCTGGCCGCCTCGTGCCAGAAGTTGCAGACTATCAGTATCAGCTCGTCGGACGAGCGACGGAGGAACGCATAATGGTGGTTGGGGTCGAAGCCGCCGCTGCCGTCATAGTTGACATACATGAGGTCGAAGAAGTCGCCCTCGCGCAGGGCCGGCTCGTCGTTGCACATGCGGATGATGCGGCTGTATTCCTCGTGCAGGGCTTTCTCGCCCGGCTGCGACTGTCCCGTCCATGCGCGCCGGAGGCTCGGCACACTCCAATAGTCGAAGATGGTGGTGCGCCCGTCGCGACCGCTGAATCCCTCGGCATCCATGCCGCGCTCGCCATACTCCTGTCCGGCGTAGACCATGTAAGGATTGCGTCCCATGCAGGCGGCGGCGATGACGGCGGGGAGGGCTTTGCGGGCGTCGCCTGCGAAAAAGTCGGAGGCGATGCGTTGCTCGTCGTGGTTTTCGAGGAAATAGAGCATGTGCTCCCGGATGTCGTCCACCTGCTGCCAGCATGAGGTGAGGGCTGAGGCGGGACGATGGCCGCACACGACGGCGCGGAGGGCATCGTACATCCCGACCTTGTCGTACAGGTAATCGAAATGTCCCCGGTGCAGGTAGTCGCGGTAGGCCGCCGGATTATAGATTTCGGCGATGAACAGGATGGACGGGAAGCGTGCTTTCACAAAGGGGATGCACCACTGCCAGAACTCGACGGGCACCATCTCGGCCATGTCGCAGCGGAAAGCGTCGACACCCTTCGATGCCCAGTAGACAAGGATTTGGAGCATCTTCTTCCACGTGTCGGGGACGGGGTCAAAGCACTTCCGCCGTCCGCCGCAGTAGTCCACACCATAGTTCAGCTTGACGGTCTCATACCAGTCGTTCGCCTCGGGCGCAGCGTCGAAACGGTCGTTTCCGGTCGCTTTCGCCGGATACTCATGATAGGGCGCGGGCGCGAGGTGCTGGCGGTCGAAGTAGGTGTGCAGCGGCTGGCCGGGAATGTAGTAGAAGTTGTTCTTCGGCGAAAAGGCTACCGAAGTCGTGTCGTGTTCGCCCAGGTCGTCGATGCCCTTCGGTTTGGCATCCGAATGGTATTGCCGGGCCACGTGGTTGGGCACGAAATCCATCACGAAGCCCAGGCCGGCGGCGTGGGTACGCTCCACGAGTTGGCGGAACTCTTCCATACGTCCCTTCACGTCGACGGCCAGGTCGGGGTCGATGTCGAAATAGTCCTTGATGGCATAGGGCGAGCCAGCCTTGCCCTTGACGACGGCGGGATGGTCGGGGCGGATGCCGTAGGCACTGTAATCGGTCTGCGTGGCGTGCTCTATCAGTCCCGTGAACCATACGTGCGTGTAGCCGTCGCGGCGGATGCGCGCCAGCACCTCCCCGTTGAAGTCGTTCATCTTGCCGCAACCGTTCTGTTCCAGCGTCCCGTCGGGCACACAGTGGCTGTTCATGTTCCCGAACAGGCGGGGCAGCACCTGATAAATCATGATGCGTCCGTCGCCCGGCCAGCCTGCCGCAGCGTGGCTCCCGGCCGGTTCTGCGGCCTGACGTTTGCTCCCCTTCCCGCGTGCGGCAGCGTTTTTCGGTTTCGCCTGAGCGGGGGCGGGATTATCTGTTTTCTTGGTCATGCTTTTCCTTGCCATGGTTCATTTCCTCCTTTTTTGTTCCTCCTACCGGTGTGGTGGTTTCCCGCCCGGCGGTTTAGAAAAAAGACGACAGGCTTCCGGCTCGTCAGAGCCGAAGTGCCTGCCGTGTGATTATCCGTTTTACGTCGTTGATAGCCGCCTCGGCTCAGTCGACAACGGAGATGCCGTGTGCGCTGACGGCCTCGTTTCCTTTGCAAATCTTGGCAATCATGCCCTGCAAGGCCTTTCCGGGGCCGCACTCGATGAATTCCGTGGCACCGGCTGCGACCATGTTGTTCACTTCCTTGGTCCACAGGACAGAGGAGGTGAGCTGGGCTATCAGGTTAGCCTTGATTTCGTTCGGGTCGCAGTGGGACTCGCCGTCCACGTTCTGGTAGACGGGACAGATGGGCTTGTGGAATTCCGTCACCGTGATGGCGGCTTCGAGTTCCTCCTTGGCAGGCTGCATGAGCGGCGAGTGGAACGCACCGCTGACGGGGAGGACGAGGGCGCGCTTCGCTCCGGCCTCTTTGAGCTTGCCGCAGGCTTCTTCGACGGCAGGCACGTTTCCGCTGATGACCAGCTGCCCGGGGCAGTTGTAGTTGGCGGGAACGACGACGTGCCCCTCGTGGCTCACTTCGGCGCAGATGGTCTCAACCGTCTGGTCGTCGAGGCCGATGATGGCGGCCATGGTCGACGGGGTTGCCTCGCAGGCCTTCTGCATGGCCATGGCGCGGGCATAGACCAGTTTGAGGCCGTCCTCGAAACTCAATGCGCGGGCGGCGGTCAGGGCCGACAGTTCGCCCAGGGAGTGGCCGGCCACCATGTCGGGCTGGAAGTCGTCGCCCAGGCAGAGCGAGCTGATGACGCTGTGCAGGAATACTGCCGGCTGTGTCACCTTCGTCTGTTTCAAGTCCTCGTCCGTACCCGAGAAGATGATGTCGGAGATGCGGAAGCCGAGGATATCGTTGGCTTTCTCGAAGAACTGCTTCGCCACGGGATGCTTCTCGTAGAGGTCTTTACCCATGCCCACGAATTGCGAGCCTTGGCCGGGAAATACAAATGCTTTCATCTAATTT
>CAZYHW010000087.1:0-6931 GCA_964647405.1 uncultured Prevotellamassilia sp.
CGAACAATGCCGTGCTTCGACTCCTTGACGAAGTTGACGATGTTCTCTATCTCCTCGCTCATGGGAATCTGCTCGCCAATCTTGATGACGGCATCCTGGAGGCTGAAATTACCGGTGTATATCAGTCGGTAGGTGTTGGCGATGTGACGGAGAATCCTTTCAGACGTGTTGAACACGTTTTTCAGGATGACAGTGTTCACGCCATGATAACCCGCCGGGTTTCCGCCGAGGATGACATACGGGGGGACATCCTTTTGAACACGGCATCCGCTCTGTATGAGGGAGAAACGGCCGACGCGCACGTGCTGCTGGATTACTGCGCCCGTGCTCTGGATGGAGCAGTCCGCGATTTCGCAGTCACCGGCCACGCTCACATTGATACCGATAACACAATCGTTCCCTACTTTTGCGTCGTGGCACAAGTGAGCCTTGTCCATGAAGAAGTTGCCGTTTCCGATGGTAGAGGCACCGTTCTCGTATATGCTCCGCGCAATCACCACGTTCTCGCGTATCACGTTGTTGTCGCCGATGACAAGGCGGCTCTTTGTTCCTTCCTTGTAATGGAAATCCTGCGGTTCGGCACCCAATACTGCGTGCGAATAGACCTTGTTTCCCTTTCCGAGTACCGTTCCCGCCAACACGCTGGCATAGGGATAGATGACACAGTTGTCGCCAATCTCCACATCGCCGTCGATGTAGGCGAACGGCATTATTTCCACGTTGTCACCGAGTTTGGCCTCGGGACTGACATAAGCTAATGGGCTAATCATAGGATATCTCTTTTAAGGTTAATCTCTTCCACCGCCGAGTGCCTGGTAGAGCGTGATGGCCGCCTGCATCCGGTCGAACTGATCTGATATCAAATCCAGCTGGGCGCTGAGCAGGGACTGCTGTGCCGTCAGGATTTCCAGATACGTCGTACTCGAATCGTACAGGAAGAGGTCCTTGATCTGCACAACCGCTTGTTCGAGGGCTTCAACCTGTTTCTTTCTGGCATCAGCCTGCTGGATGGCCGTCTGATACGACCCAAGAGCGGTGCTGATTTCTTCTCCCGCATTCAGGAGGGCTTGTTCAAAGTCCAACTGAGCCGATTCCTGTTGGGCTTTCGCGATTTTCAGGTTCGCCCTGAGCTGTCCGTTCTGGAACAAGGGCTGCACGAGCGAGGCCACCGCAGAAGCCAGGAACTTGGCCGGGTTCGTGATACCGGTGCCTCCGCTGTTCGTCCATCCGGCACTCCCGCTCAGGGTGATGCTGGGATAGAAAGCGGAATGGGCAAGGTTGGTTGCATAGAACGCGGCACGCAGGTTCATCTCGGCCACCTTGACATCAGGACGGTTGGAAAGCAGTTGCATCGGCACGCCGACGGACATGTCCGACGGGAACTGCTGTGCGTAGAAGTTGCCACGCTCGATGGTGTGCGGAGCCTCGTGCAGGATGGTGCAAAGTGAGTTCTCCGTCGAGCGGATGCTCTGCTCGAGCGTCGGGATGGTGGCCAACACGCCCTGGTAGCTCGCCTCACTCTGCAACACGGCGGCCGCAGTGTTCATGGCGGCCACCTGCATGGCCTTCATCGTTTCGACGTTTTCCTTCCACAGCTCTGCCGTCTCCTTGGTCAGTTTGAGCTGTTCGTCGAGCATGAGCAGCGTGTAGTACATGTTGGCAACCGACGAAATCAACGACGTTTGCACGGACTGCTTGCTGGCCTGTGCCTGGTACAGGTTGGCCTGCGCCTGCTTCATCGTGTTGCGCAGCGAACCTATCGAGCCGAACTGCCAGCTGGCTGCTATCGGCAGGGAATAGGTCTTCGTGGTTTTCGCACCGTCGAAAGAGCTAAGAGTTCCTTCGGGTGAGAAAGAGAACGAGGGCAGGTAGGCCAGTCGTGTGGGCTTCAACGATGCTTCGGCCTGTTCGATGGTCAGCTGTGCCTGCCGCAAATCCGTGTTGTTCGCCAACGCTGTTTCAATCAGGCTCTGCAACTGCGGGTCGGTAAACACTTCACGCCAAGGACGGTTGCCGAAATTCAAGGTATCGGTTTCGGCAAGGGTCTCGCCCGTGACCGGGTCCCTGTACAAGCTGTCAGTCGGCAGGTCGGCCGGGCGTTCGTAGCTGCGATATACTTTGCAACTACTTACAAGGGCACATGCCCCGAGTATGAATATTACTGGACTTTTCATCATTTCTTTTGCACTTGAATGAAAGAGAGGAAGCCAACCGTCTCCCTTGCGTGACGGGCTCGGCATGGCGGATTGGCTTCCTTTTTCCATTGTTTACTTGCTATATTGTTCGAGATCCACTTCTGCGTCTGTGTTATTGATATCCTCCCATTCCATAGGCTTGAACTTCTCCTGTACGTACTGGAAGATGACGAAGAGCGAGGGGACGATGAATATCTGGCATATCATACCGATGAGCATACCACCGACGGCCGTTGCGCCGAGCGAACGGTTACCGTTGGCACCTACTCCGAAAGCGAACATCAGCGGGAGAAGACCGATGATCATCGCGAGCGAAGTCATCAGAATCGGTCGCAGACGGGCGGCGGCGCCGAGCACGGCTGCCCATGTGATGCTCATGCCCATCTTCCGGCGGTCGAGCGCGAACTCAACGATAAGGATGGCGTTCTTGGCCAGAAGACCAATCAACATGATCAAGGCAATCTGCACATAGATGTTGTTGGACGCGGCTCCAAGGATGGGGAGTACGTTATTGGCAGCTCCCAACAGCTGGACGAAGATGAAGCTACCGCAAAGTCCGAACGGCACGGAGAGCAACACCGCCAACGGCAAGATATAGCTTTCGTACTGCGCACTGAGGAGCAGGTAGATGAACACGAAGCAGAGGATGAAGATAGTGGCCGTCGCGCCGCTACTGGTGCTCTGTTCCTCACGGGTCATGCCGGCAAACTCATAGCCGTATCCCGCCGGCAACGTCTGTTCGGCCACTTCCTGAACGGCCTGGATGGCCTGTCCCGAGGTATAACCGTCGGCAGGGTTACCGTTGACCTGCATGGAGGTGTACATGTTGAAACGGGAGATGTTGTCCGGCCCATACACGCGTTTGAGGGTCATGAACTGGGTGATAGGCGCCATCTCGTCGCCGTTGCGCACCTTAATCTTGTTCAAGGTCTCGTAGTTCGTCCGCTCGTCCCAATCTGCCTGGATATAGACACGATAGAGCTTACCGAAACTGTTGAAGTTCGAGGCATAGATACCTCCATAATAGCCTTGCAGCGTGGTCAAGATGTCGTTAGGCGTAAGCCCTGCCCTTTTACATGCTGCGGCATCGATGTCGAGCATGTATTGCGGGAACGACGGGTTGAACGAGGTCTGCGCGGAAGCAATCTCCGGACGTTTTTGCAGTTCGGCGAGGAAGTCCTTCACCACGTCATAGAACTTGTCCAGGTCACCACCCGTCTTGTCCTGCATGTAGATCTCGAAACCGTTGGACACACTGTATCCCGGAATCATTGGGGGAGCGAACACCAGGATTTGGGCATCCTTGATAAGGTCGCGGGCTTGCAAATAGAGCTTGTATTGGACAAAGGTTGCGTTATCCTCCATGGAACGTTCTTCCCACGGTTTCAGCTTAATCATGAACGAACCGTAGCTCGCGCCCTGTCCGCCAAGGAAACTGAAACCGGATATCATCGTGCGGCTCTGCACGGCAGGATTGGCACCTATTATACTGTCCAATTGCAGCATGACGGCCTCCGTACGGTCCTGTGATGTGCCGGGAGGAAGGTCGACGCTGGCCATCAACGTACCCGTGTCCTCATTAGGCACGAAGCCCGTCGGGGTGACATTCATGAGGAATATCAACAGCGCGAAACTGATAACCACAAGTCCGAGCGTGAGCCAGGGACGATGGATGAAATGAACGACGTTCTTCTTGTATTTTTGGAGCAGGACATCGTACCATGCGTTGAATGCCATGTGGAAACGCTGGACGATGGTGACCTTCTTCTTTTCCCCTTCCTTCTCTCCTTGCGGATGCGGCTTCAACAGCATGGCGCACAAGGCGGGCGAGAGGGTCAAGGCGTTCACGGCAGAGAGTCCAATGGCTACCGCCATGGTCAGACCGAACTGACGATAGAACGTTCCGGACGTTCCGGACATGAAGCTGACAGGAATAAACACGGCCATCATGACGAGCGTGATGGAGACGATGGCTCCGCCCAGCTCACTCATGGCATCGATAGATGCCTTCTTCGATGACTGGTAGCCTTGGTCGAGCTTCGCGTGGACACCCTCGACCACGACTATCGCATCGTCGACGACTATCGCGATGGCAAGCACCAAGGCACTGAGGGTCAACAGGTTCAGACTGAATCCTATCAGATTGAGGAAGCAGAACGTACCGATCAAGGCCACGGGGATGGCGATGGCGGGAACGAGTGTGGAACGAAGATCCTGCAAGAAGATATAAACCACGATAAACACGAGGATGAACGCCTCAATCAAGGTCTTCACCACCTCTTCGATAGAGGCGAAAAGGAAATCGTTGGCGTTCTGGGCGATGTTCACCGTCATGCCGGGGGGCAATGACTTCTCGGCTTCGGCCAAGTGTGCCTCAATGTTCTGAATAATTTCGGTCGCGTTCGAACCTGCAACCTGGAACACGATACACGAAACGGCGATGTGACCGTCCACACGGTTGGCGTAGGCATACGACTGACGTCCCAACTCGACACGGGCGACATCCTTCAAGCGGAGAACTTCGCCGTCTTCCGTGGCGCGGATAACGATGTTCTCGAACTCTTCCGTCGTGGTCAAACGACCCTTGTAACGCAGGACATACTGGAAAGTCTGGCTGTTGCGTTCACCTATCGTTCCCGGCGAAGCCTCGATGTTCTGCTCTGCCAACGCGGACGTGATGTCGCTCGGTATCAACTGATACTGCGCCATGACTTCCGGTTTGAGCCAGATACGCATGGAGTAGTCACCACCCATCACGCTGGCATCACCGACACCGGGGATACGCTTGATTTCAGGGATGATGTTGATTTGGGCGTAGTTCTCGATGAACTCCGTGGTGTACAGGTCGTCCTCGTCAACAAGTGAGAACACGACCAGCATACTGTTCTGGCGCTTGTTCGTGGTCACGCCGACCTGCGTAACCTCGGACGGCAACTGGGATTCGGCGACAGACACACGGTTCTGCACGTTCACGGCCGCCATGTCGGGGTCGGTGCCCTGTTTGAAGGTGATGGTGATGCTGGCAGAACCCGTATTGGTTGCGGAGGACGACATATAGTCCATGTTCTCCACACCGTTGATTTGCTCCTCCAACGGGGCAATCACACTGTTCAACACCGTCTGGGCACTGGCACCGGTATAGGTCGTGGACACACGAACCGTAGGCGGTGCAATGTCCGGGTATTGCGTGATAGGTATGCTACTAAGGCCGATTACGCCAAGGAGGACTATCAAGATGGAAATCACCGTTGATAGCACCGGCCTGTTGATAAATCTATCTAACTTCATTGTTCTCGATTCTTCTTATTAATGTATGGATAAGAAAACATACGCCATGTTACTCGGCAGCCGTGGAAGTAGCGGCTTGCTTCCGCTTGGCATCGGCCTGTGCTTCGCTGATGGGCTTGATGGTCACCCCGTCATTGAGGGTATTGACTCCTTCAACGACAATCCGGTCACCCGCCTTCAAACCGCTCGTAACGACATAGTTCGTGCCGTCGTTCTGGCTGAGCACGGTGATTTCGGTGTTCTTCACCTTGTTATCCTTGCCTACGACATAGACGAAGTGCTTGTCCTGTATCTCATACGTAGCCTTCTGCGGCACCAGGAGAGCCTCTGTCTCTTGAATAGGCACGACAATCGAGCCCGAGCCGCCGCTGCGCAGGACTTTCTGCGGGTTGTCGAACGTGGCCCTCATGCTGACAGAACCCGTCGTGATATCAATCACACCACTGACGTTCGTCACCTTTCCGGAAAGGTCGTACATGCTGCCATCGGCAAGTTGGAGGTTCACGTCGGGGAATGCGGACAGAGCCTCTTTCACGCCGTCACCCGTCTTCGTGTATTCCAGCAACTGCTTCTCGGTCAAGGAGAAGTAAACATACATCTGCGAGATGTTGGAAACGGTGGTGAGGGCATCGGTGGTCGACGAGCTGACCAGACTTCCGACACGGTAAGGAATCGTACCAACGACACCGTCCGACGGGCTCGTAATGGTGCAGAACGAGAGGTCGTTCTTGGCATTCACGAGTTCAGCTTCTGCCGAGGCCAGCTGTGCCTTTGCCGAAGCCAGGTCGTTCTCGGCCATTTCCATGTCGTAGTCGCTGATGATTTTCTTGTCATGAAGAAGTCTCCGGTTCTTCACGGTGAGTTCCTGCGTCTTTACAGTAGTCCGAGCCACTTGTACGGCAGCCTTGGCGGCCTCGACGGCAGCCTCGTATTGCACACGGTCGATGGTGAACAACACCTGCCCTTTGCGTACGAAATCACCTTCGTCAACACAAACCTGCGTGATAAATCCGGAGATCTTCGGGCGGATCTCGATGTCCTGGATGCCCTTGATCGTCGCCGGGTACGATTTGCTCAGGCTAAACTCTGACGGAGTGATTTCCCGCACAGCGTACTCGCTGACCGACTCAGTTTGCGAGCCATTGCCGCATCCCACGAGGGCGAGGCAAAGCATCAAATAAGCAATTCTACTCTTCATAAGATTCAGAAATTGTTGTTTGAAATTTTTATGTAGTTTCTTTTTCGTTGTCACAAGCGTCCCTTGCCGTATAGGCACAGATAACCGCCGCAAAGTTACCACAAAACTACATTACCGAAAAAAGTTTCTCTGCATAAAGCAGGCATCTTAGCCATTGTTAACAGACGATAGAATCCAAAAGCAAATATGACAAGCCGCGACCGGCCACCCATCCCGATGCACTACCGACCCGCCCGCGGCGGAGCAGTCC
>CAZYHW010000088.1:0-6812 GCA_964647405.1 uncultured Prevotellamassilia sp.
CTTCAACGAGGACGAGTACTAAACTTGGAATGGCTGTAAGGCTCGACCGACAGGCCGAAAGTTGACGAATGTGGGGACAACGAAATCCCCACATTTTCGTTTGTAGGATGTGGTGACGGAGCCACAATGATTCGTAACACGTGCTGATAATTCCGGGAGAGTGCGATACCTGCTTAGCTTTAAGTCATTTATGGAGAAAAAGTGTCGCTATCCTGATGTTCTTCGGAATCATTATTCTTTCCGCCGGTCTCCTGGTCGAATCTGGGTGCTAAGCCCGTGTCGCAACTTTTACTGTTGAAAAAATGGAGAGAAGATTTTGTCGTTATCGACAGAATCATTAATTTTGCAGTCGAAAATCGGATAGGAAATGCGTCCTTAGCTCAGTTGGTAGAGCAATTGACTCTTAATCAATGGGTCCAGGGTTCGAGCCCCTGAGGGCGTACAGAGGAGTTCCGGCGACGAAGCAGGTCGCCGGAACTCCTTTTTTGTTAGTGTGCTTTCCGAAGCATAAGATGCGAGGCGACGGCTTTTTCGTATCTTTGCTCGCGTATGTGCAACGATACCTATTTGACGCTGGATGCCCCCTCTGAGGCCGTATATACGGAAAAGCGAAGCAAGTTTCTGGCCTTTGCCCTGCCCGTCGATACGGAGGAAAGGGCAAAGACGGAGTTGGCGCGCTTCCTCCGCGAATACCATGATGCCCGCCACGTGTGCTACGCCTACGTGCTCGGTGCAGACGGGAGTCATTTCAAGTCCAGTGACAACGGAGAGCCGTCGGGGACAGCCGGAAAGCCCATATTGGGGCAGATACGGGCGAAAGGCCTGACGGACGTGCTCGTTGTCGTCGTCCGCTATTTCGGTGGTATCAAGCTCGGGACGGGCGGCCTGGTCGTGGCCTACAAAACCGCTGCCCGGGCGGCTCTGGATAACGGTACGTCCGTGGAGCGCATCGTGAAACGACCGGTGGCGGTTGTCTTCCCTTACGACAGGCTCAATGCCGTCATGCGTGTCGTGAAGGAGTTGGCTTGCGACATCGCGGAACAAGGATATAGCGGTATGGATGCCCGGATGGTGCTGCGCATCCGCAGTTCGGCCATGCCGTTGCTTGAAGAACGATTGGGCAAGATAGACCGGCTGCGAATCGAGAAGACAACGACGAATCCCGACTGATTACTTTCAACCATGACCGTGATGCGCTACGAACGCCTTACAACGCAGTCGCCCGACTTCAATGCCGTTGTCGAGCTATACCTGTCGGCCTTTCCGGAAGAAGAGCGGCGGCCAGTGGCTGCTTTCCGCAATATCGTGGAACAACGGGGTGGGGTATTCTCCTTGCTTGCCGCCTATGACGGCTCCACCTTTGTCGGTTTTGCAACCTGCTGGGATTTCCCGCCTTACCGTTATGTCGAACATCTCGCAGTCAAGTCCGCCTCCCGTGGCTGTGGCTACGGCGGGTTAATCGTTGAAGAGATAAAACGTGCCGGCCGTCCCGTATTGCTCGAAGTCGAGCGACCTACCACGGAACAAGCCTGTCGCCGCATCCGTTTCTATGAAAAACACGGCTTCGTTTTGAGTGACTATCCATATACCCAACCGCCTTATCGTCCCGGCGGACGGGAAGTGCCCATGTACCTGATGGTGGCAAACGGAGCTTCCTTATGCCCTCTCAGCCGGGAGACACTCGTTTTCATTCGCCGGGAAGTTTACGGCATGAGGGAATAAATGAATAAACGATGAATATCGTATAGGAAACAAGGCTTGCATCGTATAAAAACGTGAGCTTTGTTTTCTTTTATACAGGAATTTTGTATCTTTGTCGTCAGATTCATACGGTATCCTCCATTTCGCCATCTGCCGGGGATAGCTCCCCTTTGTTCTTACTATTGATTGGAAACCGCTTGCACGGAGGGAGGAACAGAGAGTAAGATTTACAAACGAAAAAGAAAATGAAGCACAGTATCCAAGACTTTGATGTCATCGAGAAGTTTTATGCCGCTTATCCGCGTCGGGTAGCCCAGGCGCGGGAGAAACTGGGACGGCCGCTCACGCTGACCGAAAAGATACTATATGCCCACCTGTACGACCAGGAAGATGCGAAAGCCTACGTCCGGGGCGAAGATTATGCCGACTTTCGTCCCGACCGCGTTGCCATGCAGGACGCAACAGCCCAGATGGCTCTCTTGCAGTTCATGAATGCAGGCCGGAGGCGGGTAGCCGTTCCTTCAACGGTGCATTGCGACCATCTGGTGCGGGCTCACCAAGGGGCAAGTCGCGACTTGGACACCGCTCGGAGCGAGAACGCCGAAGTATATGGCTTCCTGCAAAGTGCGGCAGCTTGTTACGGGATAGGTTTCTGGCATCCTGGTTCGGGAATCATACATCAAGTGGTTCTGGAAAACTACGCATTCCCCGGGGGAATGATGGTGGGCACAGACTCGCATACTCCCAATGCAGGCGGTCTCGGCATGGTGGCCGTCGGTGTCGGAGGCGCCGATGCGGTCGATGTCATGGCCGGAATGGCTTGGGAACTGAAAGTTCCGCAACTTATCGGAGTGAAACTCACTGGAAGTCTTAACGGTTGGGCTTCCCCGAAAGATATCATCCTCAAACTGGCAGGCATACTGACTGTCAAGGGAGGAACAAACGCTGTCATTGAATATTTCGGCGAGGGGGCGGCTACGCTCTCGTGTACGGGAAAGGCGACCATCTGCAACATGGGAGCCGAGGTCGGAGCGACCACTTCGCTTTTCCCATACGACGACCGGATGAAAGCCTACCTCGAAGCCACAGGACGGCAGGCTGTCGCGCAACTTGCCGACGGCGTGGCCGACGACCTGCGTGCCGATGCCGAAGTGTATGCCACGCCGGAGAAATTCTACGACCGCCTTATCACTATCGACTTGTCGACACTTGAACCGTATGTCAACGGTCCCTTTACGCCGGATGCGGCTTGCCCCATCTCGGAAATGGCGGAGCGTGTGCGGAAAGAGGGATTCCCGTCGCAAGTGGAGGTAGGACTGATAGGCTCTTGTACCAACTCGTCTTACCAAGACATGGGACGCGCGGCTTCTGTCGCTCGTCAGGCAGGAGAGAAAGGCCTGTCCGTGAAAGCCTCGCTCATCGTCAACCCCGGTTCGGAGCGTGTAAGAAGTACGGCTGACCGTGATGGCTTCCTGGGTGACTTCCAGGCCATCGGTGCAACGGTGATGGCCAATGCTTGTGGCCCTTGCATCGGACAGTGGACACGGCAGACCGACGACCCTCAGCGGCGCAACTCCATCGTCACTTCTTTCAACCGGAATTTTGCCAAACGCGCCGACGGCAATCCGAATACGCACGCGTTCATCGCCTCGCCCGAGGTTGTCGTAGCCTTGACCCTCGCGGGTGACTTGGGATTCAATCCTTTGACGGATACACTGCTGAACACGTCTGGCGAAGCAGTTAAGTTCGACCCGCCCGTTGGTGACGAGCTGCCCGCAGAGGGTTTTGTCGAAACGACAGACGGATACGATGCTCCGCCGGAAACGGCCACGCCGGTACGCATCGCACCAGATAGTGAGCGGCTGCAAATCCTCGAACCATTCCCTCGTTGGGACGGAAAGGATTTCGAACGTCTTGCCCTCCTTATCAAGGTCAAAGGTAAGTGCACCACAGACCACATATCCATGGCCGGGACTTGGTTGCGTTATCGTGGACACTTGCAGAACATCTCCCGCAACCTCCTCATGGGAGCCACCAACGCTTTCAACGGTAAGGTGAACAGCGTGCGCGACAGCCTGACTGGCGGTTACGACGCGGTGTCGGCTGTGGCCGCCGCCTATAAAGCACATGGCATGGGTAGCATCGTCGTGGCAGAAGAGAACTATGGCGAAGGGTCGAGCCGTGAACATGCAGCGATGGAGCCGCGCTATCTTGGCGTAAAGGTCATCTTGGCGAAAAGCTTTGCCCGCATACACGAAACGAATTTGAAGAAACAAGGAATACTGGCTCTCACATTCGTGAATAAGGACGATTATGACCGGATACGTGAGGATGACACTCTGTCCGTCGAGGGCGTGACCGCCTTGATGCCGGGCAGTCACTTATCCGTTGTCTTGCACCATGCCGACGGCACGAGTGAATCTTTCCCCGCACAACATACGTACAACTCCCAGCAGATTGCCTGGTTCAAGGCCGGTTCTGCACTAAATTCCCTAAACCATGAGTAAGATTACCAAAGCCCCGGACGGGACGCTTGTCGTTCCTGAAATTGTCACCATACCGTTTATTACGGGTGATGGTGTCGGAAGTGAAATCACTCCCGCGACGCAACTGGTTGTCGATGCAGCCGTCCGTTCCGCCTACGGTTCTGCCCGGCGTATCGAGTGGATGGAAGTGTGGGCTGGTGAGGCCGCCTATAATAAAACCGGCTCATGGCTTCCCGACGAAACGATGGAAGCCTTCAAAACGTATCTCGTCGGTATCAAAGGCCCGCTGACGACACCCGTCGGGGGAGGCATCCGTTCGCTTAACGTCGCCTTGCGCCAAACGCTCGACCTTTACGTGTGCCTCCGGCCGGTTCGTTGGTTCAAGGGGATTTCTTCGCCCGTCAAAGAGCCGGAGAAAGTGAATATGCACATCTTCCGCGAAAACACGGAGGACATATACGCCGGAATCGAGTGGGCCAGCGGGTCGCCCGAAGCCAAGAAGTTCTACACATTCCTTCATGACGAGATGGGGGTAAAGAAGGTGCGTTTCCCCGAAACGTCAGCCTATGGCGTGAAGCCTGTTTCGTCCGAGGGAACGGAGCGCCTCGTGCGTGCAGCTTGCCGTTATGCCATCGAGCACGGCCTTCCGTCCGTGACACTGGTGCACAAGGGCAACATCATGAAGTTCACCGAAGGCGGATTCAAGAACTGGGGGTACGAACTTGCCCGCCGCGAATTCGGCGATGCCCTTTCGTCGGGCAAGCTCGTCGTGAACGATTGCATTGCAGACGCTTTCCTCCAAAACGCTCTGCTCCGCCCCGAAGACTATTCCGTTATCGCCACACTGAACCTGAACGGCGACTATATTTCGGACATGCTGGCGGCCATGGTCGGCGGCATCGGCATCTCTCCCGGGGCGAACATCAACTACAATACCGGGCACGCCATTTTCGAAGCCACGCATGGCACGGCGCCCACCATTGCGGGGCAAGGCAAGGCCAATCCCTGTTCGCTCATACTTTCGGCTGTGATGATGCTCGAATATATCGGATGGTCGCCCGCCGCAGCCCGCATCACGGATGCGTTGGAACAGATGTTCAATACCGGACGCGCCACGGCCGACCTGGCACATTTCATGCCGGGCGGCACAGCCCTCTCTACCAGTGCCTTTGCCGAAGAACTGGCTTCCCTTATCACAAACGCTTAATCCCTGTCAGATGAAGAAGGAATATATCATATACAAGCTCTCGGACGAGATGAAAAGCTGTATCAGGATAGATGCCAACCTTTTCCGGCAGCTTGACGTGAAGCGGGGCTTGCGCAACGAGGATGGCACGGGCGTGCTGGTCGGCCTGACCAACGTCGGGAATGTCGTCGGTTACGAGCGCAATGCCGACGGCGAACTCCTCCCCATTGATGGCCGTCTTTATTATCGCGGTTATGAGATATGCGACCTCGTGAACGCCATCTTGAACGAACGGAGGTTCGGTTTTGAGGAAATAGCTTTCCTTCTCTTGTCCGGCCGCCTGCCCGACCGCGAGGAGTTAACCTCTTTCTGCGAGCTTATTACCGGCAATATGCCGCTCGACCCCAAGACCATCCTCAACATCATCGAGCTCGAAGGGACGAACGTCATGAACATCCTGGCGCGCAGCGTGCTCGAATTATACACGTTCGACACCACGCCCGACGACACGTCGCGTGACAATCTTATGCGCCAGAGCGTCGAGCTCATCTCCAAGATTCCGACCATCATCGCCTATGCCTATAATATGCTCCGGCATAAGACGCTTGGCCGGTCGCTCCATATCCGGCATTCACAGGACAAGCTCTCGTTGGCCGAGAACTTCCTCTATATGCTGAAAGGCAGCTACACCGAACTCGAAGCCCGCACGCTCGACCTCATGCTGATTCTGCATGCCGAGCATGGCGGAGGAAACAACTCGACGTTTACCGTGCGTGTCACCTCGTCGACGGGTACCGACACCTATTCGTCTATCGCGGCCGGCATCGGCTCACTGAAAGGGCCTCTCCACGGCGGTGCCAACATCAAGGTCGACAATATGGTACACCACCTCAAGGAGGTGATTTCCAACTGGGAGGACGAGGATGAAGTGCGCACCTACCTGAAACGTATGGTTGCCGGAGAGGTTTACGACAGGTCGGGACTTATCTACGGCATCGGCCATGCCGTCTACACGCTGTCCGACCCTCGTGCCGTCCTGCTCAAAAAGTTGGCGCGCGACCTGGCTCGCGAAAAGGGACGCGACCGCGAGTTCGCTTTCATGGAACTCTTGGAGCGTTGTGCCATTGAGACTATCTACGAAGTAAAGGGGAAGAAGAAGACACTCTGTGCGAACGTCGACTTCTATTCCGGATTTGTCTACGAACTGATAGGCCTCCCGCCTGCCATCTATACCCCCTTGTTCGCCATGGCGCGCATCGTGGGGTGGTGCGCCCACCGCAACGAAGAACTGAACTTCGAGGGCAAGCGCATCATACGCCCTGCCTACCGCAGCGTGAGCGAGGAGTACGAATACGTTCCTTTGGCCAAGCGTTGACTTCCGTTCCGCAGTTGCGTGAATGGCAACTTGTTATGTGCAGCCGCCGGCTCTTTCCATCAAT
>CAZYHW010000089.1:0-6757 GCA_964647405.1 uncultured Prevotellamassilia sp.
GCGTACTTTTGTAGCCCGTAACGAACACGCATGAAGCACAGCCGCCTCCTCTTGTCCTGGATGGTATGCCTGTGGCTGGCAACGGTGTATGCCCTGCCGGCCATAGCGGGTGACTCGTTACGCATAAGCCTCATCACGTGCGGGGCAGGCAGCTCCGCCTATGAGGTGTACGGACACACCGCCCTGCGTGTCCAGAACGACCGCACGGGTGAAGACTGGATTTTCAATTACGGCGTGTTCGACTTCGACCGTCCCGGTTTTATCTGGCGCTTTGTCCTGGGCGAGACCGACTACATGCTCGACGTGATGCCGTTTGAGCAGTTCAAGCGAAGCTATGCCGCTGCCGGGCGTTACGTCGACGAACAGGTGCTCAACTTGACTGCCGAAGAGAAAGAGTGTCTCGCCGCCCTCCTGTACGTGAATTATCTGCCCGAGAACCGGGTCTATCGCTACGACTTCTTTTATAAGAACTGCACGACACAGGCACGGGACATCGTTGACTCTGCGTTGGCGGGTCGCTTCGCCTGGCCGGAAAACGTACCGCGCAGTTACCGCGACATCCTGCACGAGTTCACCAGCGGACAGCCTTGGTTACAGTTCGGGCAAGACCTCCTCATCGGTACGGAAGCCGACAAACCGCTCGACACATACGGACAGGACTTCGTGCCCATCCTGTTTGAAAGGGACATGGCGCGAGCCTCTATCATAAGTCCGGCGGGAGAGGCACGCCCCGCCGTGCTTCAAACACGTCAGCACGTGCCGCAGGACACCTCGGGGGCAGATGCCTCCACATGGCTGTCGCCCCGCAAGGTGTTCGTCGCCTGGTTCGTCGTCGCGCTCGGCATCGCCGTCTGGCAAATTGCCAAGCGGAAGAACCTGTGGTGGTTCGACCTCCCGTTCCTTGCCTTGCAGGGAGTGGCGGGATGCATCATCACGTTCCTTTTCCTCTTTTCGACCCATCCGGGTGTCGACAGCAACTGGCTCATCGTCGTGCTGAACCCTATTCCCCTGTTCTACCTGCCGTGGGCAGCCCGGAACGCCGCCCGGACACGCCGTGACTACTACCACGTCGTCGCGCCGCTCGTCATCTGGGGATTCACCCTCCTCTCGCCTCTGACCGGGCAGGATATCCCTGTCGAGGTGTTGCTCTTCGTCAACGGACTGGCCTTGCTGTCTGTGGCCCGTTTCAGACTGGCATTTATGCACGCTCATGAATAAGAACCGACTGCTCTCCTCACTGCTTGCCGTCATGGCAGCCGTCGCTGCCGAGGCTCAGAACCCGGCTGCCCCGAAGCTCGTGGTCAGCATCATGATTGACCAGTTGCGTTCGGATTATGTGCAGGCATTCATGCCGCTTTACGGAGAGAATGGCTTTAAGCTCCTGCTGGACAGCGGGAAGGTCTATACCGACGGCCAATACCCGTTGGCCACCGTCGACCGTGCGTCGGCTACGGCGAGCGTCGCCACCGGCAGCACGCCGTTCTATCACGGGATTGTAGGACAGAAGTGGTTCGACCCGTCTGTCATGCGGGGTATCGACTGCGTGGAAGACAACAGCTGCAAGGGTGTCGCGACGGACTACGGCGCTTCGCCGCGCCATCTGGACGTTTCGACCGTGGGCGACGAACTGAAAGTGGCGACCGACGGGAAAGCATTGGTGTACTCCATCGCACCGTTCCGTGAGGCCGCCATACTGGCTGCCGGCCATGCCGCAGACGCCTCGGTATGGATTGACAACCAGACAGGGAACTGGTGTACGTCGAGCTACTACGGCCCCTTGCCCGCATGGGCGGATGCACGCAACCGAGACAATGCCCTTGACAAGCAGCTGCGCCGTTACAAGTGGGAACCGTTCTATCAGCGGAACGGGGATTATTCCTATTATACCTCAAACGGTGACACGGAAGCGTTCAGTCACGACTTCAAGGGACAAAGCCGTTTCCGGATATTCAAGACCAGCGGTCCTGTCAACGAGGAAGTGGCCGCGCTCACCCGTGACTGCATCTGGAAGTCGGGTCTCGGTAACGATGCCTGCACGGACTACCTCGCCGTCATGCTTTATGCCGGGAGCTACAACGACTTGCCCGTCAGCAAGGCACCGATGGAGCTGCAGGACACCTACGTGCGCATCGACAAGGCTCTTGCAGACATCATAGATGCCGTGGACAAGAAGGTAGGACTGGACAACGCCTTGTTCGTCGTCACGTCGACCGGATACGGAAAAGAAGAACCCGTAGACCTTGAAAAGTTCCGCATCCCGACCGGCACGTTCGATATCAAGCGTTCGGCCGCACTGCTCAACATGTACCTCATGGCCGTCTATGGGCAGGGCAATTACGTGGAATCCTGTTTCGGGCAGGAGATCTACCTCAACAAGAAACTCATTGAAGAAAAGCAGCTATATCTCACGGAGGTGCTGAGCCGCACCCAGGATTTCCTCATCCAGCTAAGCGGCGTAAAGGATATCTTCACCTCACAACGCATCCGGCTGGGCACCTGGACACCCGGCATCAACAAACTGCGTAATTCCTATAACCCGCAAACTTCTGGCGACATCCTCGTACAGGTCGCTCCGGGATGGCGGTTCGTCAACGAGGACACGGGGGCGGACTACATCGTTGGGGCAGACTATATCCCTTTCCCTATCGTATTCTTCGGCTACGGGATACATGCGGAAAAGGTGACGACACCTGTCACCGTTGATTGCATCGCGCCGACCTTGTCGAAGGCGATGCGCATCCGCGCACCCAATGCCTGTAACACTACGCCGCTCTCACTGGAATGACCTTTACGATTAACTTTTCGACAGCGGGAACCAAGTTCGTGAGCGGATGCCAAAGCGCACCGCCTGCGGCGACATACTCACAATCTATCTTTACATCTTCACAGCAAACAAAGACAACACAATGGATATAAACAAATTCCTAAGCAAGCTCTTCGGTAACAAATCGACGCGCGACATGAAACTCATTCAGCCTTGGGTGGAAAAGGTCAAGCAGGCCTATCCCGCCATCCAAGTCCTCGACAACGATGCCCTAAGGGCCAAGACAAAGGAGCTGAAAGAGAAAATACAAAGTTCGGCCAACGACCTCAAAGAGAAAGTCGAAGAACTGAAAAACAAGGTGGAGGAAACTCCCATCGAGGACAGGGAAGTCATCTTCAACCAAATCGACAAGCTCGAAAAGGAGATACTCGAACGCTATGAGACTGCCCTGAACGACGCCTTGCCCGAGGCTTTCGCCATTGTCAAGGACACGGCACGGCGTTTCGCTGAGAATGAAACCATTGAGGTCACGGCCAACGACTTCGACCGTGAACTGGCAGCCACTCACGACTTCGTACATATCGAAGGCGACAAGGCTATTTACCAGAACCACTGGATGGCCGGCGGAAACGACATCACGTGGAACATGGTACACTACGACGTACAGCTCTTCGGCGGCGTGGTGCTTCACCAAGGGAAAATAGCCGAGATGGCAACCGGTGAAGGAAAAACGCTCGTCGCCACGCTTCCCGTCTTCCTCAACGCCCTGACCGGGAACGGCGTTCACGTCGTCACGGTCAACGACTACCTGGCCAAGCGTGACTCCGAGTGGATGGGACCACTTTACATGTTCCACGGCCTTAGCGTCGACTGTATCGACAAACACCAGCCCAACTCCGCGGCACGCCGCCGTGCTTATCAGGCCGACATCACCTTTGGTACGAACAACGAGTTCGGCTTTGACTATCTGCGCGACAACATGGCGATGAGCCCCAAGGACCTTGTGCAACGCAGTCACAATTACGCCATCGTCGACGAGGTGGACTCCGTGCTTATCGACGATGCCCGAACTCCTCTCATTATCTCTGGACCGGTGCCGAAGGGGGACAACCAACTCTTCGAGCAATACCAACCTCTCGTCGAGCGGTTATACGAAACCCAGCGCAAACTCGCTACGCAGTTCCTCTCGACGGCCAAGCAGCTCATCGCCAGCGATGACAAGAAGAAGCAGGAAGAAGGTTTCCTTGCCCTCTTCCGTAGTCACAAGGGATTGCCCAAGAACCGCCCGCTCATCAAATATCTCTCCGAGCATGGCATCAAGGCCGGTATGCTCAAAACGGAAGAGATATACATGGAGAACAACAACAAGCGGATGCCCGAGGCGGTCGAGCCGCTCTACTTCGTTGTCGATGAAAAACTGAACTCTGTCGACCTGACCGACAAGGGTAACGAATGGCTGGCAAATGCCGTGAGCGATCCCACCCTTTTCGTCCTGCCCGACATCACGTCCGAAATCTCCATGCTCGAAGCCGACAAGTCCCTCACCAACGAGGAACGTCTGGCCAAGAAGGATGCCCTGCTGGCCGATTATGCCATCAAGAGCGAGCGCGTGCATACCATCCTGCAATTGCTCAAAGCCTACACCATGTTCAACAAGGACGAGGAGTATGTCGTTATGGACGGGCAGGTGAAGATTGTCGACGAGCAGACGGGACGTATCATGGAAGGCCGGAGATGGAGCGACGGACTGCACCAGGCCGTCGAAGCCAAGGAGCACGTGAAAGTCGAGGCTGCCACGCAGACGTTCGCCACCATCACGCTGCAAAACTACTTCCGCATGTACCACAAGCTGGCGGGCATGACCGGTACGGCCATCACCGAGGCAGGGGAATTCTGGAACATCTACAAGCTCGACGTGGTGGAAATCCCGACCAACCGTCCCGTCATCCGCAAGGACATGAACGACCGGGTGTATAAGACGAAGCGCGAGAAATATGCCGCCGTCATCGAGGAAATCGTCAAGATGCGCAACGAAGGCCGTCCCGTGCTTGTGGGTACGACGAGCGTCGACGTGTCCGAACTGCTCAGCCGTATGTTGCAATTGCGCCACATCCCCCACAATGTCCTCAACGCCAAGCTGCACCAGAAAGAGGCCGACATCGTTGCACAGGCCGGACAGAGCAGCCTCGGCAAGGTCATCATCGAGGATGCCGACGGCACGACGCACGAAGAAGAGCGTCTGCTCGGTGCCGTCACCATCGCCACCAACATGGCCGGCCGCGGTACGGACATCAAGTTGAGCGACGACGTGCGCAAAGCCGGAGGGCTCGCCATCATCGGCACGGAACGCCACGAGAGCCGTCGCGTCGACCGCCAGTTGCGCGGACGTTCCGGTCGACAGGGCGACCCGGGTTCGTCCGTCTTCTTCGTTTCGCTCGAAGACAACCTCATGCGCCTTTTCGCCACGGAGCGCATCGCCCACATCATGGACAAGCTCGGCTTCAAGGACGGCGAGATGATCGAATCGCCCATGATAAATTCGAGCATCGAGCGCGCACAGAAGAAAGTGGAGGAAAACAACTTCGGTATCCGGAAACGCCTGCTCGAATACGATGACGTCATGAACAAACAACGCACCGTCATCTACGAGAAACGGCGTCACGCCCTCATGGGTGAGCGCATAGGGATGGACATCACAAACATGGTGTGGGACCGCGTTGTCAACATCATCGAGAACAACGACTACAACGGATGCCGCGACCAGTTCCTCGAAGTGATGGCCATGGAAGTGCCTTTCACCGAAGCCGAGTTCAACGCGAAGCGTCGGGAGGACTTCTTCGAAAGTTCGTTCCAGGCCGCGATGGAAAACTTCAAGCGGAAGATAGACCGGCTCGGCGAGGTGGCCATGCCCGTCATCAAGAACGTCTACGAGAACCAGGGCCAGATGTACGAGAACATCCTCGTGCCCATCACGGACGGCAAGTTGATCTACAACATACGCTGCAACCTCAAAGAGGCATACGAGAGCGAGTGCAAGGTCGTCGTGCGCGAGTTCGAGAAAGCCATCCTGCTGCACAACATCGACGATGCGTGGAAAGAGAACCTGCGCGAACTCGACGAGTTGAAGAAGTCCGTGCAAAACGCCAGCTACGAGCAGAAAGACCCGCTCCTTGTGTTCAAGCTGGAAAGCGTGAAGCTCTTCGACAACATGGTGAACAAAATCAACAACACGTCGGTCGGTTCGCTCATGCGCGGACAAATTCCCATGCAAGCGCCTGAACAGGTGAAGGAGGCCGCTCCCGCTCCGCAGCAAAAGCAGCCTCAATACACTGAAAGCAGGGAAGAACCGGGCGAGAAGGCTGCTGCCGAAGCCGCCCGCCGCGACACGCGGGAACGCCGGCAGGAGCCTATCGTCAAGAGCAAGACACCGGGGCGTAACGACCCCTGTCCCTGTGGAAGCGGCAAGAAGTTCAAGAACTGCCACGGCCGCGGACTGTAAACCGGTCGGCTGACTGTTTCAACGATTCACTTTTCCGCCCCGTCTGTCGCTATCCTGCGGCTGGCGGGGCGGTTTCTTATTCCTGCGTCCATCCTCAAAGGGAATGGAGGCAGCCCGCTTCTTTCCTCAATCAAGTAGGGTGATGGACATCCCCCTCACAGTCTTGATTCCGGTCGGCAACGACCGTTCTCTCCCTCAGTACGGACAGAAAATACAAGTCGGCTGACCGTCGTGACGGGTCGGCTGACAGAATTAACGAACAGCCGACTTGGACCGTGGTGTCCGTGCCTAAGTCCGCCTGTTCGGCCTTTCGTGACAATCGGAAGTCACCGGCGTGTCCCCGGCTTTGACGGAAGTGCCCCGGCTGTGCCCCACGCATGAAGTAACTCGTATGCCGGTGCATGGGATAGGGACAGACACACAAAACTCTCGCCGTCTGCCGCTTTTCGTCTCTTCTGCTATGAAATCTCCGTCCTCTTTTCCTTGATTGCCAC
>CAZYHW010000090.1:0-6633 GCA_964647405.1 uncultured Prevotellamassilia sp.
ATCTTGACGGGCAGGCACAAAAGAAATGCCCCGCCGTCCCTTGGGGGACAGGCGGGGCATGATGCGTAAGGGCGACGGGACGGAGGGGATGTGAGATGCCTCCCCCGCCCTCCGTCGGTCAGCCTTTCAGCTTCTGGATGATGAGGTCGGCCACGCGACGACCGCTCAACAACATTCCGCCAAAGATGGGGCCCATGCGCGGCGTGCCCGACACGGCACTTGCTGCCATGCCGCAGATGTAGAGGCCGGGATAGATTTCCTTCGTTCCCTTGACCACTTCTTCCTCGCCAATCACGACGTCGAGCGAACGCTCGCCCACTACTCCGCCGGTCTCCGTGTCCAGCCGGACGCCATTCTTGCGGGCCACCGTCTTGCAGATTTCGCTGTCGTGACCCGTCCCGTCGATGACGCAGCGCGCCATGATGTTCAGCGGGTCGACATGGAGACCTTCGCGCAGGACGGGTGTCCAGTTGACCACCACGCCCGCCACGCGGTTGTCCTTGTAAACCACGTCCTCGACCGAATAACAGTTGAACACCGTTGCCCCGGCATGGACGGCCTGATAGAGGAGCGCCGAGGTGCTTTCGACCGAATCGACCGTGTACAGGCCGTCGGCGTAAGGGGCATAACGGATGCCGAACTCGTCGAGGATGGGCACTGCCTCCTCCTGCACGACAATCTGGTTGAACATCATGGCACCGCCCCACATGCCCCCGCCGGGCGAGAGCTTACGGTCGAACTGCGCCACGCGCAAACCGGCCTTGGCCATGTAGTAGGCGGCCACGATGCCCGACGGCCCGCCGCCGCAGATGGCGACATCGAGGTCAAGGCAACGCTTCAACTTCTCGAAGTAGGTGGTGATGATACCTTCTGATACTTGGATTTCTCTCATGGTGTTGCTATTTTTATGGTTAAACAACGGGCTTTTATTTCTCTTCGCAGTCGCGCAAGCGCTTCGAAATGCGCATGGCGCAGAAGTTGGGGCCGCACATGGTGCAGAACTCTGCGTCCTCATAGTGCGCCTCCTTATAGTATTGTGACGCGCGGTCGGGGTCGAGGCTCAGGTTGAACTGGTCGCGCCACCTGAACTCGTAGCGGGCTTTCGAGAGTGCGTCGTCGCGCACCTGCGCCCCGGGATGCCCCTTGGCCAGGTCGGCGGCGTGGGCGGCCAGCTTGTAGGTGACGACCCCCGTGCGCACGTCGTCGCGGTTCGGGAGGGCGAGGTGTTCCTTCGGCGTGACGTAGCACAGCATGGCCGTGCCGTACCAGCCTATCTGCGCCGCCCCGATGGCACTCGTGATGTGGTCGTAGCCCGGGGCGATGTCGGTCACGAGGGGGCCGAGCGTGTAGAAGGGCGCGCCGTGGCACTTCTCGACCTGCCGCTCCATGTTCTCGCGTATCTTGTGCATGGGGACGTGACCCGGCCCCTCGATGAAGGCTTGCACGTCCTTGGCCCACGCGCGCTCCACCAGCTCGCCCATGGTGTCGAGCTCGGCGAACTGGGCGCGGTCGTTGGCGTCGGCGATGGCTCCCGGGCGGAGGCCGTCGCCCAGCGACAGGGCCACGTCATACCGGGCGCAGATGTCGCAGATGTCGTCGAAGTGTTCGTAGAGGAAACTCTCCTTCCCGTGGCGCACGCACCACTCCGAGATGATGCTCCCGCCCCGGCTCACCATGCCGCAGACGCGGCTGTTGGCCAGGTGGACGTTTTCGAGCCGTATGCCGCAGTGGATGGTGAAATAGTCGACCCCCTGCTCGCACTGCTCGATGAGCGTGTCGCGATAGAGTTCCCAACTCAGTTTCTCGGCTTTCCCGTTCACCTTCTCCATGGCCTGGTACATCGGCACGGTGCCGACGGGCACGGGCGAGTTGCGTATGATCCATTCGCGCGTCTCGTGGATGTTTTTCCCCGTCGACAGGTCCATGAGGGTGTCGCCCCCCCACTTGCAACTCCACACGGCCTTCTCCACCTCCTCGTCGATGGTGGACGTCGTGGCGGAGTTACCGATGTTCGTGTTTATCTTGACGAGGAAATCCCGTCCTATAATCATGGGTTCGGCCTCCGGGTGGTTGATGTTGGCGGGGATGACCGCGCGTCCCGCCGCGACGGCCTGGCGCACGAACTCGGGGGTGATGCCGGTCTCGATGCCCAGTTCCGCGCAGTTCATGTTCTCCCGTATGGCCACGTACTCCATCTCCGGGGTGATGATGCCGGCCTTGGCGCAGGCCATCTGCGTGACGCGGGCTCCCGGCAGGGCGCGCAGCGGCAGGCGGATGTGCTCGAAACGCAGCGCGTCGAGACTGCGGTCGGCCTGCCGGCGACGGCCATACTCCGAGGTCAGCTCCGTGAGCCGCTCGACGCCGCCGCGTGCCAATATCCACGGCTCGCGCAGGCGCGGGAGGCCTTTCCGCAAATCCACGGACTGCGACGGGTCGCTGTACGGGCCGCTCGTGTCGTAGACATAGACGGGAGCGTTCTCGCGGAACTCCTTTTTCCCGTCCTTGACCGTCACGGTGGGGGTCAGCGTCACCTTGCGCATCGCCACACGCAGTTCCGGGTATAGCTTCCCGGGCAGGTAGACTTTCTCACTGCCGGGATAGGTGATTCTCATCGTTTCTTCCATATTGACAGAGGGTTATTCGTCAGCATTCAGAAAAGCTCTCATCTCGGCCACGGGGTCGTCCGCCCGCAGAATCGCCCCGCTCACGGCGATGCCCTGCACGCCCGTGGCCATGAGGGCGGGGATGTCGGCAAGCGTGATGCCGCCGATGGCCACGACCGGCGTGCGCAGTCCGGCTTCCGCCATGCGCGCCATGAGCGAAGCGTAGCCTTCCAGCCCGAGCAGGGGGGCGAGGCGCGCCTTGGTGGAGGTGAAGCGGAACGGGCCGCAGCCGATGTAGTCCACCCCGTCGCGGCAGAGCCGCTCGATGTCGTCGAACGTGTTGGCCGTGCCGCCGATGAGGAACTCCTCGCCGAGCTGTCGGCGCGCCTCGGCAACTGGCATGTCCTCGCGGCCGAGGTGTACCCCGTCGGCACCGACCGCCTTGGCCAGCTCGACACGGTCGTCGATGATGAGCGTGGCTCCCTGTTCCCGGCAGCGTGCCAGCACGCGCTCGGCCAGCGGGCGGACGGCCTCGTCGGGCGCGTCCTTCACCCGGAGCTGAATCCAGCGGCAGCCGCCGGCAAGGGCAAGGCGGACGCCCTCCTCATGGTCGTAACGGGGAGTGGCGTGTGAGATAAATTGTACAGGTACCATAATATAAATGCGTCCTTTGGGTTCAGGCAGAACGCAGGGGGAAAGAGAATACGGCTGTGGACGATGGTCGGAAAACAATCCCTTCGGCAGCATGACCTGCATCAGGTTCACAGGGTATAATCTCAGCCCGCGAAGACACGGGCACCCCTTTGTTTGTCTCGGGGGCGAAGATAAAGAGTTTCATCGGAACGGCCAATACCCTTCCGGAGCTTTTCCGTAACTTTGCGCCTGCTTAACATCTTTTCGCATGACCATCTTCTTAGACGAACTCAACGATAGCCAGCGCGAGGCTGTCACCTGTTGCGACGGCCCGTCGCTCGTCATCGCCGGGGCGGGCTCGGGGAAAACCCGCGTGCTCACCTACAAAATCGCCTACCTCATGGAGCAGGGGATGGCTCCGTGGCGCATCCTCGCCCTGACCTTCACGAACAAGGCCGCACGCGAGATGCGCGAGCGCATCGCCGCACTGGTGGGGGCGGAACGGGCGAGGGACTTGTGGATGGGCACGTTCCACTCCATCTTCCGGCGCATCCTGCAAAGGGAACACGCCGCCGTGGGAGTCGCCCCGCACTTCACCATCAACGACCAGGCGGACACGAAGAGCCTGATGGAGCATATCATCAAGAAGGAAATGCGACTCGAAAAGGAAAAGTACAGTTACCAGTCTGTCGGGTGGCGCATCTCGGCGGCCAAGAACCGGCTGCTCACCGCCGCGGCCTACGCCGCCGATGCCACCCTCCTCCAACGCGACAGGGAGGACGGGCTGCCCGCCGTGGCCGACATATACGCCCGTTACGAGCAGCACTGCCGGCAGGCCAACGTCATGGACTTCGACGACCTCCTGCTCCGCACCTTCCTGCTCTTCCGCGACCACGAGGACATCCGCCAACGCTACAAGGAACTCTTCCAGTACGTCCTCGTCGACGAATACCAGGACACGAACTACGCCCAGCACCGCATCGTCAGCCAGCTCACCGACGCCTCGTCGCGCATCTGCGTCGTGGGCGACGACGCGCAGAGCATCTACGGCTTCCGGGGCGCGGAAATCGGCAACATCCTCCAATTCAGCGCGCAATATGCCGGGGCGAAGGTGTTCAAGCTCGAATGCAACTACCGCTCGACGGGGCAAATCGTAAAGGCCGCCAACTCCGTCATCAGCCACAACAGCGGGCAGATTAAGAAGGACGTTTACAGCAACCGCGACGAGGGGGAGAAAATCACCGTCATGGCTGCCGCGACCGACAAGGAGGAGGCGCAGCGCGTGGCCAAGGCCATCAGCAAGCTCGCGCGGCGGGGCACGGGCTACGGGGACATGGCCATCCTGTACCGCACCAACGGGCAGGGCCGCCAGTTCGAGGAGGCGTTGCGCCTGTTCGGCATACCCTACCGCATCTACGGGGGCATCTCGTTCTACCAACGCCGCGAGGTGAAGAACGCCCTCGCCTACTTCAAGCTCGCCGTCAACCGCTACGACGAGGAGGCACTGCGGCGGATCATCGACTACCCGAAACGGAAAATCGGCGACAAGACGAAGCAACAGCTCGACGAGGCCGCGCAGGCCGCGGGAGCCCGACTGTGGGACGTGGTCGCCGACCCGGAAAAATTCGGAGCCCGTCTGGGTCGGGCGGCCGCCGCCAGCTTGCAGGCGTTCGCCGGGATGATTGAGGACTTCGCGCAGGCGGCCACGACGGAGACCGCCTACGACCTCGCCCGGCGCATCATCAAGGAGAGCGGGATGCACGCCGACATCTATGCCGACCAGAGCCCGGAAAACGTGAGCCGGCAGGAGACCCTGCAAGCCCTGGCCGACTCCATCCGGCAGTATGAACGCGAGCTGGAAGAGGCCGGGGAGGACAAGGCATCCACGATGGCCGACTTCCTGTCGGAGGCCGCCCTGCTCACCGATGCCGACATGGACCGCGACGACGCGCCATGCGTCACGCTCATGACCGTGCACGCGGCCAAGGGGCTCGAATACGAGGCCGTCTTCGTCACCGGCATGGAGGACGACCTGTTCCCCAACTCCAACGCCCGCACCTATCCGCCCGAGATGGAGGAGGAACGCCGCCTCTTCTACGTCGCCCTGACGCGGGCCAAGACCTACTGCTACCTCAGCTATGCCCGCACGCGCTGGCTGTTCGGCAACTACGAGGCGCACATGCCCAGCCCCTTCCTCGAAGAGATTGACCCGTCCTGCCTGCGCCACGAGGGCATCCCCGGCATGGGCTTCACGGGAGCGGGGCTGTCCGCCGAGCCGTCACCCGCCCGCCAACGCCCGGCAGCCGCGGCGCGCCCCCTGCACCTCCCTGAACGCAAACGCCTGCAACACGTCGGGACGACCGCACGACGGCAGTCGGCCCGCACGCTGGAAGAGGCCGAAGGGCTGCGCGTCGGCCAGCACATCGAACACGAACGCTTCGGGCGCGGCGAGGTGCTCCGCCTCGAAGAGGCCGGGGAGACGACCAAGGCCACCGTGCGCTTCGACACCGCAGGCGAAAAGGCTCTCCTGCTGAAATTCGCCCGCTTCAAAATCATCGGCTGACCCCCACCCCGCCCGCGACAGCCCGCCCCTCCGCCGGCCATCCCCCGGCGGGCGGGACAGGACGGCGACCCGCTGCGCCCGACAGGCCGACAGGCGCGACCAACCGGCTACCCGGAGCCGCCGAAAGCCGACAGGCGACCTCCGAGGCGGACGAGCCGGTCGCGACGGGGCTTCCCGGCATGGCGGACGGCCACGATGCCCCGCCTCCTTATCCGGGCACATTATCGTCGCGCGGCATTGGATTTGCGTGGAGGCTCCTTCGATGAAAATCCAATACGGACGGCTTGTCCTTCCAATCCATACACCTTAGTATTCTTGGCTGCACATGGCCTGCTCCCGCACAATTTTTCTGCGGGGCACGCCAAAACGCGCCATGTCTTCTCCTGAACGTTTCCTTGGACGCAGCGACATCCAAGGACGGCACGGGAAGGAGCGTTGCCCGGAACAGTTCCCCGTGACACAGTATATCATAACAAAAGGATGTCGCAGTGCCCTCCTGCCGGGCATGTCCGAAACCATTCCGACAGGAAACGGATTTATGCTTTCTTATTAACTATTATTAGTTGACAAATCTTTTTTTTTGTGAACAACCCTTTATATTTGCAGCGCATTTCGCCTCACACGTATGGATTGTAGGGGGAGATGGAACTTTTGGAAAACCTTTTAAATAAAAGAGATATGAGAAAAGTTTTTCTATCGTTGCTCTTGCTGCTGGCGGTGCCGGTGGCGGGCATGGCGCAGGAGATGCGCGAGGTCGTTTATCTGAAAAACGGCAGTGTAATCAAAGGTGTGGTAATCGAACAGGTGCCCGGGAAGTCGCTGAAAATACAGACA
>CAZYHW010000091.1:0-6628 GCA_964647405.1 uncultured Prevotellamassilia sp.
AGTTCATCCAATATCTTGTATCTGGTCATCGCGTTCTTGTTCTTCGGCATAATTCTTGGTTTTTGAGGTGAATATTTCGTATGACGACAGTCCCGTCTCTGCCCGCCATCATCAGTTTCGTATAGTTCACGAACCGCGTGCCGTCGGTCTCCCCGGGCGTTCGTATATATCCTCGATGGGAGATGTCCGGTCTTTGTTCCGCGCCTACGTGGGGGCTGGCGTCAGAATCTCACTTTATGGTGGCAGAAGGCCTGCCTGCCGCTCTCATCCTTGCGGATTATCGCATAAAAACCGCATCATGGGAGACGGCCACGCCGTGGGGTATGTGCGGACATTTGATTTGTGCCGCACTGTCCGGCGACTTGTGGAAACTAGTCGGCGAGTAGTTTCCACAAGTCGCCGAGTAGTTTTCACGGATGGTGCGACGGTTTCAAGCCGTCTTCTGATGCCATGTCGACAGAGTGGTGGATTAGGCAGGCATGGGGAAGCGATGCCTCCCGCTTCACCATCGTCAAAGCCAAGAACCGCAACTTGCAGATCTTGGCTGTAACGTGAAACGGAAATTCCTCCGGAATGTCCCAATGGAGCATGCCGCTAATTCAACTTTCCACGCTATGGAGGCCGCCTTCTTGACAGGTTTCTCATTGCAGTCTCCTTTGGCAATTCCATATTTCATCCATCGGATATGCCACAAGAGGCCTCTAAACGCAAAATGGACTATTGTGAGCTCTCATTTCCGGCTTGGTATAACCACGGCTTAGAACACGAAGCGCACGAAGTCGTTGAAAATGGCGTAGATCATGAGGAGGAAGAGCAGCGACATGCCGACTATTTGTGCCTTCTCCATGAATTTCTCGCTTGGCTTGCGCCGCAGGATGATTTCATAGAGCAGGAAAAGCACGTGGCCGCCGTCGAGCGCGGGGATGGGCAGGATGTTCATGAACGCCAGCATCAGACTGATGAAAGCCGTCAGCTCCCAGAACCTGTCCCATTGCCATTCAGCGGGGAACATGCTGCCGATAGCCCCAAAGCTACCGATGCTCTTCGCGCCGTCCGAGGTGAAGAGGTATTGCAGGTCGCTCACGTAGCCGGTCAACTTCTGCCATCCGTAGGCCACACCGGCCGGGAACGACTCGAAAAAGCCGTAGCGGAGGGTGTCTACCCGGTAACCGGCCAACGGGTTCGCCATATAGAAGCCCAGCTGCATCTGTTCCGTCATCATGACAGCCGCCGTGTCCACCTTATCCGCCCCCGCGTGACGGAAAGCGATGACCGCGTGTCGCAACCGGGCACTGTCCGCCGCGTTCCCTTCGGCGAGCACGTCATTCATCCGCCCCGTGATATCCATGAACTCGTTCCATGTGGTCATGGATGTCCCGTTGAACATCACGACCTGGTCACCCCTGCGCAGTCCTGCCTTTTCAGCCGGGCTGCCGGGCAGTACACTGTCGACGACGGAGGGCGACAGGATGTTGATGAACGGCGGGTCTGCCTTCAACATGTCGAGCAGGTTGAGGTCGCCGGGCAGGCTGAGTGTCACCTCACGCCCGTCGCGCAACACGGTAGCCGTAGTGGCCTCCGAGAGGTCACGATACACATTGTCAAGTGACTTCCGGTCGAACCGGACAACCTTCCCCTTGTCCGTGGCAACGAGGATGTCACCGTCACGGAAGCCGTATTGCTGCGCCGTGGCATTGAACTTGAACCCGTGCGTCATGTTCTGCACGGGGATATAGGTGTCGCCCCAATGGAAGAGCACCATGGAGTAGATGAACAGGGCGAGCAGGAAATTGACCAGCACGCCGCCTATCATCACGAAGAAGCGCTGCCACGCGGGTTTCGACCTGAATTCCCAAGGCTGTGGGGGACGTTTCATCTGCTCCGTGTCCATCGACTCGTCTATCATACCGGCGATTTTCACGTAGCCGCCCAAAGGCAACCATCCTATGCAATAGGTGGTGTCGCTGTGCTTGGGCTTGTATTTGAAGAGCGTGAAGCCGGGGTCGAAGAAGAGGCAGAATTTCTCCACGCGTATCTTGAACAGTTTGGCAAAGAAGAAATGACCCAGCTCGTGCAGGAGCACGAGTATGGCAAAACAAAGGAGCAACTGCGCAGCTTTGATGAAAAACACTTCCATATTTATGAAATTGTGGGTAATAAACTTTCTGTTATCTCACGCACCGCCCGGTCGGTCTCAAAGTAAGTCTCTAACGTCGGGCGGGCATCGAACGGGGCTTGCTGCATCACGCGGAGAAGCAGGTCGCCGATGTCGCAGAAGCCGATACGTCCCTGCCGGAAGGCAAGGTTAAGTACTTCGTTGGCGGCGTTGACTATGCAAGGCATGTTCCCTCCCGTGCGCAACGCCTCGTAGGCAATGGCCAGGCAGGGGAACTTCTCCATGTCAGGACGCTCGAAGTGGAGCTGCCCGAGGGCGAACAAGTCCAAGCGGTCGCCGCGCAGGGGGATGCGGGCAGGATAGGTAAAGGCATACTGTATGGGGATGCGCATGTCGGGCAGGCCGAGCTGGGCTTTCACCGCACCGTCCTCGAACTCCACGGCAGAATGGACAATGCTCTCCGGATGGACGACGACTTCTATCCGTTCAGGCGGCACGCCGAACAGCCATCTGGCCTCGATGACCTCAAAACCTTTGTTCATCATCGTGGCTGAGTCGATGGTTATCTTCTCACCCATGTCCCACCGGGGATGGCGCAATGCCTGTGCGGGGGTCACCTGCCGCAGCTCTTCGGGCGAGCACTGGCGGAAAGGGCCGCCCGAGGCCGTCAGGAGCAGGCGTTCGATCTTGCTGTAAGGCTCTCCGGCCAGGCATTGGAAGATGGCGGAATGCTCACTGTCGACCGGGATGATGGGAACTGCCCGACGGGTGGCCTCCTCCGTCACCAGCTCACCCGCGACGACCAATGTCTCTTTGTTGGCAAGCGCCACGGGACGACCGCTGCCGATGGCGGCCAGCGTGGGAGCCAGTCCGGAGAAGCCGACCAGTGCGACCAGCACCATGTCGGCCTCACGGCTTGCCGCCACTTGGCTGACAGCCTCGCCGCCGGCGTATATTTTGACAGGCAATCCCGCGAGCCTCTCTTTGAGTTCACCGTATTTCGTCTCGTCCGCAATGACCACCGCATCAGGATGGAACTCCCTTGCCTGCGAGGCAAGTTTTTCCACGTTCGTATGGGCGGTAAGCGCGTAGACCTCGAACTTGTCCGGATGCTGCCGCACGATGTCGAGTGCCTGCGTACCGATTGAACCGGTCGACCCCAGGATGGTGAGTTGCTTCTTTCTGTCCATGAGCGAATGCCAGTAATTAATTCAGGTCCAACAATCCTTCCGGGAGTTCGATGACGACGACACGTTCCTTGGCGTCGCACGACAGGATGAGGTCCTCATGGGCGGGGACAATCACGTCGCCTCCGGACGGGGACTTGACCATGAACAGGACGTTCTCCGTGCGTTCGTCGACTGCCTCCACCGTCCCTACGAGCCCTTTCCGGACATCGAGCACGGTGTAGCCGACGAATTGCGTCCAGCGGGTGGGCAACCCGTCATCGTCATCGGCCAATGCCGACTTGGGGAAATAGACGGATGAGCCGACCAATCGGCGGGCTTGTTCTTCGTTGTCGACGAACTCAAACTTCACGATAGCCGTCGTGTGGTTCTTGAAACGATATTCCTCCCAAAAGAACGGCACGAGTATGCCATCGCAATCGCAGACGAGGTAGTCGACATCACTGTCGTCGAGCACGTCGTCCGTGAATTCGATTTCCACTTCACCCGCCAATCCACGTGCCCGGCACACGCGCCCGACACGTGCCACGTCTTCTTCCTGTATCATTCTATCCGGGTTATCTTTGCGCCGAGCGAGGCCAGCCTGTGCTCAATGCGCTCGTATCCTCGGTCTATTTGTTCCACGTTGTCTATGCGACTTGTCCCCTCGGCCCCCAATGCGGCGATGAGCAAGGCTATTCCCGCCCTTATGTCCGGCGAGGTCATGCGGCGGGCGCGCAACCTGATTTTCCGGTCGTGACCGACGACCACGGCGCGGTGGGGGTCGCAGAGAATGATTTGCGCACCCATGTCGATCAGTTTGTCCACAAAGAACAGCCGGCTCTCGAACATTTTCTGGTGAAAGAGGACGGAGCCGCAGGCCTGGGTGGCCACCACAATCAGCACGCTGAGCAAGTCCGGCGTGAGACCCGGCCACGGGGCATCGGAGACGGTCATGAACGAACCGTCGATGAACGACTCGATGCAATAGTGCGGCTGCTCGGGAATATAAATGCCATCCGCCGTGCAGGTCATGTTGATGCCGAGACGGCGATAGACTTCCGGGATGATGCCCAGCTCGTCGCAGTCCACCTGGCGGATAGTCAGTCCTTTTCCCACCATGGCTGCCATGCCGATGAAGCTGCCCACCTCGATCATGTCCGGCTGTATCGTGTGCGTGGCACCGTGAAGCGACGCGACCCCCTCGATAGTGAGCAGGTTCGAGGCGATACCGCTGATGCGGGCTCCCATCGCCACAAGCATCCGGCAGAGCTGTTGCACATACGGTTCGCACGCCGCGTTGTAGATGGTGGTCGTCCCCTCGGCCAGCACAGCGGCCATGATGATATTGGCAGTCCCCGTGACGGAGGCTTCGTCAAGGAGCATGTAAGTGCCTTTCAGCTTTTCTCCCGACGTGATGGTGTAGATGCCCCGTCCGGGGTCGTGGTCGAACCGGGCTCCCAGTTTTTCCAGACCGGCGAAGTGGGTGTCCAGCCGGCGGCGGCCTATCTTGTCTCCACCGGGTTGAGCCACCTCCGCCCAACCGAAGCGGGTCAGCAGGGGACCAATCAGCAACACGCTGCCCCGTAGTGAGGAGCAACGCTCCAAGAATTCATTGCTTTTCAGGTAATCCAGGTTTACCTTGTCTGCCTGAAATACATATTCGTTGGCCGAACACCGTTCCACGCCGACACCGATGTCGCGCAACAGCTGGATGAGATTGTTCACGTCGAGGATGTCAGGCACGTTCCGCACACGCACCTTGTCATCCGTCAACAAAGTGGCACAGATCACTTGCAGGGCTTCGTTCTTGGCTCCCTGCGGAGTGATGGCCCCTGCCAGTGCGTGTCCGCCTTCAATGAGGAACGATGCCATGGCCGAATACCTTAATAACTACGCCGGTAGCGACGCACACGTCCACCCGCGCGGCGGTTGTCCTGTCCGGCGGAGGCGGGCATGTCCTCCGGAGTGAAGCGGATGGCTCCGTGGGTGTAATCGGCCAAGTCGGCCGCTATTTTCGCATCGTCCAGGGCATCCTTGTTCCAGTCGTTCAGGCTGCGGCGCATCCGCCCGGCCACGAGCGCGGCCAACTGGTTGCGTTCTTCCCCCTCGGGCATGTCTTTCAACTTGCCCGCCAGTTCTTCAAGCAGATGCCCGTAGTGACGGTATTTTATCCGTGTCTGGGGATAGGGGATACGGGGCGGCTGTTGCTTTCCCGACTTGCGGACGACTTCAAAAGGATAGTCAATGTCGAGCTTGTAGTCGGCCATCAAAGCCAGATGGTCCCACAACTTGTGCCAGAAGTCAGTCTGCATGCGGCGTTGGGGGAAGAAACTGGCCATCACGTTGACGATGGCTTCCGCGCACCGCTGCCGCGTGGCCTTGTCGGGCAGCGTGCAGGCATAATCAATCATATTTTGCACCATCCGCCCGTATTCGGGGATAATCAGACGGGGACGACAGGTATTATAATCCATGCAGGATATCTTTGGGTTTGGTGGTTACGAAAGGTTTCAGGTAGAATGGTTCGAAATAAGCGACATCCTCGTAACGCCCAAGGGCTATCGCCTTCTCTGCCAGGGGGAACATGTTGCGCGCAAGGGGAACAACGTCGTCGATGAAGCGGGCGTTGGGATGCGCGAGCACTTCCCGGCATTTGGCCGCGCCGTTTCCAAAGAACCAGACGGGATGGCGGTCGAGGAATTCGTCGTAAATCCCCGCCTCAATCACGTCGGCCTTCACCTCACGGCGGCAACGGAGTGCCCGGTCGTAGAATGCGGAATAGACTTCCATCCTGCGCGCGTCGAGCATCGGGCACAGCAGGGCATCCTCCGGCATGTCGTCGTAGCGCAGCAACACCGGCACGCACAGCAATTCGAGCGTCGGGACAGCGATGAGGGGCACTTGCCGCCCGTAGCACACTCCCTTGGCGGTCGAAACGCCGATGCGCAGCCCCGTGTACGAACCGGGACCCGCGCTCACGGCTACCGCATCCAACGGGATGGCGTGGCTGTCCGCGAACGATAGGGCGGCCTCGACGTAGCCCGCCAGGCAGGCTGCGTGCGAGGGGCCGTCGAATTTTTCTTCCTGATAGAGGCAAGCTCCGTCCTGGCTCAATGCCACGGAGCAGACACTGGTGGTCGTTTCAATATGGAGAATGCAGGACATGGAGAGTTTCCCTTGGTTCACATACGGTGTGCGAGGTCGGAACACGTGACCGGCAACACGCACAATCCGGGAATGCAAAATTAATCAATTCCTGCTGTTCCGGCCTCATTGCCCATTGAAAACATTTGGACACAGGAGAGAAGATGTGGAGCTCCGCCCCGTATGGCACGGACAAGCC
>CAZYHW010000092.1:0-6373 GCA_964647405.1 uncultured Prevotellamassilia sp.
CGGGAAAGACTTTTGCATGACGTGGGCGCGACTGTTCCGGACGAAATTCGTACCTTTACACCCCAAATTCGACATAAGGATACACAATAAATATATAAAGGGAATATGGGAAAAGTTGTCATCAACTCGTATGCTGATTTTGAGAAACTGAAAGGACAAGTCATCGGGGTATCCGACTATCTGGAAATCCCGCAGGAGCGCATCAACCAGTTTGCCGACGCCACCATCGACCACCAGTGGATTCACGTGGACGTGGAACGCGCCAAGGCGGAAAGCCCGTACAAGTCGACCATCGTGCACGGCTACCTGACGCTCTCGCTCCTTCCCTACCTCTGGCAGCAGATTATCGAGGTGAACAACCTGAAAATGATGGTGAACTACGGCATGGACAAGATGCGGTTCGGGCAGGCCGTGCTGGCGGGACAGAGCGTGCGCCTCGTGGCGACATTGCAGGAAATATCGAACCTGCGCGGCATCTGCAAAGCCGAAATCAAGTTCTCCATCGAAATCAAGGACTGCAAGAAGAAAGCCCTCGAGGGCGTAGCCACTTTCCTTTACTACTTTTTTGAATAAACGGGAGGGGGCGCGACGGGCAGCAAAGCCCGGCAAGGCAGTCCCCCTCCGCCGCCGGCGGGTCAGCGGAAGACAATGTCCGTGATGACCGCCGCGCCGACCGCGCCGTTCAGCCGGTCGACGAGTTGCCGCCGCTGCATGAGGAGGTTGGCACGGAGGGCGGGCGACTTCACCCTGACGAAGAGGACACCGGCACGGACGGACAAGTCCGTGGTGAGGCGCGCCACGTCGTCGCCCACCACGGCGGGCCACGACTGGACAAGCCTGTACTCGTTGAGCGGGGCTTCGAGGCCGTTCAGGCGCAAGACCGCGCGCACGATGTCCGTCAACGCCTCCGACTTATTCCTTTTCATGGGTGACGACCCCGTTGTCCACGGTGAATAGTTTGTAATCGCAGTCGGCCTGCCGCAGGATGCTGTCGAGGTGTTCGCGGTTGGTGTCCGTGATGAATATCTGCCCGAAGTCGTCGTGGCTTACCAGCCGGACGATTTGCTCGACGCGCCGGCTGTCCAGCTTGTCAAACACGTCGTCGAGCAGCAACAGGGGAGTCTGGCCGCTCCCCGCCTGTTTGAGGAAAAAGAACTGCGCCAGTTTCAGGGCGACAAGATAGGTCTTGCACTGCCCTTGCGAGCCTTCCCTTTTGAGGGGGAAGCCGTTGAGGGTCATGGGCAGCTCGTCCTTGTGGATGCCGTGGAGGGTATAGCCCACTATCCGCTCCCGGGCGCGCCCGCTCCGCAGCTGCTCCGCGAGAGGGCCGCGCTCGCAGTGGGAAGCATAATCCAGCCCGACGTGTTCGTCCGTCTGCGCGATATTCCCGTACATGGTCTGGAAGATGGGTTGCAGCCGCTCGGCGAATTTCTTCCGTTCGGCATAGATGTATTCCCCCGACTGCGCCATGGCTTCCTCGTAGATGTCGAGCATGTCCGGGTCGGGCTCGGCCTCGCCTTTCAGCAGGTTATTGCGTTGTTGCAGCGCACGTCCGTAGTGCAGCAAGGCATCCAGGTACTGGATGTCGTACTGGGAGATGACCGTGTCCATGAACCGGCGGCGCTCCTCGCTGCCATCCATGATGAGCGAGGTGTCGGACGGGGAAATCATGACAAGCGGGACGAAACCGATGTGCTCCGCCAGACGTTTGTACTCCTTCCCGTTACGTTTGAAGCTCTTGCGATGGCCGACCCTGATGCCGCAACTGATTCGCTCCGTGCTCCCGTTGTCCGACAGGTACGTGCCCTGCAACATGAACATCTCCTCGCCATGCCGCACCACCTGCGCGTCGATGGGATTGGAATGGCTCTTGCAGAACGACAGGTAGTAGACGGCATCGAGCACATTGGTCTTCCCCATGCCGTTGGCACCGATAAAGCAGTTAATCTTCCCCGAAAAGTCCAGGTCGGCCTGTTCTATGTTCCTATAATTAAGTACGGACAAATTCTCTATCACCATACGGACAGCGTTGCATTACAGGACAAAATTAGGATAATGCAGCCAGATAAAAACCACACGGGGCAGAGAAAACGCCACAGCCAGAAAAAAGCAGCCTTTTATTTTACGAGTTAAGTAGAAAATAGTAATTTTGCCGCGCTAAAACGAATAAAATCAACAGACAATAATGACACAAAAGAAAGGCAACCAGCCGTTGGACGTGAACGCCACCATGGCACAATCCGAAGCATTCATCATCAAGAACCGCAAAGTCCTGCTCAGTGCCCTTGTCGTCTTGGTCGTCCTTATCGGCGGATTCTTCGCCATCAAGATGCTCTATTGGGAGCCGCGTGAAGAAAAGGCCTCCACACTGTTGGCCCAAGGGGAAGATTATTTCAAGAACGGAGACTTCGAGACAGCCCTGAACGGCGACAGCATCAGTTTTGTCGGCTATGCCAAGATTGCCTCGGAATACGGCAACACGGATGCCGGCAATCTCGCCAACCTGTATGCGGGAATCTGCCTTGCAAATCAAGGCAAGACAAAAGAGGCCATCCCCTATCTGGAAGCCTACGACGTGCAGGGAGACGTGACCATCTCGCCGGCAGCCCTCAACACACTGGCAAACTGCTACGCCGCCAACGACCAGCTGGACAAGGCCGTAGAGACATTCAAGAAAGCGGCCAAACGCTCGGGACTGAACAACATGGCTCCGATATGCCTGAAACAAGCGGCCATGATTCTGGAATCGCAAGGCAAGAATGAGGAGGCCGCCAAACTGTACAAGCAGATTAAGACGGAATACAGTGCCAGCATCACCGCGCAGGATATAGACAAATATATCGAGCGGGTGTCCAAGTAAAGTAAGTCGGCCTTATGTCATCTGGGATTTTCGGAAAGGACGAACTGGCGCAATCTGTCCCCGACGCAAGCGGGATGCGGATAGGCATCGTGGCGGCGGAATGGAACAAAGCCATCACGGGGAAACTGGTAGACGGTGCTGTCGCTACGCTGGAACGCTACGGCGTGAAACATTCGAACATCACGTTACAGGAAGTTCCCGGAAGTTTTGAACTGATATATGGCTGTTCGCAACTCAGCAAGAGCGGTTTGTTGGATGCCATCATCGCGATTGGCTGCGTCATCCGTGGCGACACGCCGCACTTCGACTACATCTGTGATGCCGTGACGCGAGGGATTTGCCAGCTGAACTTAGAGGGCTCTATCCCCGTGGTATTCGGCCTGTTAACAGTGAACACCGAAGCACAAGCGGAAGAACGTGCGGGCGGAAGCCTCGGCAACAAAGGCGAAGAGTTTGCCATAACGGCCATAAAAATGGCGGACTTCGCTTGGCAAATACAGAAATAAAACTTATCTTTGCAGAAGAAATAAGCACTTAGGGGCAAATTCCAGAGTGGCCAAATGGGGCAGACTGTAAATCTGCTGGCTTTCGCCTTCGGTGGTTCGAATCCATCTTTGCCCACAATCATTAATCCGGCTAAACCTCTTGGAAAGTTTGGTCGGATTTGTCTTTTAACAGGTCATAGGCGTTGAAGCATACAAAAGCTATTCTCCTATTTGCCTGTATAATAAAAATTACGTACTTTTGCACACCGATTATTATCTATACGGGTAGACTGCGTGTGAATAGTTCACTATTGGCCTGGTGGATGGTTCGTGAATCGCATCTGACGTAACGATTAGTAGTTAAACGATTAAACAAACAAAAAGAGTGGACACTTTAAGTTACAAGACCATTTCGGCAAACAAAGCCACGGTCAACAAAGAATGGGTGGTGGTTGATGCCACTGACCAAATCTTAGGCCGTCTCGGTTCGAAAGTCGCCAAACTGCTGCGTGGGAAATACAAACCCAACTACACCCCGCACGTAGACTGTGGTGACAACGTCATCATTATCAACGCTGACAAAGTACGGCTGACGGGTAACAAATGGACGGATCGCGTATATTACTCTTACACGGGCTATCCCGGAGGGCAACGCACGAGCACACCGGCCAGCATCATGGCAAAACCCGACGGCGCGGATCGACTGGTTCGTCGTGTAGTGAAAGGGATGCTTCCCAAAAACCGTTTGGGCGCACAGCTCTTGCGTAACTTATATATATACGCGGGACCGGAGCACAAACATGAGGCACAGTCTCCCAAATCCATCGACATCAACTTGTATAAATAAAGGACGCGAATAATGGAAAGAATCAATGCATTAGGTCGTCGCAAATGTGCCGTCGCACGTATATTCATGACCGAGGGTAGCGGAAAGATTACCATCAACAAGAAAGATCTTACTGATTATTTCCCCTCTCCACTGCTCCAATATGTTGTGAAACAGCCTCTGAACCTGCTCCAAGTGGCCGACAAATACGACATCAAGGTCAACATCTTCGGAGGAGGCTTCACGGGACAGTCGCAGGCCATTCGTTTGGCTATCGCACGGGCTCTCGTGAAAATCAACGAGGAAGACAAGAAAGCCCTTCGCGCAGAAGGCTTCATCACACGCGACTCCCGCGTTGTCGAGCGCAAGAAACCGGGACGTCCCAAGGCACGCCGCCGCTTCCAGTTCAGCAAACGTTAACGACCAGTACACTGTCCTGAACGGGAAGAAGAGTTTAGCATCTAAACCGACAAGATTTCAGAAGAACTACTTGCCGGCTGGTTGAGAAGAAAAGGAAAACGCAAAATCCGATTCAACCGAAAAGAACGTAAACGAAACACTAAGAAAATGTCAAGAACAAATTTTGAGACCTTATTGGAGGCCGGCTGCCACTTCGGCCACCTGAAACGCAAGTGGAATCCCGCCATGGCTCCATACATCTTCATGGAGCGGAACGGCATCCACATCATTGATTTGCACAAAACCGTGGTCAAAATTGACGAAGCCGCGGAAGCATTGAAGCAAATCGCGAAATCAGGAAAACGAATATTGTTTGTTGCTACTAAGAAACAGGCCAAAGAAATCGTAACAGAGAAAGCGACGGCTATCAACATGCCTTACGTAACGGAACGCTGGCCGGGCGGAATGTTGACCAACTTCCCGACTATCCGCAAGGCGGTTAAGAAGATGGCCAACATCGACAAACTGACCGCGGACGGGACTTACGCTAATCTGTCAAAACGCGAAATCCTTCAAATATCCCGCCAACGTGCAAAGTTGGAGAAGAACCTGGGTTCGATTGCAGACATGACCCGTCTGCCGGCTGCCCTCTTCGTCGTGGATGTCTACAAGGAACATATCGCCGTCAAGGAAGCCAACCGTTTGGGAATCCCCGTATTCGGTATCGTTGACACGAACTCCAACCCGAACAACATCGATTTTGTCATTCCCGCCAACGACGATGCCAACAAGAGTATCGAAGTCATACTCGATGCTTGCTGTGCCGCCATTGCAGAAGGACTCGAAGAGAGGAAAGCGGAGAAAGTCGATACCGAAGCCGCAGGTGAAAGCAACGGTGAAGCCGCAAAGCCACGCAAACGTTCTGCCAAAGCACGGGTAGAAAAGAACGAGGCTGAAACGGAAGCGACAAATGCTGCTGACGAAAAAGCATAACCCGAACGAACAACTACCACAAGCAATTTAAAGACATACAATGGCAACAATTGAAGATATCAAGAAATTGCGCGAGATGACGGGTGCCGGTTTGGGTGACTGCAAGAAAGCCCTTATCGAGGCAAACGACAATATGGAAGAGGCCATCGAAATCATACGCAAACGGGGACAGGCCGTCGCCGCCAAGCGTTCTGACAGGGAAGCCTCCGAAGGTTGCGTACTCTGCAAAGCCGAAAATGGTTTCGGGGCTATCGTGGCCTTGAAATGCGAGACCGACTTCGTTGCTAAGAACGCCGATTTCATTAAGCTGGCACAAGCTATCCTGGACGAGGCTGTCGCCCATAAATGCAAGAGCCTCGACGAGGTGAACGCTCTCCCCATGGGTAAAGGCACCGTGGCCGATGCCATCACGGACAGGAGCGGTATTACAGGCGAAAAGATGGAACTGGACGGTTATAGCTTCATTGAGTCCGATAACATCTCATGCTATAATCACCAGAACAAGAACTTCCTTTGCACCATGGTCGCCCTCAACAAAGCGGTTGACGAGAAATACGGTCATGCCGTAGCCATGCAGATTGCCGCCATGAACCCGATTTCCATCAGCGAGCAGGACGTGCCGGAAGACGTAAGGAAGCGTGAGTATGAAATCGCAGCGGACAAGGCACGCGAAGAGGGCAAACCCGAAAACATGATTGAACGAATCGCCGAAGGCCGCATGAAGAAGTTCTACAAGGAACAATGCCTTTTGCAGCAGGAATTCATCCAAGACAGCAACTTGACTGTTTCCGCATTCCTGAAAGAAGCAGA
>CAZYHW010000093.1:0-5952 GCA_964647405.1 uncultured Prevotellamassilia sp.
CGTACACAAAACTTGTGTATCTCGATTACAAACCAATAAAATCAAGAAGTATGAAAGGTTTAAGTATTTTGGCTGCATTCTTGGGCGGTGCCGCTGTGGGAGCCGCTTGTGGGATACTGTTCGCACCGGAGAAAGGCGAGGACACCCGTTCGAAAATCGCCGAAGCCATCCGCAAACGCGGCATCAGGTTGAACAGCAAGGAGATGGAGAGCCTCGTTGACGACATCGCCGACGAACTCACCACTTCCCACTCATAAGATGCCCCGTGTTGTCCAGTGACAAGAACATCGACAGCTTGCAGGAGTTGCTGAAAGAGGTGCTGACCTATCTGCGGCTCCGGAAGCGTTATGTGGAGCTGGATGTGACAGAGAAGATGGCCGTACTGCTCTCCACACTGGCCGTGGGGGCAATCCTCCTCATGGTGGGCATGGTCGTCATACTGCTTCTCTCCTACCTGTCCGTCCTGCTCCTTGGCCGGTGGCTGGGCAGCGAGGTGACGGGTTGTGTCGTAGTGTGCGCGGGATGGGTCGTAGTGGCCGCCGTGGTCTATGCGGCGCGGCGTCGGCTCATTGTCAATCCTGTCGCCCGCTTCGTGGCCCGGTTGTTTGTCGAACATCCTAAATCGTAAGACGGAAGATGCAGGAATCCTCGGGCAAAGCCCCTACCCCTTTGGTCACACTCGATGCGATTAAGGCCGAAAAAGAACGGCTGCGCACCGAACTTGACAACTGTTACGGCCGGATGAAGTCGCATTGCCAGGCTTTATATGCCCCCGGTCCGACGGGACAAAGCGGCGCGGCGCGCTGGATGGGGAACATAGAGCGTGCCCTGACCATTTACGACGGCGTGATGTTCGGCATGAAAGTCATCCGGCGTTTACGGAAGTCGCGTTTGTTCAGACGGAGAAGATAAGTATCCGGCGGCAAAAGCGCAGAAATCAAGACGGGAACCGGATTCGCGGAAACGAACCGGCTTTCCCGCCTTTTTTGTACCCTTATGGCGGCAGCGGGTCGGCGACCTGTCGCACCGGATGCCCCGCCTGCGGCAGCGGGTCGCCGACAAGAATGGAGCGGCCGCCGTCAGGTCGCAGCGGGTCGCCGTCAAGAAAATAATCCGAGTAAGTTGGTCATGCCGAAATGGCAGCCGCCCACAGGCAAGGGGCGGACGGAAGAAGCGTTCACTCCGCCTGCCCGCCGCGAACGGCGAGGGGACGGGGCGAAAAGAAATGGTTCACCGGCCCGTGGCCTGCCCCGACGTGCAGGTCGCGCCCGGCTTCGAGCGCGGCGGTCAGGTAATCCTTCCCCTTGCGGACTGCCTCGTCCAGAGAGTGTCCCTGTGCCAAACAGGCCGTGATGGCCGACGACAGGGTGCAGCCCGTCCCGTGCGTGTTGGCCGTGTCGACACGCGGCGAGGCGAAACGGCGTATGCCGGAGGGGGTAAGGAGAACATCGGTCACCGTGTCCGTACTGCCGGGCAGGTGGCCGCCCTTGACGAGATAGCTTTCGCCGCCTGCGAAACGGCAGGCCGCCGCGACGAGACAGGAAACGTCCGCGTCCGTCCGGAAAGCGTCGAGGGGGATTTCCCAGAGGCGGGAGGCTTCCGGCAGGTTGGGGGTCACCAACGTGCAGAGGGGGAAAAGTAGTTCGCGCATGGCCGTGACGGCTGCCCCGTCGGCAAGTCCCGTCCCGCTGCTGGCCACCATGACCGGGTCGCAGACGACGGCTGCCACCCGGCGGGCGTGTTGCCGGAGCCGGCGGGCGATGACTTCCGTATGCGCGGAAGTGGGCACCATGCCGATTTTCACATATACAAGGGGAAAGTCGGAAAGCAGGGCGGCGAGCTGTGCGTCGAGTTCGCCGGGGGCGACGGGGAAAACGCCCGACACGCCCGTCGTGTTCTGCGCCGTGATGGCGGTCACGGCGGCCGCGCCATAGCATCCGAGCGCCGAGAACGTCTTGACGTCGGCCAGGATGCCCGCGCCGCCGGACGGGTCGAGCCCGGCTATGGACAGGCAGACGGGACACGTAGCCCCGTGGGGATTGGCCGGATTATCCTTTTGTGCCACGTATCAACTGCAAGAACTCTTCGCGCGTCTTGGCCTGGTAGAAAGCCCCGCTGAAATCGCTGGTCGTCGTCACCGAATTCTGTTTTTCGACACCCCGCATCTGCATACACATGTGCTGGGCCTCGATGACCACCATGACACCGAGCGGGTTCAGCGCGCGCTGGATGCACTCCTTGATTTGCGTGGTCATCCGCTCCTGCACTTGCAGCCGGTGGGAGAACACGTCGACCACGCGGGCTATCTTGGACAGCCCTGTGATATAACCGTTGGGGATATAGGCGACATGGGCGCGGCCATAGAACGGGAGCATGTGATGCTCGCAGAGGGAATAAAAATTGATGTCCTTGACGATGACCATCTGACTGTATGTCTCCTTGAACTTCGCCGAGTTGAGTATTTCCTCGGGGTTCATGGCGTAGCCGGAGGTGAGCGTCAGCATGGCCTTGGCCACCCGCTCGGGAGTCTTGGTCAGTCCCTCGCGCGCGGTGTCCTCGCCGAGCAGCGAGAGAATCGCCTTGTAGTGGACTTTGAGTTGTTCCAAATCCTGTTCCATGCTTCTTCTATTTTTCAGGGAGCCACACTACACTCTTGACGATGCTGACCTCGCGGAACAGATTCTTCTCGCGTATTTTCGCGGCATACTCGGCGGCTTCCTGCTGCGTGGCAAAGTCGCCGACGCGGCACACCCATCTCGGGGAGAGGAAGTGCGTGTAGGCCGTCAACTCGGGAAAGGCTTCCCGGCAGGTGCGGCCGCTTTGCTCGGCGGCTTGCCGGTCGGCACGGGAGTTGCCCCCGGTGAAAATCTGGATGCGATAGCCCGTCGCCTTCTGCTTCCGCACGGTCGTGCGCGTAGCCTCGACGTGGGTAGTAGAGTCGGCTTCCTTCTTCGCAACCGGCGAGGCGGGTACAGCGTCAGCCGGCTGGGTGTTCTTAGTCGCCGGCGGCGCGGGAGCGGTCGCCGTCTCCGTTTTCTTTTCTGCCTGGCCGTTGACCCGCTTCTCCAAATCGGAGGCCTGGTGCAGCCTGACGCGACCTTGTCCTTCCCGTTCCGCCGTCAGGTGCGCCGTGAACGTGACTTGCGCCGACAGTCCGGCAGAGCCCAGAAGGAACAACATGATGAGGAGTGGACGTTTCGCCATGTGCATGAGGGTGATTAGAAAAAAAGAAGGACGGGGTATCCCGACCGTTACCGGCACGGAATCCCCGTCCGCATGAGTTTTTATTTCCACGCGTCGATGATGCCCTTGAAATCTGCGGCTTTCAAGGAAGCACCGCCAATCAGACCGCCGTCGACATCCGGCTTGGAGAAGAGTTCCTTGGCGTTGCTCGCCTTGCAGCTGCCGCCGTAGAGAATCGAAACGTTCTCAGCAGCATCCGCGCCGAACTTCTCGGCAATGACGCCACGGATGTAGGCGTGCATCTCCTCGGCCTGGTCGGAAGTAGCCGTCTTGCCCGTACCGATAGCCCACACGGGCTCGTAGGCGAGAATGATTTGGGAGAACTGCTCAGCCGTCAGGTCGAACAGCGAGCCCTCGAGCTGTGCCTTCACTACCTCGTTCTGCTTGCCGGCCTCGCGTTCTTCGAGCACCTCACCGATGCAGAAGATGACTTTCAGCCCGTTGGCCAGTGCCAGTCCTATCTTCTCTTTCAGGATTTCGGGCGTTTCGTTGTAGTAGGCACGACGCTCGGAGTGACCGAGAATGACATACTGCGCACCGGTGGACTTCACCATCTCGGCCGAAACCTCACCCGTGTAAGCACCGGAGGCCTTGTCGGCGCAGTTTTCCGCACCGAGGCCAATCAGTCCGCTGTCGAGCAACGGCGCCACGGAGGCCAGGTGGATGAACGGCGTGCAGATGACCACGTCGCAGTTAGGCTGGTCGGCAGCCAGCATGGTGTTCAGCTCTTTGGCAAGTTCAATGCCTTCTTGCAGGGTCTTGTTCATTTTCCAATTCCCTGCCACAATCTTCTTTCTCATCTTTTTTGTGGTTTTAAGTTTGCGTTTGAAGATATGATGTTTATAGAATTTGCTGCTAATCCAGATTCTGTCCGCCCCGATGACGAGCAAGAGGGGAATGGCAAACCAGAGGATGACGGCGAGAACCTTGGCCGACATGCTGTCCGACGGCAGGCTGCCGGCTCCGGGGTCGTCGGGCGCACAGTCAAGCTCGCAGACGCGGGCGGGGGCGGAGAAGTCGTTGTGTCCCCACTTGCCGATGATTTTCCCGTCCCGCAACAGCATCAGCCCGGGGTTAGAGCGGACCATGGACTTCAAGACTTCGGCGTCGGTTCCGTAGAACGGGTAGGTCGCGCCTGTCTGGTCAATCCAACGGTTCAGGGCATCGGAGTCCGGAACGGTCAGGCCGTAGAAGGCATAGCCGCGGTCCGTGCAGTAGTCGTAGAGGTCGTTGGCATAGTCGGAGCACCCCGTGTCGGCGGTCGCCAGGTTGGGGAACGTCAGCAGGTAGACGTAGCCCGTATCAGCCAGGACGAGGTCGGTGACGTCGCCCTGGGCATCATACATGGCCAAGTCGGTGATTGCGGGTTCGCGACTGGTGTTCGTGAATCTGGACACGTATGTCCACTCCGGCGAATCCGGCAAGCGGTCGATGCCGAAAGTGTCGCGCCGCCCGCTTTCGTTCTCATAGACGAGCCAGGTCTCGTATTCTCCCTCCGTGGCCGCCCGCAAGTCCGTGCCGACCTTGTAGGGCGTGAAGTCGAGCGGAGGGATGCTGTAAAGCGTGTAGGACGAGAGGACAAGGATGTAGAGGAGGGAATAGAGGACAATAATCCACTGGTTGCGCTCGGTGATGAAGCGCGTCATGCGGCGCGGGGCATACAGCAGGCTGACCGCCAGGACGAGAAGGCAGACGTTCTTGCCGAAAGTGGCCTTGTTCGAGAGCGTGACGGCTTCGCCGAAACACCCGCAGTCCGGGATGGACGAGAAGAAGTAGAGGTAGGCCGTCAAGCCGGTCATGAAGCCCATGAAAACCAACGTGCACCACGAGGTGAAACGCCGATGGATGCCGCCCAACAGGAACACGCCCAACAGGAACTCGAACGCGCCCAGACAGACGGCCAGCACGACCGAAGCATGTATGCTGCCGACGACGGGGGATTGCAGGCCGAACTCCGCGAAATAGGCTTCCACCTTGTAGGACATGCCTAACGGGTCGCACGCCTTCACGAAACCCGAGAAGACGAACACGGCGGCCAAGACGAGGCGGCTAAGGTTTATCCACCCGTGGAGTAGTCTATGTCGCAGGCTCCTTCTCAATATCGAGTTTGATAAGTCCGAACACGGCATAGTTGGCCATGTCCATGTAATTGGCGTCGATGCCCTCGGACACTTGCGTGCGCCCGGCGTGGTCCTCTATCTGCTTGGTCCGGAAGATCTTCATCAGGATGAGGTCGACATAGGAGCTGACGCGCATGGCCCGCCAGGCCTCGCCATAGTCGTGGTTCTTGCGCGTCATCAACGCGAGAGCCTCGCCCGCGTAATGGTCGTAGAGTTCGAGGGCACGGCCGGGGCTCAGGTCGGCCGTGTCGGCACTGCCCAGCCCGAGCTGTATCAGCCCGATGAGACTGTAATTGACAATGCCGATGAACTCCGGGACGATGCCCTCGTCCACCTGCGCTTCGCCCACCTCGCCGAGTGTACGGATGCGGTGGGCTTTGATGTAAAGCTGGTCGGTCACGGAGGCCGGCCGCATGATGCGCCATGAGCACCCGTAGTCTTCCAGTTTCTTGCGGAACAAGTCCCTGCATCGCGCAAGGACTTGCTGAAATTCCTGTTGTGTCGTTGGTCGCTCCATGCCCTTGTGTCGCTAATGACGCAAAAGTACACAATTCGCCTGAACTGGCAAAGAACCAATTCGACAAGGGAG
>CAZYHW010000094.1:0-5570 GCA_964647405.1 uncultured Prevotellamassilia sp.
CCGACTCGGTCATCATCCCGGTGCAGTGCGAGTATTTCGCACTCGAAGGAATCAGCAAGCTGCTGAACACGATAAAAATGATAAAGAAGAAGCTGAACCCGTCCTTGGAAATCGAGGGCTTCCTCTTGACGATGTACGACAGCCGCCTGCGCCTCGCCAACCAAATCTATGACGAAGTGAAACGCCACTTCCAGGAACTGGTGTTCAAGACAGTGATTCAGCGCAACGTCAAACTCAGCGAGGCACCAAGCCACGGCATGCCGGCCATCCTCTACGACGCAGACTCGGCCGGAGCAAAGAACCACTTGGCCTTAGCCAAGGAAATCATACGCAAAAACGCTTGACAAGATGCCGGTACACAAGAAATATCCTGCCCTGGGCAGAGGATTGGATGCCCTGATCTCCACCGGCGAGGTACGCACAAGCGGTTCCTCCTCCATCAGTGAGGTGCCGCTCGACCAAATCAAGGCGAACCCGAACCAGCCACGCCACGAGTTCACGCCGGAAACCTTGCAGGAACTGGCTGCCTCCATCCGCGAGATAGGCATTGTCCAGCCCATCACCCTGAGGAAGATGGAGGACGGCACTTATCAAATCATCGCGGGCGAAAGACGCTGGCGGGCATCACAGATGGCCGGACTGGAAACAATTCCCGCCTACATAAGGACAGCCGACGACGAGAACATGATGCAGATGGCTCTCGTGGAAAACATCCAACGGGAAGACCTGAACGCCATAGAGATAGCGCTGGCTTATCAAAACCTGATAGAACGTTACAACCTGACGCAGGACCAACTGAGCGAGAAGGTAGGGAAGAAGCGCACCACCATCGCCAACTACCTCCGTCTGCTGAAACTGCCGGCTCCCGTACAGGTGGCATTGCAAGACAGGGAAATCGACCAAGGTCATGCCCGGGCACTGCTCGGGCTGGGCGACCCGGCGTTGCAAATCAAGTTATTCAACGAAATCCGGGCGAACGGCTATTCCGTGAGACAGGTCGAGGAGATGGTGAAAGCCATCAACAACGGCGAGACGGTGAAGAGCGGCCGCCGCAAGCTGGCAGAGAGAGGCCGGCATCTGCCCGAGGAATTCAACCTGCTGAAATCCAAACTTTCGGATTTCTTCCAGACGAAAGTTCAAATGACTTGCTCCGCACAGGGGAAGGGGAAAATCAGCATACCCTTCTCTTCGGAAGAGGAATTGGAACGCATCATCGGCCTTTTCGACAAGATGAAAGGATGAGCAGGGCGAGGTTGGCCATAACGATGTTGCTCGTATGCGTTGCCGGCCTCGCGAGGGCTGGCAACCTTTTGACTTGCCAGACAGACACGCTGGGGGATTCCACGCGTGTGGTAATCATGAAAGACACGTTGGTAGCCGGTGAAACTACTCCGCCGACAGAAGTGACGGATAGTCTGCCGGTGCTAACAAGTCGGTCTACCGAAATGACAGAGACGGCGGACACGCTGCGCCTCTTCTCCGCCGTTGACTCCGTAGCGCGACAACTATCGGCCGAACAGCCGGACAAGGTATTCATTCCCAACCCCAACCGCGCCCTCTGGCTGGCTCTGGTCTTCCCGGGGGCAGGACAGATATACAACCGGAAATACTGGAAATTGCCATTCATTTACGGGGGATTCCTGGGTTGCGTCTATGCCTTGATGTGGAACCAGCAGATGTATCTGGACTATTCCCAGGCTTATCTGGACATCATGGACGACGACCCGACCACCGACAGCTACATGGACATGTTGCCTCCACGTTACGACATCACAGGGCGCGAGTCGCAGTTCCAGACCATTTTCAAGAACAAGAAAGACAAGTACCGCCGCTATCGTGACCTGAGCATCTTCTGCTTTGTCGGCGTGTATCTCATATCTGTGATTGATGCCTATGTCGATGCGCAGCTTTCGGTCTTCGACATCTCCCGCGACCTCAGCATGAAACTTGAACCGGCTGTGATAGAAAGCACGGGAAGCGGAAGCACCACCAAATCATACGGCATAGGGTGCAGCCTGAACTTTTAACCGCATAACGAGAAACATGATGAAAAGCATACATACCCTAATCGCATTGTTCGTGACTGGCTGCCTGTCTGCCGGGGCGCAAACGAATATCACGGTCTACGATGGAGGCCAAGGCCATGAGGAAAGCATCTACCTGCCCGAGGGGATGACCTACGACACCGACAGCCTCTTGGAAGAGTGGAACGCGAAGAAATACCTTGTCCCGGACACGGACTGCCTGTATCCTGACGTGAACCCGGTCTTTGAGAAAGAGGTTTACATCGAACGCCTGCGCCGCATCCCGGCGGTCATGGAGCTGGCCTATAACGATGTCGTGCGCGAGTTCATCGACCAGTACAGCGGCCATCTGCGCCGTTCGGTCTCTTATATGCTCGGTGCATGTAACTTCTATGTCCCCATCTTTGAGGAGGCTCTCGACTTATACGGACTCCCTCTTGAACTGAAATACCTGCCCGTCATTGAATCCGCCCTCGACCCTCGCGCCGTCAGCCACGCCGGAGCGGTAGGGCTCTGGCAGTTCATGCTCGATACGGCGCGGCGTTATGGTTTGGAAGTCAACAGCCTGATTGACGAGCGTTGCGACCCCGTGAAGTCTTCGTATGCGGCGGCTCACTACCTGAGCGACCTGTACATGCTCTTCGGCGACTGGAACCTCGTCATCGCGGCCTATAACTGCGGTCCGAACGCTGTGAACAAAGCCATCCACCGCGCGGGCGGCTCGCGTGACTATTGGGTCATCTATCCTTACCTCCCGCGTGAAACCCGCGGCTATGTGCCGGCCTTTATTGCGGCCAACTACATCATGAACTACTATTGCGAGCATAACATCTGCCCGATGAGGACTACCGTGCCCATCAACACCGACACTATCATGCTCAGCCGCGATGTCCACTTTGAACAGATTGCGGCCGTATGCGACATGGAACTCGACGAAGTGCAGTCGCTCAACCCGCAATACCGCACAGGGCTTATCCCCGGCTCAATCAGTCCCATGTCCTTGCGTCTGCCTCAGGCTAAAATCATAACATTTATTGATAGCGGTGATTCCGTGTTCAACTACCGTAAGGACGAATTACTCACCCGCCGGGCCGTGGTCAGCGTAGATGCCTCAGTCAGTCCGGGCACGCAATCGCAGAATAAGTCCACGAAAAAAGCAAGTACATCGACATCCTCGCCCCAATACGTCACCATCCGTTCCGGCCAGACACTTTCGGAACTGGCCAAGAAGCACGGTACGACGGTCAGCAAGCTACGTAAGCTGAATGGCATCAAGGGCAGCAATATCCGCGCCGGACAACGCATCCGCGTGCGCTAAGAAGAAGGGGAGTCTTTAACCTAAAAGAATCAAGCGATGGAAGAGACGAAAAACGGGGCAATGTCTCCACAGGAGCAGAAAGACGAGGAAATGATAAATGCCGCGTTTCAGAAGTTGCTGGATACCTATTTGGCCTCCAACCACCGACGAAAGGTCGACATCATAACAAAAGCGTTCCACTTTGCCAAGCAAGCTCATAAGGGTGTCCGACGCCTGTCGGGCGAACCCTATATCCTCCACCCTATCGCCGTGGCCCAGATAGCCTGCGAGGAGATAGGACTCGGCTCGACCTCCATCTGCGCGGCATTGTTGCATGACGTGGAGGAAGACACCGACTACACCAACGAGGACATCAGCAACCTTTTCGGCCCAAAGGTGGCCAATATCGTAGAGGGACTGACTAAAATCGCGGGAGGCATCTTCGGCGAACGGGCTTCCCTGCAAGCCGAAACGTTCAAGAAGTTGCTCCTGACGATGAGCGACGACATCCGTGTCATTCTCATCAAGATTTCTGACCGCCTGCACAACATGCGCACCCTTTCGAGCATGGCGCCGAACAAGCAATACAAGATTGCGGGCGAGACTCTCTATATCTATGCACCGCTGGCCGACCGCCTGGGGCTGAACAAGATAAAGACCGAGCTTGAAGACCTGAGCTTCAAGTATGAACACCCGGAGGAGTACAAGGCCATCGAGGAAAAGCTGGCCGTCACGGAGCGTGAGCGCGACTCCATTTTCAACGACTTCACGCCGCCCATACGGACAGAGCTGGACAAGATGGGGCTGAAATACACCATCAAGGCACGGGTGAAGAGCCCCTACTCCATCTGGACCAAGATGCAGAAGAAGCATGTCTCGTTTGAGGAAATCTATGACATCCTGGCCATCCGCATCGTCTTCACCCCCTTGAAGCGGGAGGAGGAAATAAACGAATGCTTCAACATCTACGTCGCCCTGTCGCACATCTACAAGCCCCATCCCGACCGTCTGCGCGACTGGCTCAGCCATCCGAAGGCCAATGGCTACCAGGCACTCCACGTGACGTTGATGAGCCACCACGGGGAATGGATTGAGGTGCAAATCCGTTCGGACCGCATGGACGACATCGCCGAGCACGGTTTTGCCGCCCACTGGAAGTACAAGGATGCCGACGCGGAATACGACGACAATGAGCTGAACCACTGGCTGGACTCCATCAAGGAGATACTGGACGACCCGCAGCCCGACACGCTCGACTTCCTCGACACCATCAAGCTCAACCTTTTTGCCTCCGAGATACTGGTGTTCACACCGAAAGGGGAAATCAAGACCATGCCGGCCAACTCGACGGCGCTCGACTTCGCTTTCTCGATACATTCGTTCCTCGGCAGTCATTGCATCGGGGCGAAAGTGAACCACAAGCTCGTTCCGCTGAACTACAAGTTGAAGAGCGGCGACCAGGTGGAGATACTCACCTCGCGTTCGCAGCACGTCCAGCGCGAATGGATTGACTACGCCAACACGGCCAAGGCCAAGGGGAAAATACAGGCCATCCTCCGGCGCATCGACCGGGAGCACCAGCGCGAAGGCGAACGCATCTTGAAGGAATTCCTCGCCTCCAAGGAACTGGAAGCCAACACGCCCAACATCGAGAAACTGATGCGCTTCCACGACCTGAGCACGCACGAAGACCTGTTCCGCGTCATCGGGGAGAAGAAAATCGTTCTCGACGACACGGACATCAACTGCCTGCGCGGGAAAACGGCGGGAGCCACCTGGCGGCGGTATTTCCCTTTCATCGGGTCGCGAAACTCCACGCATGAGAGCGGTGTGACGAAAGCCTTCATCAAAGGAATCGACCGCAAAAAGACGCTCATGCTCACCGAGGAGACACTTGCGCAATGCCAGCTCGGCGAGTGTTGCCACCCCATCCCCGGCGACGACACCTTGGGCTACATCGACGAGAAGAACAACCTGATTATCCACAAGCGCAACTGCGACGTGGCGAACAAGTTGAAAAGCAGTTATGGCAACCGGATTATCGCCACGCAGTGGGACACCCGCAAGATTCTCTTCTTCCCCTGCAAGATATACGTGAAAGGCATTGACATGCAAGGGATGCTGTGCTCGATAGCCGAAGTCATACACACGCAACTGCATTTCGAGATAACCAAGATTGGCTTGGAGACGAATGACGGCATTTTCGAGGGAGTGATGGTCGTGCGCCTGCACGACACGGACGATGTGCG
>CAZYHW010000095.1:0-5513 GCA_964647405.1 uncultured Prevotellamassilia sp.
AAAACGACTTCCCCGAGTGAAGGGCTTCATGCCGTTCCTATAAAAACGAGGCTCCCGCAGCAGTGCTGCGGAAGCCTCGTTGATAAATATGCGACTACATCCCGACGGACACGGACCGCCATTCGGGAGCCGCCGTGCCGGCACTGTAATAGGCTTTCAGCTCGATTTCAAAAATCAACGTCGACCAAGCCGGAACGTAACCACTCGCCGAACTTCCATAACCTAAGGCAGCCGGAACATATATGCGCCAGAGGTCGCCGATGTGCATATACTGCACGGCCGTACACAGTCCGGCAGTGAGCGAGCCGACGTACATGAGCACGGGCATGGCCGTCACCGAATCGAAGACATCCTCATATTCGCTCGAAATACCCGAATAGGTGAACACATAGCCGTTCTGGTAGGCCGTGGTCGAGGACAGTTCGTTAGGGATGAGCATTCCCCTGTAATTGACGCGGACGGAGTCCGTGTAGATAGGGCATCCGCTTCCCGTGCCCTTGTTAATGACTTCCACACAGATGGAGTCGTCATAATCACCGACCGTCTCGGCTGCAAGTGCCAGGTCTTTGTAAACACGCCAGGTACAGTAATCCTCCCAATCGTCACCATATTCGGCCTGGGCTTGGGCGATAGCCTGCCGGGCGGTGTCCATCTTGGCGATGAAGTAGGCATCGTTCCGCTCTTGCCAGCCCACCCATTCCGGGTCGGTGTCGTCATCATCGTCGCAAGCCGCCACAAACGGGCAGACCAGTACGAACAGCAGAAAGAAGTCGATAATTTTTTTCATGTCCGAGGGTCAAGAGAGTTTTTTCAGTAAGGAGGTGATGCTCACCTTGTCTTCGAGCAGCGTGCGCAGAGAGGCGACCGGAACACGCTCCTGGCTCATCGTGTCGCGGTCACGCAGGGTGACGCATCCGTCGGAGGCCGTCTCGTGGTCCACCGTGACACAATAGGGTGTCCCGATGGCGTCCTGGCGACGGTAACGCTTACCGATGGAATCTTTCTCGTCGTACTTGCAGTTGAAGTGGAACTTCAATTCGTCGAAGATGGCGCGGGCTTTCTCGGGGAGGCCGTCCTTTTTCACCAGAGGCAGTACGGCCAGCTTCACGGGAGCCAGCGCGGCAGGCAGGCGGAGCACCACGCGCGTCTCGCCGCCGTCGACGGTTTCCTCGGCATAGGCATGGCTCATCACGGTGAGGAACATGCGGTCCACGCCGATACTCGTCTCGATGTCATACGGCGTGTAGCTCTCGCCCGTTTCGGGGTCGAAGTATTTGATGGAGCGACCCGAGAACTTTTCGTGCTGTTTCAGGTCGAAGTCCGTGCGGCTGTGGATACCCTCGACCTCCTTGAAGCCGAAGGGCATGCGGAACTCGATGTCGCAGGCGGCGTTGGCGTAGTGCGCCAGCTTTTCGTGGTCGTGGAAACGGTAGTTCTCCGCTCCGAAGCCCAACGCCTGGTGCCACTTCATGCGCATCTCTTTCCAGCGGTTGAACCACTCGATTTCCGTGCCCGGCTTCACGAAGAACTGCATCTCCATCTGTTCGAACTCACGCATACGGAAGATGAACTGGCGCGCCACGATTTCATTGCGGAACGCCTTGCCGATTTGCGCGATGCCGAAGGGGATTTTCATGCGCCCCGTCTTCTGCACGTTGAGGTAGTTCACGAAGATGCCCTGCGCCGTCTCCGGCCTCAGGTAGATGGTCGATGCGCCCTCGGCCGTCGACCCCACCTCCGTCTTGAACATGAGGTTGAACTGCCGCACATCGGTCCAGTTCCGCGTCCCGCTCACGGGGCACGCTATCCCTTCGTCGAGGATGATTTGCTTCAACTCGGCCAGGTTCATGGCGTTCATCGCCTCCGCATAGCGTGCGTGGAGTGCGTCGCGCTGCTTTTGCAGTTCGAGCACGCGGGCGTTGGTCGCGCGGAACTGCGCCTCGTCGAATGCCTCGCCGAAGCGTTTGGCCGCCTTGGCCACTTCCTTGCCTATCTTGTCGTCATACTTCGCCACCTGCTCCTCTATGAGCACGTCGGCGCGGTAACGTTTCTTGCTGTCGCGGTTGTCGATGAGCGGGTCGTTGAACGCGTCGACATGTCCCGACGCTTTCCATACCGTGGGGTGCATAAAGATGGCACTGTCCAGCCCGACGATGTTGTCGTGCAGGAGCACCATGCTCTGCCACCAGTATTGCTTGATGTTGTTTTTCAGCTCCACGCCGTTCTGACCATAGTCGTACACGGCGCCGAGCCCGTCATAGATTTCACTGCTGGGGAACACGAAACCGTATTCCTTACAGTGGGAGACGATTTTCTTGAACACGTCTTCTTGTGCCATAATCTTTCTGTTTCCTGGAATAGCGGTGGCTGTTTTTCCACCGTCGGCAAAGTTAGTGATTCCCCAAGAAATATTCCCGAAAAGCCTTGACAATTCGCATAAAAGCAGGGACGACGGCCTTGCGGGCGGGTTAGAAAGCGGATTGCGGCGACCTGCCCGAAGGGAACGGGAGAACCGTCTGGGGTGGCGGCCACCCCACCCTCCCGGTGCGGACGCAGAGACAGGGGACAGACCGGCAGCCACCGGGCATGGGCGACCCCGTCCCACAAGTCGCCGGATAGGAAAACTTAGTCGCCGACCCGTTGCGACAAGTCGGCGACTAAGTTTCACGGGAAGCCGGACATATATTATTTATCCTCCGCCAGCTGTCCCAACGCCTGCTCCAAGTCGGCCAGCAGGTCGTCGATGTGTTCCGTCCCGACGGACAGGCGGACGGTGGAGGGCGTGATGTGTTGCGCCGCCTGCTCCTCGGGCGAGAGTTGGGAGTGCGTGGTCGTGGCGGGGTGGATGACGAGGCTCTTCACGTCGGCCACGTTGGCCAGGAGGGAGAAGATGCGCAGCGAGTCGATGAACCGCCAGGCCGCTTCCTGCCCGCCCTTTATTTCAAAGGAGAAGATGCTCCCTCCCCCGCCGGGGAAGTAACGCCGGTAGAGCGCATGGCTGGGATGCGAGGGCAGCGAGGGATGGTTGACCCGCTCCACGCAGGGATGGTTGGCAAGATAGTCCACCACGCGCAGGGCATTGGCCACGTGCCGCTCTACCCTGAGCGAGAGCGTTTCCAGTCCTTGCAGCAGGAGGAAGGCATGGAAGGGGGAGAGGGCGGCTCCCGTGTCGCGCAGCAGGACGGCGCGGATGCGCGTGACATAGGCCGCCGCGCCCGCCACGTCGGCGAAGACCGCCCCGTGGTAGCACGGTTCGGGCTGCGCCAGCGTGGGGAACTTGTCGGGATGTGCCGCCCAGGGGAACGTGCCGCCGTCCACGATGACGCCGCCCAGGGTTGTGCCGTGCCCGCCGACGAACTTCGTGGCCGAATGCACGACCACGTCGGCCCCGTGCTCGATGGGGCGAATCAGATAGGGCGTGCCGAACGTGTTGTCGACGATGAGGGGCACGTGGTGGCGATGGGCAACGTCCGCCACGCCTGCTATGTCCGTCACGTCCGCGTTCGGGTTGCCGAAAGTCTCCACAAACACGGCCTTCGTCTCCGGCCGGATGGCGGCTTCGAGCGCGGCGAAGTCGTTCACGTCGACTATGGTGTGCGAAACGCCCCATGATTTCAAGGTGTGCGCGATCAGGTTATACGTCCCGCCGTACAGGTTGTCCGCCGCCACGATGTGGTCGCCCGGAAGCAGGATGTTTTGCAAGGCGTAGGTGATTGCTGCCGCGCCCGAGGCCACCGCCAACGCGGCCACGCCGCCCTCCAACGCCGCCATGCGGGTTTCAAACACCGCTTGCGTGTCGTTGGTGAGCCGTCCGTAGATGTTGCCCGCATCACGTAAGGCGAAGCGATCCGCCGCGTGCTGGGAGTTTCGGAACACATAGGAGGTGGTTTGATAGATAGGCACGGCGCGGGCACCAGTCGCCGGATCGGGCTGCTCCTGTCCGGCATGGACTTGCAAGGTCTCGAAATGCAATTTCTTCGGTTCCATTCTTTTCCTGTTCTTAGAGGTTTTCACCATGCAAAGGAAGCCAATATGGAACATTCATACAACAGACAGTCGAACTTTGGAGAATATCGCTAAATTTGCAAAGGCATACAGAATAAACGGATAGACCGACACGGGAAACAAGCCCGTAAGGCGAATTATTTTCTTCCCCGTCTCATGGAAACATTAGATAAGACCGACTTGCAGATTCTCCGCACCATGCAGGAGAACGCCCGCCTGACGATAAAAGAGATAGCCGCACAGGTTCATCTCTCGTCCACACCCGTATTCGAACGTCTCAAACGGCTCGAAGCGAAGGGCTACATTAAAAAATATATCGCCGTGCTCGACGCGGAGAAGCTCCACCGGGGATTCCTCGTGTTCTGCCGGGTCAAGATGAGCCGCCTCAACCGGGAGATAGCCCGGGAATTCGCCCAGGTCATCCGCGACATCCCCGAGGTGACGGAGTGCTACAATACTTCCGGGAGCTTTGACTACCTGTTGAAAATACAGGCCGCCGACATGCAGACCTACCGGGAGTTCGTCCTGAACGTACTGGGCACCATCGAGCACCTCGGTTCGCTGGAAAGCGTGTTCGTGATGGACGAAGTGAAGCACGAGTATGGCGTGAGGGTGTAGCCCGGAGGAATGCGCACATGCCCGGCGGTTTTCCATGTCGTACAGACAGGGAAAACAAGTCGCCGACCTGTCGCGCCTTCCCGGCGACCTGTCGCAACGGGTCGCCGACTTGTTGCGACGGGTAGCCGACCCGTCGTCACAAGTCGGCTGATAGCCGTCACAGGCCACGGGTTTTCGACATCAATAGGCCGTTTGTCGACAAAATTAGCCCTTTCGCCGAATTGCATTAAACGGATTGCGGGACTTCACGTCTAAATGTCAGTTACACCAAAACGGATAGTGAAGATGAAAAAAGTATTTATGGGTCTTGCCCTGCTGGCTATTACGGCTGGCTCCCTTACGGCCTCTGCACAGCGGAACGACCGTAGTGAAGAACGTATGGCTAAGATGGTAGAGCGTCAGGCTGAAAATCTGGCCAAGTCCATGAAGCTGGACAAGGATCAGAAGGCTACGTTTGTCGAGCTCTACAAGGAATACCAAGACACGTTGCGTGCCGTACGCCGTGGCGCGGTAGAAGAACCACAACAGGAGAAAGGTAAGAAAGAAGAACTGACCGAAGAGGAAGCCGAGCAGCGCATCATCACCTCTTTCGAGCAGGAAGCACAGGCCACGGCCTTGAAGCAGGCTTACTACAAGAAGTTCCGTGAACACTTCACGGCTGCACAGCTTGTTTCCGTGTTCATCCCGCAAATGCAACAACGGCAGGACAATCGTCAAGCCGGCGGCGGTGACAACAACGGCGGACCGATGCAAGGCGGACCGGGCGCACCTGGCGGTTTCGGCGGCGACTGGTGACATTTTTTCACCACGCCGTTAAAGCGCCCGCTTCGCTTTTTTGGCAGAAAGACACCGGCTCATTTCCACAGGGGGGAATGCTGGTGTCTTTCTCA
>CAZYHW010000096.1:0-5423 GCA_964647405.1 uncultured Prevotellamassilia sp.
TCCGTGGAAATTGTGATAAGACTTCGCCTACGCCATGCCGACCCGTGGAAAGATGACATGGGGAAATCAATGCGAGGTCTGCCCATCCGCGCGGTCTATCCCAAGGACTAAAAAAGCGGGGACACCGTTGCCTCCGCTTCAATCATAGACAAAAATGACGGGACGGGTCACTTGCCGTTTTCTTCCGGGACATCCTGGTAACGCTCCGGCAGGTCGGCCATGATGATGGCGCGGGCCTCATCCATCACACGGAGTATCGAATCGTGGTCCGTACCTTGCGGATAGATGGGCGGGTGGATGACAAGGCGCATGGCGTGACGATGGACAAAATTAAGCCCTTCCATACGGGTGAGTACGTCATACGAGCCGTCGATTGTCATAGGGACAATGGGCAGGTTCAGCTCGGCGGCCAACTGGAACGCTCCCTTACGGAACGCTCCCATACGCCCCGTGTACGTGCGTACCCCCTCGGGGAAAACAACAAGCGACGTGCCGTCGCGAAGCGTCAGGCGGGCACGGTCGTAAGTCTCCTTGATTTTCTTCGGCCCCGACTTGTCCACGAAGATGTGGTGTGCCTTCTCACAGGCATAGCCCACGAGAGGAATTTTCCGCAAGGACTTTTTCATCATCCACTTGAAGTTCCTTCCAAGAAAGCCATAGATAAGGAAAATGTCCATCTGGCCTTGATGGTTGGCCACGAACACGTAGGAGGTGCGGTGGTCGATGTGTTCACGTCCTATGACATGGACGGGGAGAAGCAGGACGCGACAGACGAGCCACGACCAGCACTTTCCGGGATAGTAGCCCCAGAAATGCGCATTGCCCACCAAGCCGCCCACACTCGTCACCAAAGCCGTCAGGACGGTGGCCACGATAATAATGGGCGCGGCAATGATGAGCTGATAAGTACGATAGATATATTTCATTGTCTGGAAATCATTTTCGTTGTAAGGTGATGACATTGATTTCAGGCCATGCCCCCAGGCGGAAAGGCATCAGGACCTCACCGGCACCGAGGCTGACGTACAAGGCGCGCTGCCCCTCATAATAGAAGCCGCCCCACTCGGGATAGAACCACACGGCGGGCGAAAAATTGCCTATCTTGAACTGCATCCCGTGGGTATGCCCCGAAAGGGTCAGGTCGATGTCGGTCTCGGGCAGCACGCGGCGGTGCCAGTGCGTCGGGTCGTGGCTCAGCAATACCTTGAAGCCCGCCTGTTCCACCCCACGCTGCGCCCGCGGCAGGTCGCCGCGCTGGGGGAATGGCGGTTTGCCATCGTTTTCAACCCCTATCACGGCGATGCTGTCCCCTCCGCGACGGATTACCACGTGGTCGTTGAGCAGCAGCCGCCAGCCCATCTCCTTCTCCCGGCTTGCCAGTTGCCGGATATTGGCCAGCCGGCTTTCCATCGAAGGCCATGCGTGGTAGCTCATATAGTCGTGATTGCCCAGGATGGAGAGCACGCCGTCGCGGCCACGCAACCGGGACAGCGTGTCCTGGAACGGTTCAAGCTCCTCGGCGTGATAGTTGACCAGGTCGCCGGTGAAGACAACCAGGTCGGCCTGCTGGGCATTGACCGCCGCCACAATCTCGCCCACGATGCCGGGACGCTGGGCAAATGTACCGAGGTGCAGGTCGCTCACTTGTACGATGCGATAGCCGTCGAACGCCTCAGGTATATCGGGCGAGGCATACGTGACCTCGCGCACTTTGAGGTCTTCGGCTCCCAAGGCATAACCGTAGAGCAACGCGCCGCAAACGAGGACGGCCACGCCGAGGCCAAGACAGTTCGCCACACGGCGCACGACGGGGCAGCGGAAAATACGGCCAAGCAGGGAAATAAGGGCGAACAGTGCCTCGGGCACGCTCACTGCCAGCAGGAGGATGAGGAACAGACCCTTCCAGAAGGCTTCCGCATCGCCATACCCTTCGAAAAAGATGAACCACAGCGTGGACAGAGCCAGCAAGGCATTAGGCATCCAAAGCAACCAGCGTTGCCATTTCGCCCGGACAAAGTTCCGGTCGATATAAAGTGCGGGAAGCACAAGCAGGATGATGAGCAGAATCGCGATACGCAGAATCATCAGGCGCACGTTAAGGGTGAATAATTGGCTTGCAGGAAACGCGCCATGTCCTCGGGCCGACGACCACGACGGCAGGCATAATCCTCAAACTGCTGCCGGTCGATAGGGCCGACAGCGAAATAACGTGCAGCCGGGTGTGCGAACATAAGGCCACTGACAGAGGCGTGCGGCTTCATGGCACCGCTCTCGGTCAGCCGTATGCCTATCTCACCCATGTGCAGCACCTCGTCGAGCACGAAGACGATGCTTTGGTCGGGAAGCGACGGATAACCGACGGCCGGGCGTATCCCTTGATAGCGTTCGGCCAACAGGTCGTCTATCGAGAGTTCCTCGTCAGGCGCATAGCCCCAGAGCGTGCGCCGGATGTCCTTGTGGCACACCTCGGCCGTAGCCTCGGCCAACCGGTCGCACAACGTCTGCGCGAGCATCCGCTGGTAATCGTCGCCGTCGTAGAGGGCTTCCATCTTCCCGTCGACTGTCACGGCGAAAACGCCGAGCCGGTCTTCCTCCTGACCCTCCGGACGGAGGAAGTCGGCGAGGCAGAGATAGGGGTCGCCGGGTCGTGCCACCCGTTGTTGCCGCAAACAAGGCAGGATGTAGCATTCGCCGTCGTCATGCCGCAGGACGATGTCGTCACCACTGCTCCAAGCGGGAAAGAGACCGAAACGGCCATGCGTATGTCCCTCTTGCGCCAGACGGGCAAGCATCCGCACGGCATCGTCGTACAGCGCGGCGGCGCTCTCCGCCTTCGCGCGGTCAGGCTCAGGGAAAGAGTTCAGCCAAGCCGTCCGACAACCGGCACAAGCGTGCTGGCGAGCCACCCCGGCATAGCGAGGCTCGTATCCCCAAGCGTGGAAGAAATAAATCCAATTAATATAAGGTGTCACATCCTCGACACCGTATGTGACGTTCTGTATCATCTGTCGAACGTAACAGCCTGACCGTGGAAGTCCGTATCAGTAATCATTCCATTATTATATACCAGGAAACCGTTACAGTAGGTCTTTTCCACTTTCCAGCGCAGTGTCCGTCCTTCCAGCGGGCTCCACCCGCACTTGCTCTCAATGAGGTTGGGGGTCAGCGTCCAGAATGCATGGGGACGGACAAGCACGATGTCGGCCTTGTATCCCTCGCGAAGGAAACCTCGGTTCTCTATCTGGAAAATCGTAGCCGGATTGTGGCACATCAAATGGACGAGCCGTTCGATGGACAAGACACCCTCGTCGACCAGCCCCAGCATGGCCACGAGCGAGAACTGGACCATGGGCATCCCGGAGGCGGCCCGGACACATCCGCCCTGCTTTTCGCTCAGCAGGTGCGGGGCGTGGTCCGTGGCGATGGTGGAGATGCCGCCTGCGGAAAGGGCTTTGCGAAGCGCGTCACGGTCGGCCTCCGCCTTGACAGCCGGATTGCATTTTATGCGACCGCCCAGGCGTGCATAATCCCTGTCACAGAAAAGCAAGTGGGGCACGCAGACCTCGGCCGTGATACGCCGGGAATTGGGGCGGAACAGTTTCAGTTCGCGTGCGGTCGACACATGGGCGACGTGAAGCCGCGCCCCGGTTTCCTGAGCCAGCCGCACGGCACGCGCCGTACTCTTATAGCAGGCCTCCTCGGAGCGGATGGCAGGATGGAAACGGACATCGGGGTCGGCACCATACTGTTCCTTATAAGCCGCAAGGTTCTTGTCGATAATGGAACTGTCCTCACAATGCGTGACGAGGGGAACGCGGGCATTCTCAAAGACCTCGCGCAGGACGGAAGTCTTCGTGATGTGCATATCGCCCGTCGACGCGCCCATGAACAGCTTGATGCCGCACACGTGACGGGGGTTGATTTTTCCGAGCGTTGAGGCATTGGCAGCAGTTGCGCCGATGAAGAAACCGAAGTTCACATGGCTCTTGGTATAAGCCGTCTTCATTTTCTCCATAATGGCTTCGGGCGTAACCGTCTGCGGCACGGTATTGGGCATGTCGAGGAATGTGGTCACTCCCCCGGCGGCAGCGGCACGGCTCTCGGTGTCCATGTCTGCCTTATGCGTCAAGCCGGGGTCGCGGAAGTGGACATGGCTGTCAATGACACCGGGCAGGAGGTAGCATCCCGTCGCATCGACGGTTTCGTCACCGGGCGCGGAGGGCAAGGCGTCGCCTTCGAGAACCTCTGCGATTATGTCGTCTTCTATGACCAGCGAACCGACGAACGTGCGTCCCTCGTTGACTATTTTGGCATTCCTTATGTAAATCTTGCGATGCATACGTAATGATTATGAATAAGCGGTTAATGGGCAAGCCTCCTGTCCCCCACAAGACGGCAAGGCAAACCGAGTGAACACACAGGGAATCAGCAGCTCCCGGCGGCAGGACGGGGGTAACGCTTCGTCAGGCTGTCCAGCCTGAGGCGTATGACGCCAAAAACTGCCTCCCCGAAAATGCTGCTGTTCATCTTGCTCGTGCCCTCGCGCCGGTTGACGAACACGACGGGTACTTCCTTTATCTTGAACCCGCAGCGATATGCGGTAAATTTCATCTCTATCTGGAACGCATAGCCCTTGAACCTGATTTGGTCGAGACGGATGGTTTCGAGCACGCGGCGGCGGTAGCACACGAAGCCCGCCGTGGTGTCGTGGATAGGCAGGCCGGTAATCAACCTCACGTACTTGGACGCATAATAGCTCATCAGCACCCGTCCCATCGGCCAGTTGACCACGTTCACCCCGCTCACGTAGCGCGACCCGATGGCCACGTCATAGCCATCGCGGGCGCAGGCCTCGTAAAGGCGGGGCAGGTCGGAGGGAGCATGACTGAAATCGGCGTCCATCTCGAAGATGTAGTCGTAGCCACGTTCGACGGCCCATTTGAAACCGGCGATATAGGCCGTCCCCAAGCCCAGCTTTCCCGAACGTTCAATAAGGAAGAGGCGATCGGCAAAATCCGACTGCTGCAAACGCTTGACCACATCGGCCGTACCGTCCGGCGACCCGTCGTCGATGACGAGGATATGGAACTCCTTTTCCAGTCCGGCGACGGCACGGATTATCCCCTCGATGTTTTCTATCTCGTTATACGTCGGTATGATAACGATGCTGTCACTGCCTTGCATAAGTCCCTATGGTTCTAAACCTACGGCAAAAATACGTAGTTTCACCGACACGCACGCCAAACGGCTTGTCTTTATTGTCGGTAAGGCCGTTAAAAAATCCGATAGAGCCCGGCAGCGAATGCGACAAGGTAGGGAGGTCGTCCATATCCCGCAGGCCGCCGCCCCCTGTCCGCTGCCGGGCAGACACTTCGCTCCACGCATCCGGCTCCCCGCCCGCAACAGCGGCACAGTTCGCCAAG
>CAZYHW010000097.1:0-5346 GCA_964647405.1 uncultured Prevotellamassilia sp.
CAGAAACATAAACTAACCGTCTTATGAGCAATACGAAGATACCGGGACTCAGCTTTTCCCTTAAACGCGCGTTGGGCATCACGAAGTTAAAGCGCGACTTTACCCGGAAGACAGGCATCCCGACCACACGTTCCGGGGTGGAAAGGAAAATCGGGAATATGGTGATAAAGGCCATCTTCGGAAAGAAACGATAAGGCGATACCCGCCGCCTATACTAATATGTACGGTCGGCTTCGCGCCTCCGCTGGATGCGGGTGGGGGTGGTGCGGCCGACGCGGGAAGCCGCCGGCTATCCGCACGGAAAATGCCGCACGCAAAAGGTTAATCGGGGAAAAAAGTTAACAAGACCCCTATATGTTGTGTCGGTTTTACTTATATTTGCAGCCAATAAACGATAAAATGCACCTAACGACTATGAAACTGCGCACACTTTCCCAGGCGTGCCTCCCTGATACCGACGCGGGGACAGCGTGCGTGGCAGCCTATCGGCCGTCCGCCGGGCATGACGCGCTTGCGTTTCGCCGGAGGGTGGCTACCAGGCAATAAACCAAACCAGATGGTGAACTCTACACAACTGATGAACCGTGCAGCCGACAACATACGCATACTGGCTGCCGCGATGGTGGAACGCGCCAAGTCCGGACACCCCGGTGGGGCAATGGGCGGGGCAGATTTCATCAATGTGCTGTACTCCGAATTCTTGGTCTCCGACCCCGACGACCCGCAGTGGAAATGCCGCGACCGCTTTTTCCTCGACCCGGGACACATGTCGCCCATGCTCTACGCCCAGCTGGCGATGACGGGCAAGTTCTCGATAGACGAATTGAAGCAGTTCCGCCAGTGGGGCTCGCCCACGCCGGGACATCCCGAGCTCAACGTGGCACGGGGCATTGAGAACACCTCCGGCCCTCTGGGGCAGGGACATGCCTACGCCGTGGGCGCGGCCATCGCCGCGAAGTTCATGGCGGCGACGACCGGCAACCCCTCCTTCGCGAAGGAAACGATATATGCCTACATCAGCGACGGGGGCGTACAGGAGGAACTCTCGCAGGGAGCCGGGCGCATGGCCGGCCACCTGGGGCTGGACAACCTGGTCATGTTCTACGACGCCAACGAGATACAGTTGAGCACGGACACCGCCACGGTTTACAGCGAGGATACCGTACTGAAATACAAGGCCTGGAACTGGAACGTCATCGAGATTGACGGGAACGACTGCGAGGCCATCCGCGGAGCCCTGTCCGCGGCAAAGGAAAGGAACGGACGGCCGACGCTCATCATCGGCCACTGCATAATGGGCAAGGGATGCCGCCGGGCTGACAACACCAGCTACGAGCGCGACTGTGGTACGCACGGCGCACCGTTGGGCGGCGAGGCCTACGTGAACACCATCAAGAACCTCGGCGGCGACCCCGAGAATCCTTTCGTCATCTACGACGACGTGAAGGAGATGTACGCCGCACGCATGGCCGCCCTCCGGCAGGAGGTGGCCGTCCGCCGCGAGGAAGAAGCGGAGTGGGCAAGCCAGAACCCCGACAAGGCTGCGAAGCTGGAACAGTGGTGGAAAGGCGAACTGCCCAATATCCCCTGGGACGAAATCAAACAGAAAGCCAACAGCCCGACGCGCAACGGCTCGGCAGCCTGCCTGTCGCTGCTGTCGGAATACGTGGAGAACATGATATGCTCGTCGGCCGACCTGTGCAACTCGGACAAGACCGACGGCTTCCTGGCGCACACGCACAACATCCAGCGGGGCGACTTCACGGGTCGCTTCCTCCAAGCCGGCGTTTCGGAGCTGACCATGGCCTGCCTCTGCATCGGCATGACGCTGCACGGCGGGGTCATCACGGCCATGGGCACGTTCTTCGTGTTCTCCGACTACATGAAACCGGCCATCCGCATGGCCGCCCTGATGGAACTCCCGGTGAAGTTCGTCTGGACACACGACGCTTTCCGGGTGGGCGAGGACGGCCCGACGCACGAGCCCGTGGAGCAGGAAGCCCAAATCCGCCTGATGGAGAAACTCCAAAACCACAGCGGGCGTGACTCGGTGCGGGTGTTCCGCCCCGCCGACGTGCACGCCGTGACGGAGTGCTGGCGCATGGCCATGGAAAACAAGTACACACCGACAGCCCTCATATTCAGCCGGCAAGCCGTGAAAGACCTGCCCGCCGGGACGGACTACAAGCAGACGGCGAAGGGCGCATACAGCGTCATCGACACGCCGTCGCCCGAAGTCATCCTCGTCGGCTCCGGTTCGGAGGTTTCCACCCTTGTCGATGCCGCACGGATGCTCCAGGCCGACGGCCACGCCGTCCGCGTGGTGAGCTGTCCCTCGGAAGGCCTCTTCCGCCGTCAAAGCGCGGAATACCAGGAGAGCCTCCTCCCGAAAGGTGTCAAGAAGTTCGGACTGACGGCAGGACTGTCCGTCACCCTGCACGGACTGGTCGGCGACGCGGGACGCATCCACTCCGTGGAGAGCTTCGGCTATTCGGCCCCGTTCCCCGTCCTCGACGAGAAGCTGGGCTTCACACCGGAAAACATATACAAGGAAATCCTCGACTACCTGCACGAAGCGTAACAAATGGTCATAGACAACACGAAAATAATAGGCCTGGCCAGCGACCACGCCGGCTTCGAGATGAAAAACGTCGTGAAAGAGCACCTCGAACAACTCGGCTACACATGCCGTGACTACGGGTGCTTTGCCCCGGAGAGCTGCGACTATCCCGACTACGCGCATGCCCTTGCCTTCGGCATGGAAAAGAAAGAATGCGACTACGGCATCGGCATTTGCGGTTCGGGCGAGGGAATCAGCATGTCGCTCAACAAGCACGCGAACGTCCGCGCCGCCCTGTGCTGGATGCCCGAGCTGGCCAAGATGTCGCGGCTCCATAACGACGCGAACGTCCTCGTCATGCCCGGCCGCTACATCGACGCCGAGACGGCACGACAGATAACGGACACGTTTCTCGACACCGCATTCGAGGCTGGCCGCCACATCAGGCGGGTCGAGAAAATACCCTTGCCGTCGGCCTCCTCTCCAAAATAAGGAGAAGATTTCCACCTACTAATAATTGTAAATGAGCAAAAACTCGTATCTTTGCACCGCCTTTACCGGCGAAAAAAGCAAATAATCAGATTGGAATAATTTATGACAAAAGCGGAAATCGTAACCCAAATTGCCCACGCGACAGGGATTGACAAGTCTACCGTGTTGACAACGGTAGAGGCTTTCATGGATGCCGTAAAAGATAATTTGGCAAAGGAGGAGAACGTCTATCTCAGGGGATTCGGTAGCTTCATCTTGAAGAAGCGTGCAACCAAGACTGCGCGGAACATCTCGAAGAACACGACCATCATCATCCCCGAGCACATGGTTCCCGCATTCAAGCCAGCAAAAACGTTTGTCGAATCAATAAAAAAACATACTAACTAAAATAACAAGGTCATGCCAAGCGGTAAGAAGAAGAAAAGACACAAGATGGCTACGCATAAGCGTAAAAAAAGATTGAGAAAGAACAGACACAAGAGCAAGTAGAACGAATGCTCCACGTGTTCGGCTGTTAAGAACAAACTTGAGTTGTCTCAGCGACGGCGTTCAGGTTTGTTCTTGGTTTAGAGAGTAACCTGCCGCAAACATATAAATGATTAGCGAAGTCGTCGTAGACGTTCAGAAAGAAAAGATATCCATCGCCCTGCTCGAAGACAAGAAGCTGGTGGAATTCCATCAGGAGGGGCGCACGGAGTCTTATGCTGTCGGCAACATCTACTTGGCAAAGGTCAAGAAGATCATGACCGGCCTGAACGCCTGTTTCGTCAACGTCGGCTTCGAACGCGACGCTTTCCTCCACTATCTCGACCTCGGGGGGCAGTTCCACGCCTACGAGCGGTATATCAAGCAGGTGCGGAGCGACCGGAAGCACCTCTATCCCATCTCGAAAGCCAACCTGCAACCCGAGCTTGGCCGCGAGGGAAGCATGCAGAACATCCTGAAAGTCGGGCAAGAGGTACTGGTGCAAATCACCAAGGAACCCATCTCCACCAAAGGCCCGCGGCTGACCTGCGAGTTGTCCTTTGCGGGGCGGTATCTGGTGCTGATTCCTTTCAATGACAAGGTTTCCGTTTCCTCGAAAATCAAGAACGAGGAAGAGCGTGCCCGCCTGAAACAGCTAATACACAGCATCAAGCCGCGGAACTTCGGTGTCATCATCCGCACGGTGGCGGAGAACAAACGGGTGGCGGAGCTCGATGGCGAACTGAAAGTTCTCCTGAAACGCTGGGAGGACATGGTGGCAGCCATGCAGCAGTGCAGCAAGACACCGCAGTGCGTCTATGAAGAGACGAGCCGCACGGTCGGGCTGCTGCGCGACCTGTTCAACCCGTCATACGAGAACATCTACATCAACGATAAGGCTGTCTATGAGGAGGTGAGGAACTACGTTGCCCTCATCGCCCCCGACCGCCATCACATCGTCAAGCTCTACAAAGGCTCTGTACCCATCTTCGACAATTTTTCCGTTACGAAACAAGTCAAGTCGTCGTTCGGAAAAACTGTCACCTATAAACACGGAGCCTATCTCATCATCGAGCACACAGAGGCGCTCCATGTGGTGGACGTGAACAGCGGCAACCGCGCCAAAGCCCAGGAGACCCAGGAGATGAACGCCCTCGACGTCAACCTCGGTGCGGCCGACGAGTTGGCCCGCCAGTTGAGGCTGCGCGACATGGGCGGGATTATCGTGGTCGACTTCATCGACATGGACAAGGCCGAGAACCGCCAGAAGCTCTATGAGCGCATGTGCCAGAACATGCAGAAGGACAGGGCGCGCCATAACATACTCCCGTTGAGCAAGTTCGGCTTGATGCAGATCACGCGGCAGCGCGTGCGCCCCGCCATGGACATCAACGTCGAAGAGACATGCCCAACCTGCTGCGGCACGGGGAAAATCAAGTCAAGCATCCTCTTCACGGACACGCTTGAAGGCAAGATAGATGTCCTGGTCAACAAGCTCGGCTTGCGGAAGATACGCCTGCACGTACACCCATACGTGGCCGCCTATATAAACCAAGGCCTGATATCCTTGAAGAACCGCTGGCAAATGAAATTCGGCCTCGGCATCAAGGTAATCGCCGACCAGAAACTCGCGTTCCTCGAATACCGTTTCCTCGACGGCAACAACGACGAAATAGACATGAAGGAGGAGGACGAGATGAGCGCGGAAAAAAAGAAGAACCATAACCACCCGGCCCACTGAGCCGGTTGTAAATCCAAATCGAACGTAATGTTTTCCTGCCGGGCATGGCTCCGGAACAGCGCAGACCGCTGATTCTCCGGGCGATGAA
>CAZYHW010000098.1:0-2949 GCA_964647405.1 uncultured Prevotellamassilia sp.
CGGATTCCCGGCCTGCGACTGCCGTCAAGTCGGCGACCTGTCACAACGAACCGGCGACCCGTCGCATCAAGTCGGCGACTCGTCGCTGCCGCGTCCGCTATCGCCCGGCATACCTGCGTTGTCTTTCATGTTTCAAGGCAATGCCTTAGTCTGAAAAGGTGGTTTTTCCGTGTGGATTTTGCACATGGCAACAGGCGGCGGGCAGCCTTCCCGTCATTCCTGCGGTGCGGGCTGTTGCTCGGTCGCCGATGCCCGTACCGGGTCGGTCAGGGTGCTTTCGCGGGGCGGCAGGGAGTCGGTCTCGGCTTCCTGCTCTTCCTGCGGCATGGGCATGATGCCGCGCGCCCAGCTGACCACGTAGTTCGTCATCTGCTCGTTCGAGCGGAACGCGTTGCCTTCGAGTTCCTCGTCGGGCGTGATGATGTGCATGTATTTGTAGGAGAAAATCTCGTGTTTCTCCATGTCCCAGAAGAGTTCCTCGGTGGAGAATGTCTCATCCTTGATGTTGCGCACGAAGACCCGACCGCGGAACTCCCAGAGGTTCTCGTTGTAACAGTAGGCCGTATCGGCCGTGAGGGAAAGGTCGATGTTGAACTTTTCGTCGTAGCGTTCGAAGAAAAGTCCTTTGGGAAACACCTGGCGCGGTGGGTTGGTGAGGTCGTAGGTCTCCCATTCCTCGGCCACAATCTTATAACGGATAACGCCGGAATCCGAGATGAGTTTCGACACACCGGTCGTGACCATGACAGGTATGGAATCACGGATTTCCACGGCTGCTCCCGTCGGCGGTGCTTCGCTGGAGCAGGAAAATAGCCCCATGGTCGTCGCGGCCATGAGGCTAACCGTAAGGATAAAGGGCTTATTCAATTTTCCATTTCATGAACCAGCGCTCGTTGAACGACATGCCAAGGCATATGCGCAGGTATTGCTCCTCGATTTGTCCGGCTACGCGGGGCTTCGCCCACTCGTATTGCACGGACAGGTTCAGCGTCGAGCGGTTGTTGTACCGGTTTATGATGGGCAGGCCGACCCCCGCCGACACGGAGTAGTAGCGCGGTCCCTTCTCTCCGTCGACAAGCGTGTAGGCAGAGCGGTAGGAGAAGCCCGCGCGGTAGGTCACGAAATGACGCCAGCGCAGCCCGTAAGGGTTGGGGGTGTAGTCCGCACCGACGGTGACGCGGTGGGTATTGTCGAAAGAGCCGGTCAGCGGCTCGTATCCTATTTCGCCGTATTGCGATTCCGTGACGGTGGGATAGCGGTTGTCGCTCCATTTCTGGAACTCGTAGTCCGCACCGACGCGCAGCCGCTCCTTGTAGGTCCAGCTAAGGCCTGCGCCGAACGTGTGCGGCAGTTCGAAAGCGTTGCGCGCCGTGATGCTGTCGCCTTCGATGATGGACGAGCCATCGGACAACTGATTATAGAAATGGGCCGACGAGTGGATCTTATGTCCCAGCCCGTAGGTGGCACCGATGACGACTTCGTGCTCCTTGGCCACCTTGAAGTCGATTTGCATACCGACATTGACCTTGTAGGTGGTGATGTCGCTCGTGTATTGCCGGCGGAGAGAGTTGGCGTCCGTCGTACTGACTTGCGACAAGACCGTATGATCCATTTCGCCCCAAAGCATCCCGGCGTTCGCCCCGACGGAGAAGTGGGGGAACACCTGCCACCCGAGACCCAAGTAAAGCTCGCGCAGTCCGCCGTCGCCGTCGTAGTACGATGTCTTGGTAGAAGTTGAACCCTCGCTCATGGGATCCGTCGTTTCCATACTGTAACCTATCGTGGAGTAGGGTAGCAACCCCACCGACATACCAAGGTTTCTCGACACACGGAAGCCCGCAGTAACGTAGTCGAGCGACGTGTTCCTGGCGTTTGTCGTGCTGCTGCCGTCGTCGAAATGGCCGTTCTGGAACGTCATTCCTATATCGAAGAGAAACGAAAGTGAGTCTATGGCGGAATAGGAAGCCGGGTTGGAGGGGTTGAGTTCGTGACCGTTGCGCATGCCGTATGCCACGCCGCCCATTCCTTTATTGAAACCAGTCGACCGCTCGGACAGGAGGCCGAATCCATAGCGCGAGTAAGGGGAATTACTGCCGTTTGTTTGTGCGAAGAGAGTACTTGTGGTTGACCACATGGCCAACGAAAGCAAGAGTAGTGTCTTTTTAGCAGACGTCATGAGTGATGCTGTTCATTATATTCAAGTATCCGGTTCAACCCCCGTGGAACAAGATATTTGTCTGCAAAGATGCAACTTTTCTCCGGTGTGCCAAAATTAAAGCTATTTCCACCAGTTAAAAAAACGGAAAGCGTGGGGCATTCCTCTAAGTAAGCGTTGATGTTGCCCTCTATCTCGAACTGGAAACCGCGTCGGACACCGGCGCGGATGGCGGTGTCGGTGTCGTATCCGATATTGGGCGTTTCGCCTTCCGGGCAGACGAGTGGCAGGCGCGCCGTGTGGTCGCGCAGGGCCTTGAAGCGCATTTCGAGCCCCGGGGAGATGTTCCCGCCGAGGTAGATGCCCGAGGCGGAAACGCGTTCGTAGGTGATGCACGTGCCCGCGTCGATGACGAGCAACTCGCAGCCGGGACGCAACGTCATGGCACCGACCACGGCGGCCAGCCTGTCCGCGCCGAGCGTGCAGGGGGTGCGATAGCGGAGGCGGATGGGCAACGGCGTGCTTGCGTCGAGGGTCAGCAAGGGGATGGGGAGCGCGTCGAGCGCGGCGCGTGCCTCGTCCGTCAGGTCGATGACCGACGACAGGGCGGCGCGTCCGGGAGTGAAGCGTTCCATGACGCGGGGAAGTGCTTCGAGTGTCGTGTTGGAAGTCCTTTCCTCATGAATCGGTTCGCCTTGTTCGAAGAGGACGAGCTTGGCAGCGGTGTTGCCGATGTCGATGATAAGGTTCATGGTATTCGGGTCGGGATTATCGTTTTTGCAGGTGCTTGATGA
>CAZYHW010000098.1:3049-5286 GCA_964647405.1 uncultured Prevotellamassilia sp.
CGGTGCGCGGGCTGCCGTTGATCAGCACCATGCGCCGGGCGGATGGCCGGTCAGTTCTCGTCATCGTCGTCGAGGTCGAAGATGAAGTCGGAGGCCTCGGTGGTGAAGAGGTCGAGGTCGCGCCTTTCCTTCTTCGTGGGTCGCCCGGTGCCGCGTGCCCGGTTGACGAATCCGCTGATGCGGCTCATTTCGAGCAGTTCGTATTGTTCGGGTGGCGTGATGTTTTCGAGGATGTCGGGCAGGAGTTTTGCCCCGATGCGTTTCTCGATGGCCTGCTTGATGCGGAAGGTGTACGTGGCCGGCGGCTTGCGCACACTGATCTCGTCGCCCACCTTCACCGTGCGCGACGGCTTGGCCTGCGCCCCGTTGATGGCCACGCGGCCGTTCTTGCAGGCATCGGCGGCCAGGCTGCGCGTCTTGAATATCCGGGCAGCCCAGAGCCATTTGTCGAGGCGGGCTTCACCTGGCGTGCTCATGGGGTCTTCCTCTTGTTGAACTGGTTCATCGTGATGTCTATGCCGGCCAGGCAGAAGCTCTTGATCATTTCCGTGGCGACGGCTATCCGTTCGTCGAGCAGCGGTCGCTCTTCGGCGGGGAAGTGCCCCAGCACGTAGTCAATCTGCCCGCCGCGTGGATAGTCGTTGCCTATGCCGAAGCGCAGCCGGGCATACTGTTGCGTGCCGAGCACCGACGTGATGTGGCGCAGGCCGTTGTGCCCGCCCTCACTGCCCGACGGTTTCAGGCGGAGCTGTCCGAGCGGCAGGGAAAGGTCGTCGACGACGACGAGCAGCCGCTCGATGGGGATGTTCTTCGTGTTCAGCCAGTAGCGCACGGCGTTCCCGCTGAGGTTCATGTAGGTCGACGGTTTGAGGAGGGTGAGCGTCTGGTTCTTGACCCTGATGTCGGCCACGAAACCGTAACGCCGGTCGGCAAAAACAGTATTGGATGCCTTCGCGAGGGCATCCAATACCATAAAACCTATGTTGTGGCGTGTCTCGGCATACTCGTCGCCGATGTTGCCTAATCCTGCAATCAGGAAGTTCATGCTGGGAGACGGAAAGCGTTATTTCTCGCTCTTGGCAGCGGCACCCATGGCGGCGCGGGTCATCTTGACGGCAACCACCACCACTTCTTTCGGCGTGACGAGTTCGAGACCGTCGAAGTGCAGCTCGCCGACCTTGATGGTCTTGCCCAGTCCGAGCTTGGTTACATCGATATACAGCTTTTCGGGAATCTGGTCGTAGCAGGCACGAACCTTCAAACGGCGAACCTGGGTCACCAGGCGACCACCCGCGCGTACACCTTCGGACAGTCCTTGCGTAGCGATGGGCACAGCCATGATGATGGGCTTGTCCTCGCGAACCTCTAAGAAGTCAACATGCAGGATGGTGTCCTTCACCGGGTGGAACTGCACTTCTTTCAGCACGCCCTTGTGTGCCACGCCGTCGATGGTCAGGTTGACGAGGTAGATGTTAGGGGTGAAGATGAGCTTGCTGATTTCCTTGTAAGGGACGGAGAAAGAGGTGGCGACGGGGTTGCCGTTCGCGTCTTTCAGATCTCCATACATCACGCAAGGTACTTCGCCGTTTCTGCGGACGGCTTTCGTGGATTTCTTCCCGCACTCGCTGCGGCTTGTGCCGGTCAGGGAAATTTCTTTCATTGTGTTACTCTAAATTAAGTTTGTTCTGAATTTGCTTAATTCTCCATCACACATAGCCACTCGCCGTGGCTTGTCGGAAAAATCGGATGCAAAAATACACATTTCTCCTGTAAAATCGTCCTTCTTCCTGCTTTTTCTTTCTCGTTGCGGCGGGAGAGGCTGACGAAAGGGGGATAACGAAAAAGAATCTCCTCATGCCTTGCGCTCGTCGGCCGGGGAGATTCTTTCGTGGTGACTTCGTTGGGATTCAAACCCAAAACCTTCTGATCCGTAGTCAGATGCTCTATTCAGTTGAGCTACGAAGCCTTGCTTGTTTGCGGGTGCAAAGATAGGAACTACTTTTGAACTGTGCAAGCCTTACCCGATTTTTTTCAGAAAAACTTTTTCGGAGGGCACGAAAGCGGAAGTGTGATGGGGTAGTCGCCCGCCCCGATATTCGCGCTCGCCGTCGCCTGCCTCCGGTGCTTTGGGGATAATGGGAGGAGGTATTATATAATTAATGTGTGCCTGGCTTGCCGGGACATGTTTTAAGACGGGGGAGAACGGTCGGCTATCCGGAATAACAAGTCGGCTGATA
>CAZYHW010000099.1:0-2014 GCA_964647405.1 uncultured Prevotellamassilia sp.
ACTTGGCAGTTTCAGAAAAAAAGTGTTCCTTTGCACCGCTTCCGCACAACCTCTGACGGAGAAGAGAGAACCGTGTATGTTGTGCTGGGACTTATCCCAATAAAACATAAATACTTACAAATGGAAGATTTGATTAAGATTGCCGAACAGGCATTCCCGTCGGGCATCGAGATGCCTAAGTTCAAAGCGGGAGACACCGTGACCGTTTCCTACAAAATCGTGGAGGGAAACAAGGAACGTATCCAGCTCTACCGTGGTGTCGTCATCAAAATCACCGGCCACCAGAACAAAAAACGCTTCACCGTGCGCAAGATGTCGGGCACAGTCGGCGTGGAACGCATTTTCCCCTTCGACTCTCCTAACATCAGCAAGGTAGAAGTCAACAAGATAGGTAAAGTGCGCCGTGCCAAGCTCTATTATCTGCGCAAGCTCACTGGAAAGAAGGCACGTATCAAAGAGAAACACACCTATACGACGACATCTGCGTCCTAAGCAGACGCTCGTCCATAAAAGCAAAGGCCGCCGCTCCGGAAACTGTCCGGGCGGCGGCCTTTGCTATGTTAGTTCCACGCGGGACGGCCTGCCGGCAAATGCCGTTCCCCGTCGGGCATCCCGAAACGGCGCTCCCTCAGGCCGCGCCGCCGAGTGAGTTGGCCAGAATGACGAGAAAGACGACAGCCGTTATCCCCACGTAGAGCCAATCACGCTCAACGGAGAACTCGACCAGCGAAAGCAACACGCGCACGACCGGGGTCAGGATGAGCACCACGACACCCAGCTGTATCCATTCCGTGGCTTGCAGGTTAATCACGCCTTTCAGGATTCCCGTCAGCGTGGTATAGTCGACCGAACCACCGCGTTGGTCCACCGGAACGAACTGGGTGTAATCAGGCATGGGCTCGTTGCCATGCCGGAAAAGGTAGTACGCGCCTCCGATCAGCGCGATGGTACATGCTATCGTAACGCCGACGCGCAGGGCTTGGCCGATGAGGTTTCTCATGTCTTGATGGGAAGAAAACAGAGGCATAGGGGTCAGAATTTTCCAGTGAAACCGTTATAAATCATGTTGAATGCGACAAGCAGGATGGCGATGGCAAAGATTTGCCTGAGCAGTGTGACCTTCATCCTTTTCAGAAGCCGCGCACCGGTCAGCGCACCGCCCAACACGCCTATCATGACCGGGCAGGCTATGCCGGGGTCGATGTAGCCGCGCTGGATATACACCACGGCAGATGCCGCCGCCGTCACGCCTATCATAAAGTTGCTCGTGGTCGTGCTTACCTTGAAGGGGACTTTCATGGCGCAGTCCATGGCCAGGACTTTGAGCACGCCGCTGCCTATGCCGAGAAGCCCCGACAGGACACCGGCGACGACCATGACGACGAAGCCCCAGATCACGTGGGTCAGCTGATAGGCCACCATCCCGACCCCTTTGACGGGATAGGTGCCGAACAAGCGCAGGCGGGCGGCGAGGGAGGAGCCAACGACATCGTGATGGTCCACTTTTTTACGGTATTGCATGGCCGCCGTCAGTATCAGGACAAGTCCGTAGATAACCGCGATGGCATTGATGGGCATCCAAAGCGCCACCAACGCGCCGCCGACGGCACCCAGCGTCGTCGCTATTTCGAGAAACATGCCGAGGCGTATGTTGGTGATGCCTTCCCGCACATAGGCACTGGCGGCTCCTGACGACGTGGCTATCGAGGCGATGAGCGCCGCGCCGATGGCATAATGGAAATCGACGTTGAAACCTAACGTGAGCAGTGGGATGACGACAACGCCGCCTCCCAGTCCCGTCATCGAACCCAACAGGCCGGCCAAATAGGCTCCCAGCAACAAAATCAGGGTAAAGATGAGGATTGTAGTTGTCATGACAATATGATGGATTACGCTGTTTTGACCGGCGAAAGTACACATTTCGCACCAAATCCGTACCTCTTGTTCGCGAAAAGGGTCGCTTTTTTTCTTTTTCCAGCCATCCGCACCGCCTTAATCGCCGCACTCTCCCACT
>CAZYHW010000099.1:2114-5079 GCA_964647405.1 uncultured Prevotellamassilia sp.
CGGCGACCCGTCACGACGGACAGCCGGGAAGATTTTCCCATCGGGCAATCCGGCAAAACGGGAAGAGGCAGCGTGGAAACGAATTCAGGGGAGGGCTTGCCGTTCCGCCTACGGCAGGCGGAGATAAGGGGCAATGGTTTCTTCAATGACAGAGAGAGGCAGGCCGCAGTCGTCTGTCTCGATGTGCAACTTGTCCGGCGGGCAAACGGCCACGGCGGCAGGATTGAAGCGCAAGCCAAAGCTGAGTTCCAGTCCGGCGGAGAGTGCCTGCCGGGCGGGAACGGCTCCTCCCCGGAAGCCGTGCAGGACCCATTTCACCTGCGGACGGAGGACTTTGTGCAGGTGTATCACCTCGGATAACGCTTTCACGCAGTGCAGGATGACGGTTTTCCCCCACTTCTCGGCTTGGCGCGCCTGGTAGATAAACACTTCCTCTTGCCGACCATAGTCCCCGCGCATCTTGTCCAGCCCACATTCGCCCACGGCCACTACCTCCGGACGTTGTGCCAGCAGGTCGAACCCCGCGATAAGGCGGTCGAGGGGCGCATCGGGCGTGACGGCCCACGGGTGTATGCCGACCGAATAGACAACTCCTGCGACGGGCATCCATTCGTCCGGCCGCAACAAGGCTTCCGTAGGCACTTGTACGACCGCCGGCCACCCGGCATCAGCGTTGTGGGTATGGAAGTCCGTGAAAGTCATGACCCGTAGAAAGGAAAAGGGTTTCTGCCCGCTCCCGCCGTCAAGGGACGGGGTCGTAACCGCTCCCGCCCCAGGGATGACAGCGCAACAGGCGTTTCAAAGCCAGCCACGTTCCCTTGAAAGGGCCGTGCTTTCTCAACGCCTCCAAGGCGTAGGCCGAGCAAGTGGGCGTGAAACGGCACGAGGGGGGAGTCAGCGGGGAGATATAACGTTGATAGAACAGGATGGGGGCGGAGAGCAGGCGGACGAGCAGGCGGTTCATGACACGCGCGGGGCTGAGGACATCGCAAGACGCTCCGACAGTTGTTGCAACAGCCTGACCAAATGATTTTCAACGACCTCCGCCGTGGGCAACTCGCCCGACAGCCATAAGAAACCGATATGGAGGCTTTTTCCCTCGGGTATCCGTTCTGTCAGGAGGCTCTTGTGGTGGCGGTAAGACTCCCTCAGCAAACGCTTCACCCGGTTCCGGTCGACGGCATGGCGGAAGTGGCGTTTGGGAACGCTCAACAAAACTTGTACGGAGGGCTGATGCGCATTGGCATTGACGGCACGGTAGACCAGGCGCAGGGGATAAATCGTGATAGACCGGCTTCCACTTGTGAAAAGTCCCGCGATGTCATCACGCAACCGCAGATGCTCGGGCTTGGGAAAGGTGAAACGCCTGTCCATCCGTATGAATCGCCCGGCCGTCAGGGCTTCGCGTTTTCTTTTTCGAGGAAGAGGTCGATAGCGGCCGGCATGGACGGGGCTTCGACCGACGGGGCTTCGAGGTCAAGCCTCAACCCGGCGGCTTCGATGGCCTTTGCCGTGGCCTTGCCAAAGCAGGCGATTTTCGTATCGCCCTGTTTGAAGTCCGGGAAGTTCTTCACCAGCGACTGGATGCCGGCAGGCGTGAAGAACACCAGCATGTCATAGTCAAACGGCTTGTCGGCCGGATATTCGTTGCTCACCGTCCGATACATGACGCACTCCGTGTGTTTCAACTTCTTCGCGTCGAGCATCGCCTTCAACTCACTGCTGTGCACGTCACTAAGCGGGACGAGATAGTTCTCGCCCTTGTGGCGCGCCATGATGGAGATCAGGTCGGGCCACTTCCCCGTCGTGCCGAAGAACACCTTACGCTTGCGGTACTGCACGTACTTTTGGATATAGAGGAGGATGGTTTCCGACAACCCGAAGTACTTCATGTCCTCCGGGATGGTGACACGCATCTCGTTGCACAGGTTGAAGAAGTGGTCAATGGCATTGCGCGAATTGAACACCACGGCAGAATAATCAAGTATCTGTATTTTCTGCTGACGAAATTCCCGTGCACTGAGTCCTTCTACTTTGATGAAAGGATGAAAAACTATTTCAACTCCGTGCTTCCGCGCGATATCATAATACGGTGACTTTTCCGATGACGGCGCAGGCTGCGACACAAGTATCTTCTTAATCATCTGTTTTCAGAAGTTTACTGCCAAATAGCTATTCAAGTAGATTAGGGCTCTCCATAACACGAGCATAGGTAGGAGTTCCAACGTGCAAAAGTACAAAAATAAATGCAGCCATCCCCATCCGTAACGGAAAAAGATTCCATGACACTTATAGAAAAGCAAGAGTTTGACGATAGAAATGACGACCATGCTGATGATGAACGTCGCGTGCAGACTGAGGTCGAAGTAGACGACGAGAAGAACCACCGGAAAGAGAGCCGTGCCGACGGCCAGCAGGCAGAGCAGATACGCCTCCGTCCACTTCGCGCTTTGTTCCTTTGTGAAGAATATCCAGTTGACGACTGCGTAAAGCACCTGCTTGACGACGAAATAGGCAAGGCCGACGGCTGCGTTGGCAAGGAGCATCACGTAGGGCGGTATCCGGTTGAACACGTCGGGCATGGCCTCCTGTGTGTAGGCAAAGAAGAGCAGGCCCACCACGAAGCACGCCTGGCACACGAGGAACGGTTTCCCGCGTAACTCAACGTCGTCTGCGAAGAGGTTCTCGTGTTCCCGGATGTAGAAGAAGTCCTTTATCTCTTGTTGAAGGAAACGGAACGAGCGCGCCACGACCCACACGGCGAGGAAGAAGCACAGCAGCACGGTCGCCGTGACGCAATCGTCCGTGCGGAAGCGGTAAGGGAGCGGTTCCCCGGCGATGCCCGGTGGCCGCCCCGCCTGCTCGTAACGCCAAGGCAGGCTGCGCGCAGCCGGTGTCTCGTATTCGTTGGCCGCGCGTATGTCCGGCTCGAATCCCTTGGCCTGCACGTTGAGCTGGCCGGTCA
>CAZYHW010000100.1:0-4962 GCA_964647405.1 uncultured Prevotellamassilia sp.
ATGGTTTTAAGGATAGAGTCGGATGTGATGTCGCCGGTGATTTCGCTGAGGTGGTGGATGCATTCGCGGATGTCTTGGCTTACGAATTCTCCGGAGAGGTGGTGGGTGAGGCCGTCGTGTGCGCGGCGGATGGCTTCTCTTGCGTGAACCAAGGCTTCGTGGTGACGGGCATTGGTCACTACCACGTTGTCTTGCGACCAGTCGGGAAGGTCGGCTGCTGATACGAGAGTTTGGCGTAAATCGTGGAGTTGCTTATTCTCGCGGAGCGACACGAGGATTTGCTTCCAGCCGATTTCTTTGAAGTGTGCGGCCACTTCATTTTTTTGTTCCTCTGTCAGGAGGTCGCATTTGTTGAGCAGGACGATGAGTTTCTTCTCTCCTGTCCGCTTGAAGATTTCCGGGCGTATCTGGTCGGCGAGGGTGGGGGACGATGCATCCACTACCCAGATGACGATGGCGGCCTGCTCCATTTTCGAGAGAGTACGTTCTATGCCCATACTTTCCACAATGTCCGAGGTCTGTCTCAGGCCGGCGGTGTCGATATAGCGGAACATCACGCCGTCGATGGTTGCCGTGTCCTCAATCGTGTCGCGTGTCGTACCGTGTATTTCACTGACGATGGCGCGTTCTTCGCCCAGCAGGGCATTGAGCAGGGTCGATTTCCCGGCGTTTGTCGCCCCGACAATGGCCACGGGGACACCGTTCTTAATCACATTGCCCGCTTGGAAAGAGTCGGCAAGCCGTCCGATGACTTCTTCGATTTCTTCCGATAGGGCAATCAACTCGCTGCGGTCGGCGAATTCAAGGTCCTCATGGTCAGAGAAGTCCAGTTCGAGTTCCATGAGTGAGGCGAAGTGTAACAGGCGGTCGCGCAGGTCGGCCAGCTTGCGACTGAACCCTCCGCGCATCTGCCTGAGAGCCACCTGATGTGCCGCCCGTGAAGTGGAGGCTATCACGTCGGCCACGGCTTCTGCCTGGCTCAAATCCATTTTCCCGTTGAGGAAAGCCCTTTGCGTAAATTCGCCCGGCCTTGCCGTGCGGCAGCCCACCTCCACGAGACGCGCCAACAGGGTGTTGACGATGTACGGGGAGCCGTGGCAGGTGATTTCGACAGCGTTTTCACCCGTATAGGAATGTGGAGCCCGGAAAAGCGTCACGATTACTTCGTCGATGAGGCTCCCGTCGGTATTCCGAATGTCGCCGAAAGCGAGGGAGTATCCCGGTCGTTCGCGCAAGGGCTTGCCTGTGCGCGGGGTGAAGAGGCTGTCCATGTACGTGATGGCTTCCGGACCGCTTACGCGGACAATGCACAGTGCTCCGCCGGTGGCAGTGGCTGATGCACAGATGGTGTCGTTCGTGTTCATTGCTGTCTTGTCGCATTTGTTCCTTGCCCGTGCGGAGAAAGGCGCACCGTGTGGGAATATGTTTTCATGCGAAGTTACGGATTTTCCCGTATTTGTGGAAATGAAAATCAACGACAAGCCCTCCCTTTCCCGGGATGGGGGAATGAGGGAGGGCTTGCCTGTTCTGGTTGTCATCCCGCGGGAAACCCGCTGGGGTGACTGGGTTATTTCAAGGTGTCGAGAGCCTGTTCCAAGTCGGCGAGTATGTCGGTGACATCCTCTATCCCGACCGAGAGGCGGATGAGGTCAGGGCTTACGCCGGCTTCCCGAAGTTGCTCGTCGCTGAGTTGGCGATGGGTGTGGCTGGCAGGATGCAGCACGCACGTGCGGGCATCGGCCACGTGGGTGACGATACAAATCATTTTCAGGTTGTCCATGAAGCGGATAGCGTCTTCGCGTGTGCCTTTCACGCCGAACGCAATCACACCGCAGCCACCGTTGGGCAGGTATTTCTTTCCAAGCTCATAATATTTGTTGCCCGGCAGTCCGGCGTAGCTTACCCATGCCACGTGGGGGCTTGCTTGGAGGAACTCCGCCACACGCTGGGCATTCTCGCAGTGACGCTGCATGCGCAGGTGCAGGGTTTCGAGCCCGACGTTGAGCAGGAAAGCGTTTTCCGGGCTTTGTATGGAGCCGAGGTCGCGCATGAGTTGAGCCGTGGCCTTGGTGATGTATGCCCCTTGGCCGAATGCTTCGGCGTAGGTGAGGCCGTGGTAGCTCGGATCGGGTTGGCAGAGCCCCGGGAAACGGTCGGCATGAGCCATCCAGTCGAATTTGCCGCTGTCGACGATAGCTCCGCCGACGGCCATGGCGTGGCCGTCCATGTACTTGGTGGTGGAGTGGGTCACGATGTCCGCTCCCCATTCAAAAGGCCGGCAGTTGATGGGCGTGGCGAACGTGTTGTCGACGATGAGGGGGACACCGTGGCGGTGGGCCATCTGGGCGAAGCGTTCAATGTCGAACACGTGTCCGCCGGGGTTCGATATCGTTTCTCCGAAGAAGCACTTGGTGTTCGGGCGGAAGGCCTTTTCAATTTCCTCGTCCGTCCATTCTGGGTCGATGAACGTGCAGGTGATGCCCATCTTCTTCATCGTCACGCCGAAGAGGTTGAACGTTCCTCCGTAGATGGAACTCGATGAGATGAAGTGGTCGCCGGCTTCGCAGAGGTTGAACACGGCGTAGAAGTTGGCGGCTTGCCCGCTCGATGTCAGCATGGCTGCTACGCCCCCTTCCAGCTGTGCTATTTTCTTGGCGACAGCGTCGTTCGTGGGGTTTTGCAGGCGTGTATAGAAATAGCCGCTGGCTTTCAGGTCGAAAAGCTGCGCCATGTGCTCGCTGCTGTCATACTTGAACGTGGTGCTTTGGTAGATGGGCAGCACGCGCGGTTCTCCGTTCTTGGGTGTCCAGCCACCCTGTACGCACAAGGTGGCCGGTTTGAATTCTTGCTCCATTCGTTTAATTGGGTTTAAGGGGTGTCGGGAATGCGGGGCGACCGCTACATGGGTAGTCCTTTCCCTTTTCTATCTGACCGGAACTGTCCGGACTTTTCTGTGCTGTTTAGCGGCTTTGTGCGGCATCGCGCCGGAACAGGCCGGTGCCGGCCGCTGCTTTCAGTGTGCTTTGTGCCGTCATCTGGTCGTTCAGTACGTGCCATCTCTTTTCTTGCTGCGCCTGTGCGGCGTAGCTTGCGCGCTGCTGGTCGGCTTCGGCTTCCCGGGCACGTGCTTTCTCTTCCTCGTCGCGCTGCATCCATTCCGACACGGTGTAATACTCGCCCGTGGCGGCATCGAACAGTTGCAGCTCCGGCAGACGCAGTTCCTCACGCGCCGGACCGGCCTTGTAGTCGTCCGGAGAGTCCAGAATTTCCACCTCGACAGGAACGACACCTTCCCGGATCATCCCGATTTTCTCGGCTGCGGCATAGGAGAGGTCGACGATGGTGCCGGGGCGGAACGGCCCCCGGTCGTTCACTTTGACGACTACTTCCTCGCCATTGAGCGTATTGCGCACTTTCAGGTATGTCCCAAATGGATAGGTCTTGTGGGCGCAGGTGAGGCTGTCGCGGTGGTAGCGCGAGCCGTCGCTCGTAAGGCGGCCATGGAAGCGGTTTGCGTAGTAAGTGGCTTCACCGAAATCTTGAGAATGTGCGGATATCGTGATGCCCATCAATGCGGCCAAAACCAGAATCAACTTCTTAGTCTTCATATATCCAGTTTTTATGAGCCGGATTCCCCACGATGGTTGTCCTATATAATTAAGGAGTGAAACCCGTGCGCCCTACCGTATGGCGGAAAGGAGAGGAGGCTGGAAAAAGAACCAGCGGAGCGTCCGCACGTGAGGCCAAAAGGCAAAGGTGCCTTGGGATTCCGGCATGTTCAACCGCTGCAAAGGTCGGCATTTCCCGTCCAAGGGCAAAAGCTTAGCCGTTAAAATATGTGTTTTGTCAGCACAAAAGTTTGGAATACAGCTTATTCCGGACACCTTAGTTCCCAGAAGGCCACAGCCGCCGCGGCGGCCACGTTGAGCGAATCCACGCCGTGCGACATGGGGATGCGCACCACGCAGTCTGCCCCGGCGATGGCTTCGCGCGACAGGCCGTCGCCTTCTGTCCCCAGCATGATGGCAAGCCGTGGCTCGCTTTTCAGGACGGCGTGGTCGAGCGGCAGTGCCTCTTCGGTCAGTGCCATCGCGGCTGTACGGAAGCCGAAACGGTGCAGGTCGGCGATGGGGTCGGCCGACCATGCCCAGGGTATTTGCAGGACAGTGCCCATCGACACCCGCACGGCGCGCCGGTTCAACGGGTCGCACGACGTGGGGGTGAGCAGGATGCCGTCGATGCCGAGCGCGGCTGCGGAGCGGAAGATAGCCCCGATGTTGGTCGTGTCCACCACGCTGTCGATGACCGCGATGCGCCGGGCTTCCCCGCAGATGGCTTCGAGGCTGGGACGGGGCGGGCGGCGCATGGCGCAAAGTACGCCCCGCGTCAGCACGTAGCCCGTCAGCCCGGCAAGGAGTTCCCGGCTTCCTGTATAGACCGGCAGGCTCGCGCCGCACTGCGCTACGATGTCGGCCGCATCGCCCGTGAGATGCCGCCGCTCGCAGAGGAGGGCTACCGGCTGACAGCCGGCCGACAGTGCCGTGCGGATGACCTTGGGACTTTCGGCGACGAAGATGCCGTTCGCGGGGTCGAGCCGGTTGCGCAGCTGGGCTTCTGTCAGCGTGGCGAACAGCTCGACGCCCGGCTGTGACAGTGACGTGATTTCGATGATGGGCATGTCGTGTCGTTTCTTCCTTGGCCTCCCCGGCCGTGTCCTGACTTCGCGCAGACGGGTCGGCGATTCGTTCGTTCTATCCGGCGACCTGTCGGAACTAGTCGCCGACTTGTCCGCACGGGTCGCCGACTTGTCCGGCCGTTCTCGCCGGGGTGTCGGGGATGGCTGGGCAAAGATAGCGCAAAAGTTTGCATCCGTGTTGCGGCGGGCAGGAAATCACGTCTTCCATCCGGCGGGCTGCCGGTCTCTCCATCGGGAACGGGACGGACGCGGCCGGAGATATTTGC
>CAZYHW010000101.1:0-2229 GCA_964647405.1 uncultured Prevotellamassilia sp.
CATTGCGAGGAGCAGGCTCGGTTATTACGTACCTGGTAAACAGTTGGAAGCGGATTACATCATTCCACCCATGCCTCCCATGCCAGGATTCATCGGCATGTCTGCCTTTTCTTCTTTCTTGTCGCAAATGACGCATTCGGTCGTCAGGAACATGCCGGCTATGCTGGCTGCGTTTTCGAGGGCGACACGTGTCACCTTGGCAGGGTCAACAACACCAGCCTCGCGCAGGTCGCAGAACGTTTCGTTCTTGGCGTTGTAACCGAAGTTCCCTTTTCCTTCACGCACTTTGTTGACAATGACAGCACCTTCTACTCCGGCGTTGCTGCAAATCTGGCGGAGGGGTTCCTCGATAGCCCGGCGCACGATAGCGATACCGGTCGTTTCGTCAGCGTTGTCGCCTACGAGACCTTCGAGAGCTTTCTGGGCACGGATGTAAGCCACGCCTCCACCCGTCACGATGCCTTCCTCGATGGCGGCGCGGGTAGCGCAGAGGGCATCGTCGCAACGGTCTTTCTTCTCCTTCTGTTCGGTTTCGCTGGCAGCACCCACTTCGAGTACGCATACGCCGCCAGAAAGCTTGGCCAGACGTTCCTGCAATTTCTCCTTGTCGTAGGACGACGTGGTGTTGCTGATCTCGTTCTTGATTTGCGCGATGCGGTCTTGAATGTTGGCTTTGTCGCCAGCACCGTTGACGATGGTGGTGTTTTCCTTGGTCACCGTGATCTTCTCGGCGGTTCCGAGCATTTCCACAGTGGCTTGTTCGAGCTTCAATCCCTTTTCCTCACTGATGACAATGCCACCCGTCAGCACGGCGATGTCTTCGAGCATGGCCTTGCGGCGGTCGCCGAAGCCCGGAGCCTTGACAGCGCATATCTTCAACTGCGAGCGCAGGCGGTTAACGACGAGTGTGGTGAGTGCCTCGCTGTCCACATCCTCTGCGATGACGAGGAGCGGTTTGCCGGTCTGCACGGCGGGTTCGAGGATGGGAAGGAATTCTTTGAGGTTGGAAATCTTCTTGTCGTAAATCAGGATAAGAGGATTCTCCATCACACACTGCATCTTCTCCGTGTCGGTTACGAAATAGGGAGAGAGATAGCCGCGGTCGAACTGCATACCCTCGACAGTCTTCAACACGGTGTCGCGTCCCTTGGCGTCCTCAATGGTGATGACACCGTTCACTGAAACAGCGCGCATGCCGTCTGCGATGAGTTTGCCTATCTCGGGGTCGTTGTTGGCAGAGATGGTGGCCACCTGCTCAATCTTGTCGTAGCTTTCCTCAACCTGTTCGGCCTGCTCCTTGATGTTCTCAACGACTTTGGCAACGGCCTTGTCGATACCGCGCTTCACATCGAGCGGATTGGCACCCGCCGTGACGTTCTTCATGCCCTCGTTCAGGATAGCCTGAGCCAATACGGTGGCCGTGGTCGTACCGTCGCCGGCATCGTCGCTGGTCTTGCTGGCCACGCTCTTTACGAGCTGTGCACCGGCATTCTGGAAAGCGTTGTCAAGCTCTATTTCTTTTGCCACGGAAACGCCGTCCTTCGTGATGCGCGGAGCACCGAACTTCTTGTCGAGCACGACGTTACGTCCCTTCGGGCCGAGCGTTACTTTAACTGCATTGGCCAATGCGTCTGCACCCTCTTTGAGGAGCTCGCGAGCCTCAGTGTTGTATCTAAGATCTTTTGCCATGATTTTTATGTCTGTTTGTGCCGGCCACGGATGTGTTCCGGCGGTGATTGGTTGTTATTAGTTAAAGAATGTGTGCCTCACAGGTTATGCCAAAACGGCCAGTACGTCACTCTGACGCATGATGAGATATTTCTCGCCGTCGAGCTCAACTTCCGTTCCTGCGTACTTGCCGAAAAGGACAGTGTCGCCCGCTTTAAGAATCATTTCCTCGTCTTTCGTACCGTTACCGACAGCGATAACGCTTCCTTGCAAAGGTTTTTCTTTTGCAGTATCAGGAATAATGATACCGCCCACTGTCTTTTCTTCGGCCTGTGCCGGCTGAATCAGAACTCTGTCTGCCAAAGGTTTAATAGTCATTTCTTCTATCTTTTATGTGATTGATAATCTTTCTCCGGCCGCTGTTTTTGCATCGGCCACTTTCCATATAGCTAAAAGCGTGCCAAAATTATGAGAACCAATCAGGCTGACAGGAGTGGCAGACGTGACTGCCACTCCTGTCAGCCTGATCGATGATGAAGACGGGCGGAGCGCTTTCGGCGA
>CAZYHW010000101.1:2329-3619 GCA_964647405.1 uncultured Prevotellamassilia sp.
CGGCTTCCCGGGAAGTCGGTTTTATCCCTTGCGGACTGTGCCGCAACAGTGGGCGGGGAGCAGGATGCGCGGTGCGAGGTGTCAGTCCCGCAAGGGGACAGGAGGCAGTTGGACTGCGGGATGCGGAGCCCCCCAGTACTTGTTACATTCGCTACCGGGCTCTATCCGTTTTTAGCGAACGCACCGATAATAAAGCGGATGGCCGGCAGGCAGGGAACCATCAGCCAAATCAATGGCCATGATGTAGTCGTTCATGTAAAAGCCGTTGCCTATGTGCGTATCGAGACTGCGAGCGCGCTGCATACCGATATGTTCGTAAAAATGCAACGCCGGATTCTCACGATTGACATTGAGTTCCATGCGGCAAGGGCCGTCAACCAAAGCCGTGGCGTAGTCGGCCGCTTGCGTAATCAACAGCCGTCCGTAACCCCTCCCCTGTCGCGACGGATGAACGTAGAGTTTTTGCAGATGGAAAAGGGCTTCGCCTTGACGCTCAATGGACACATATCCGCAATATCCCTCCGCATCCTCTGCCAGATAGAACACGTGCCCGTCGGCCAGCTGTTGCCGCAAACTGTCAGCCGAGTACATCCACTCCATCATATACGACAACTGTTCCGCCGTCAGGATATTTTGATAGGTGGGTATAAACGTTTCTTCGGCCAGGCGGCGCAGGATGGGGATGTCGCTTTCCGTGGCACGCCGGATGGAGAGCGGGAAAAGTCGGGGGTATTCCGATGCAAAATTCGGTGTCATCTGACCCGTCGCCAACGCCTCCTGGATTTCACGGTCAGTCCAATAGCGTCCGCCGTCCAGCTCGCCGGATGGCGTGGGCGTTCCCGTGTAGGTGCATTGGTAGACATGGACAAACTCACGTTCGGCTGTGTTCTCGTGGATGTAGTCGTCCACATGCCGATAGCGGAAACAGGTCAATCCGAGTTCCTCCGCAGCCTCACGCACAAGGGCATCCTCCACACTCTCACCCCAGCCGACATGCCCCCCGACGGCCGTGTCCCACTTATCCGGCTGGATGTCTTTCCACGCGGGGCGATGTTGCAGATAGAGGTCGCCATCGAGATTCCGGACGTGCAGATGGACTACGGGATGAAGCAGATGGCTGCCGTCGTGACACTTGGCGCGTGTCGTCCGGTAGAGCACGTGTCCTTGTTCGTCGACTACGGGAAGTTGTTCGCCCTCATCGTCGTGCGGACAGACAGGAACTGATGGATGCTGTCGGCTGTTCCGACGACGAACTGCGACAACTGTGGCCACGGTGGCCGTAAGCGTTGC
>CAZYHW010000101.1:3719-4956 GCA_964647405.1 uncultured Prevotellamassilia sp.
GCCAGTCGCCATGCACGAACGCCGATACAAGCAAGAGCAATGTGCTGTGGGGCTGATGGAAGTTTGTCACCATGCGTTTGACGAAATGGAACGTATATCCCGGAACAATGATGATGCTTGTCGAAGCGTGCAAAGTGTCGGTATGGTTGCGCTCCATCCATTCCAGTATTTCCTCCAAGGCCTGCGGGGATGTCAAGGTATGGGTTGGGTCTGCCGGGCTGTCGTATGGCATCCATTGGGGAATATGGAACGTTTCATTCTCCGTATGTCGGTGCTGCCGGATATACATACCGATATAATAAAGACTTTCGAGCGTCCGCACGGAAGTCGTCCCGACTGCCGTACAAGTAGCATCGTGTGCCAACAAACGCTCGACAGCCTCCCGGCCGACGCTGATCCATTCGGCGTGCATCTCGTGACCCGATATTTCTTCGCTTTTGACCGGCTTGAACGTACCAGCCCCCACATGCAGGGTTATTTCGTGTTGCTCTATTCCCCTCTCGCTGAGAGCCTGCAACACAGCCGGAGTGAAGTGCAGGCCGGCAGTCGGCGCGGCCACGGAACCTTTCACCTTGGAATATACGGTCTGGTAGTTCGTCAAGTCCGATGTTTCCGTCTCTCTGTTCAGATAGGGAGGAATGGGAAGCTCGCCAACGGCTTCGAGCACGTCGGCGAAGGTAGCCTCTTCACTGTCCCAACGGAAGCGGACGGCATGCGATGTCCCCACCGGGCCGAGAAGTTCGGCGGTCAGCCGGACGGGGCTGCCGCCCACCTGCACTGTGCGTTCAAGCAGGCCGGATTTCCAGCGTTTCAAGTGTCCGATGAGACAGAGCCATACCGCCGTGTGGCGTGCCTGGAACATTAGCGCGTAGTCTTTCGGTTCCTCTGGTTCAAGACAGAAGATTTCGATGTCGGCTCCCGTCGTTTTTCGGAAATGGAGGCGCGCACGGATTACGCGGGTATTGTTGAAAAACAGGAGTGAGCCGGGTTCGAGCAGCTCCGGGAGGTCTGTGAAATGCCGGTCGCTTATTGCTCCGGAGTGATAAACGAGCAGACGGGATTCGTCGCGTCGGGCAAGTGGATATTTGGCTATCCGTTCGTCCGGCAAGTCATAGTCGTAGTCGCTGATATGGATATGCCGTGGGTCTTCCATTCGTTCGTGAAGCGGTTATGTCGCACAAAATTAACAAAATATTCCCGGATGAGTTGGAGCTCCCTGATGAAATGCCGTAAGAGG
>CAZYHW010000102.1:0-4921 GCA_964647405.1 uncultured Prevotellamassilia sp.
GGTATTGCGCCACAGGAGCCCGGCACGCTTCCATGCCCCTTGTGCCTGAAAAATCGTATCTTTGCTGCGGACAAAACACCTTTACCGTCATACAATGGGACTGATTGCCAAAAAACCGTCGCCGCCCGAAGCCAACATGACGTTCGACCTGACGCTCGGGCCGGTGGCCACGCATTCCGAAGAACGGCGCAGCCGCATCCTGGCCGCCGAGTGGTATCCCCAAAGCGGCGTGCAGCTGACCTGGCCGCACGCCGGAACCGACTGGGCTCCCATCCTCGACGAGGTGACGGAGTGCTACGTCCGGCTGGCCTATGAAATCGCCTCGCGCGGGAAGCTGCTGGTCGTGACACCCGAGCCCGACAGCGTGGACAGACTGCTGACAGAACGGCTGCCCGGGCGGGTAAAGGCGAACGTGACCCTCTTCGACTGCCCCACCGACGACACGTGGGCGCGCGACCACGGTTTTCTCACCGTCGTGGGCGGACGCAGGCCGGAGTTGCTCGACTTCCGCTTCGACGGATGGGGAGGCAAGTTTCCCGCCGCCCGCGACAATGCCATCAACCGCCGCCTCCATGAGAGCGGCCTGGTGAAGGGGGACTACGTGCCTCACCTCGACTTCATCCTCGAAGGCGGGAGCATCGAAAGCGACGGGAAGGGAACCATCCTGACCACGTCGGCCTGCCTGCTCAATCCCAACCGGAACGCGGGAATCGGGAAGAAGGACATCGAGGAACGCTTCCGGGACTGGTTCGGAGCCGAGCGCGTGCTCTGGCTCGACCACGGACAACTTGCAGGCGACGACACCGACGGCCACGTCGACACGCTGGCGCGCCTATGTCCCGACGACACAATCGTCTATGTGCGATGCGACCGTCCTGACGACCCGCACCATGCCGAGCTCCGCGCCATGGAGGAACAGCTCCGCTCGTTCCGCACTCCGGCCGACGCGCCCTATCGCCTGATTCCCCTGCCCTGGCCCGAGGCCGTATATGCCCCCGACGGCGAACGCCTGCCGGCCACCTACGCCAACTACCTCGTGACGGGCACGGCCATACTCTACCCCACCTACGGACAGCCCGCCAACGACGAGGCGGCGCGACGCGCGCTTGCCCAAGCCTTTACGGGCTATGACATCGTGGGCATCGACTGCCGCGTCCTCCTCCGGCAGCACGGCTCGCTCCACTGCGCTACCATGCAATACCCCGCCGGTGTGCTCTGACCCCCATACACATTTTCCCATCCATAACTCCGGAAGACATGAACCGCACCCTACGTTTAGGCATCATACAACACAAGGCCACGCCCGACGTGACCCGCAACCGCGAACGGCTGGCCGAGGCCATCGCCGCCGTAGCCGCAGAAGGCGCACGCCTTGTCGTGTTGCAGGAACTGCACGACACGCCCTACTTCTGCCAAGTTGAAAATCCTGATAACTTTGATTGGGCCGAGCCCATCCCCGGCCCTGCCACCGCGTTCTACTCCGAAGTGGCCTGTCGGCACGGCGTGGTGCTCGTCACGTCGCTTTTCGAACGCCGCGCCGCCGGACTCTACCACAACACGGCGGTGGTTTTCGAGACAGACGGGCACATCGCCGGCACTTACCGCAAGATGCACATCCCCGACGACCCCGCCTATTATGAGAAGTTCTACTTCACGCCCGGCGACCTCGGCTTCCGCCCCATCGACACGTCGGTCGGCCGTCTCGGGGTGCAGGTCTGCTGGGACCAGTGGTATCCCGAGGGGGCACGCCTCATGGCCTTGCAAGGCGCGGAACTGCTCATCTACCCGACGGCCATAGGATTCGAGAGCAGCGACACGCCCGAAGAACAGGCGCGCCAGCGGGAAGCCTGGATCACCGTGCAGCGCGGTCACGCCGTCGCCAATGGGCTGCCCGTCGTTGCCGTCAACCGTACCGGCCACGAGCCCGACCCGTCGGGCCAGACGGCGGGCATCCAATTCTGGGGCAGTAGTTTCGTGGCCGGGCCGCAAGGCGAAATCATCCGTCAGGCTCCCGTCGACGAGGAATGCCGCTTCACGGTCGACCTCGACCTCGACCGGTGCGAGCGTGTGCGACGCTGGTGGCCGTTCCTGCGCGACCGGCGCATCGAGTGCTTCGACGGTCTGACCCGCCGGTATATCGACCCACACGCCTGACCCTCCTCTCACTCCGGGAAACCCTCCCGGAGTTTCTTTTTGCCTTTCCATAAATAATCACAGGCTTTCCGCATCCCGTCGCCGCCCCGGCAACAGGGCAGATGTCCAGCCACGACCGCCCAGTCGCCGACTGGTATTTCCTGTCCGGCTGACAGTGGAAAGAGATAGCCGACCTGACAAAAGGGAAAGCCGGCTAAGAAAAATGGATAGCCGGACAGTGGAAAGGAGTAGCCGTCCCGACATAAGGAAACGGCGACACATCAAGCCCACAAGGCCGACAGAAAGAATTAAGGGTGCTCCTGCATTTACAAGAACACCCTTAACCAACACAAAAACTAAACTAGACTTAACTATAAGTTACTGTCTCACGACAGGAGTACGATGCAAAGATAAATACACAAGGTGAAATTCTCCCCCCCCGACTGATAAAAAATCTTAATTACCGGCCTAATTTTCCTATTCTTGTGCTTTGATTTAGCAGAAGGGCATCCAAGATGACCATCGCGGCCATCGCCTCGACGATTGGGACAGCGCGTGGAAGGACACAGGCATCATGGCGCCCGCGTGCCTTTACCGTGACGGGGCGGCCGTCGATGTCGACTGTCGGTTGCTCCATCAGGAGGGTGGCCACCGGCTTGAAAGCTACCCGGAAGTAGATGTCCTGCCCGTTGCTTATGCCCCCCTGGATTCCGCCGCTGTGATTCGTGGCCGTGGTGACGTGTCCGTCGGCATCGAGACAGAAACGGTCGTTCTGGCTACTGCCAAAACCGGCAGCACCGGCGAAGCCCTCGCCATACTCAAAGCCTTTGACCGCATTGATGGACAACATGGCGGCACCGAGCCGGGCATGCAACTTGTCGAAAACGGGTTCGCCCAGTCCGGGAGGGCATCCCTTCACCACGCCTGTGATGACACCGCCCACCGTGTCGCCGCGCCCTTTGGTTTCCATGATGAGTTCGGCCATCCGGGCGGCGGCCTCCGCGTCGGGGCAGCGCACCTCGTTCGTCTCAATCAGCTCCGGGTCGTAGCGTGTATAGTCCGGATCGAGGCATATCGCCCCCACCTGCGACGTGTAGGCATAAACAGAAATTCCTTCACGCCTTAACGCCATCTTGGCAAAAGCACCCGCCACCACGCGCGCTATCGTTTCGCGTGCCGATGAGCGTCCGCCGCCACGATGGTCGCGCAGGCCATATTTCTGGAAGTAGGTGTAGTCCGCATGGGAGGGACGGAAGACGTTGCGCAGGTTATCATAGTCGTTCGAGTGCTGGTTTTCGTTGCGCACAAGGAAGCCTATGGGAGTTCCCGTCGTGCGTCCCTCGAACACTCCCGACAGCAGCTCGACGCGGTCGCCCTCACGCCGGGCGGTCGTCAGCCGGCTCTGTCCCGGCCGTCGGCGATCCAGTTCATGTTGCAGGAAGTCGAGGTCCACTTCCACCCCTGCGGGAAATCCGTCTATCACCCCGCCGACACCCGCGCCGTGGCTCTCGCCGAAAGAGGTCAGGCGGAAAATGCGTCCAAACGTATTCATAATGCGTCTTCAATAGTCATCAGACTCCGCATCAGTGGCAGCAGCCACCCTTGCAGCCACAGCCGTCGCCATGGCCGCCGTGTCCCGCATGGGCATCGTCGGAGCCGCAGCAGCCGCCGTCGCCACAACAGCATCCCCCGCCGCTCATGTGGTTGACGAAGCTCTGAATCTCGGCGTTGGTGGCCGGACGCGACGCGACCACCTTGCCCTTGAAATGCAACTCGCAGCCCGAAAGGGGATGGTTACGGTCGATGGTGACTTCCTTCTCGCCGACTTCCAGCACGAGGGCTTGCAGGCGGTTGCCCTCCTCGTCGAGCAGGGTTATCACATTGCCCGGATAGATGTTCTCCTTGTCGAAATGGCCGTTCACGCAGAACATCTCGCGGTCGAGATGGAGCACCGCCTCTTCCAGGTAGTCGCCATAGGCTTCCTCCTTGGAGAGGACGAAATCGAAATGGTCGCCCTGCGACAACGGGGCGACATGCTTCTCGAACGCATCGAGCGTGAAGCCCATGCCGGAGATGAACTGGAAAGGATGTTCGGCGGGTGCTTTCTCCACCAGTTCGGTGATTCCCTCTCCGTTCGTCGTGTAAAGCTCGTAGGACACGGCGATGTATTTGTTTTCCTCTGTTTCCATATTTTCTGAAATACTGATTAGACGTGAAAAGACAAGCCTTCCGCAAACGAAAGGCAGACAAAGATACGCTTTTCCGCACACACGGGCAAACCTGCCTGCCGACATTAATAATATACGGGGAAATTCCCCACCGCTTCCCGCGCATCCCGCTCCCCGCCGTGGGAGGCCGGAATCACGGGTCGCCGGAGCGTGGTGACAGGTCGCCGACTAGTCGCAACGGGTCGGCTGACAGTTTTTCCCATCAGCCGACCCGTGTCCGCAGATACTTCCCACTCATCGCCACTCAGCCGCCACGCCGGCACGGATGCAGCGGGAAATATCGGGCGACGGCTATCACGAACAGCCCACGCACCATGCAATGCCAGCAGTTCCGTTCACGAGGATTCAACATCGTCATTCCCAGCGTGAAAGCAGGCATCGCACCCGCACGGCAGGCGACCCGGAAACAAGGACACTTGCAACGAAGGCGCAAAAAAACTCATCGATAATTTTGTCGGTATGAAAATAACCGCTACTTTTGCAACGCTTTTGAAAGGACGATAGACGGGCGCTTAGCTCAGCTGGTTCAGAGCGTCTGCCTTACAAGCAGAGGGTCGGGG
>CAZYHW010000103.1:0-4843 GCA_964647405.1 uncultured Prevotellamassilia sp.
GGATATACGAATACATACCAAGGAGCGTCCTTCCCTCCTTATTCTGATATTTCCAATCGGTGAGTTGTCTAAGTTCACACGGTCAGAATGAGCGAAAATGCGCTTCTTTCAATATGTCCGCACTTGCCTTCCGGCAGAGTACGTCGTAAAGATAGGCAGTTTTCGGGGAAGAACGCTTGTTTCCTTAAAGGAAATCGGTCAAGGCCTGCATCTCATGCAGGCCAGTGCGTCGCGGGTAACTCCTTCCGCTGTCCCGGTTTCCCGGTGGCTTATCGGGGCACATAGGGTTCATGCTGCCGATAGGGGCGGGGCGGCTGCGGTGAGGAAAAAGAAAGAGTGCCGCTCCGGCGATGCGGGGCGGCACTCTGTGGTGTCTTTGAGTTGACCGGTTAGAGTTTCGGGCCGGCAGCCACGAGAGCCTTTCCGGTTTCGTTGGTCTCGTACTTCTTGAAGTTGTTGATGAAGCGCTGTGCGAGATCCTTGGCCTTCTCTTCCCATGCGGAAGCGTCGGCGTAGGTGTCGCGCGGGTCGAGGATGTTCGTGTCGACACCGTTGAGCTCCGTCGGAACAACGAAGTTGAAGTAAGGAATGGTCTTCGTCGGAGCCTTGTCGATGGAGCCATCGAGGATGGCGTCGATGATGCCGCGGGTGTCGCGGATGGAGATACGCTTGCCCGTACCGTTCCAACCCGTGTTGACGAGGTAAGCCTTTGCGCCGCTCTTTTCCATCTTCTTGACGAGTTCGTCAGCATATTTCGTGGGATGCAGGCTCAGGAAGGCTGCGCCGAAGCATGCAGAGAACGTGGGAGTCGGTTCGGTGATGCCGCGTTCCGTTCCGGCGAGCTTGGCGGTGAAGCCGGAGAGGAAGTAGTACTTCGTCTGCTCGCTGTTGAGGATGGACACGGGAGGAAGCACGCCGAAAGCGTCTGCGGAGAGGAAGATAACCTGCTTTGCAGCCGGGCCTTTCGAGATGGGCTTCACGATGTTCTGGATGTGGTTGATGGGGTAGGAAACGCGGGTGTTTTCCGTCACGCTCTTGTCGGCGAAGTCAATCTTGCCGTTAGCGTCCACGGTAACATTCTCCAACAGGGCATCGCGACGGATGGCGTTGTAGATGTCGGGCTCGCTCTCCTTGTCGAGGTTGATAACCTTGGCGTAGCATCCGCCTTCGTAGTTGAACACGCCCTCGTCGTCCCATCCGTGTTCGTCGTCGCCGATGAGCAGGCGCTTGGGGTCGGTCGAGAGGGTGGTCTTACCTGTTCCGGAGAGACCGAAGAAGATAGCCGTGTTCTGTCCGTCCATGTCGGTGTTGGCCGAGCAGTGCATCGAAGCGATGCCACGGAGCGGGTTGAAGTAGTTCATCATCGAGAACATACCCTTCTTCATTTCACCGCCGTACCACGTGTTGATGATGATCTGCTCGCGGCTGGTGAGGTTGAAGACAACGGCCGTCTCGGAGTTCAGACCGAGTTCTTTCCAGTTTTCTACCTTAGCCTTCGAAGCGTTGTAGACGATGAAGTCGGGCTTGAACGTAGCGAGTTCCTCTTCCGTCGGACGGATGAACATGTTGGTCACGAAGTGAGCCTGCCAAGCCACCTCAACGATGAAGCGCACGGCCAGACGAGTAGCAGCGTTGGCACCGCAGAAGGCGTCGACGACGAAGAGGCGTTTTCCGGAAAGCTCTTTCACGGCCAGGCCTTTCAGCGAGTCCCAAGCCTGCGGGGTCACGGGCTTGTTGTCGTTCTTATATTCAGGAGTAGTCCACCAGATCGTGTCCTTGCTCGTCTCGTCCATCACGATGAACTTGTCCTTCGGCGAACGGCCAGTGTAGATGCCCGTCATCACATTGACGGCACCCAGCTCCGTAACCTGTCCTTTTTCGTAACCTTCGAGGCCGGCTTTGGTCTCTTCGGCGAACAGGACATCATAGGACGGGTTGTGAACAACCTCGGTCGTACCGGTGATACCGTACTGCGTTAAATCTAATGTTGCCATAACTATTATTTGTGTATTGAAATGAAAGTCGTCGTTACGGGTGCGGCTCTTTCCCGAACCCGCGCAAAGTTACGAAAAAGCCTCCTCGTGCTGAAATACTTTCGCGTCTTTTTTGCTCCTCCTGTCCCCGCTTCTTAACGCATTTTCAGAGAGAGAAACGCAAAAAGCTCCTTTTTGCAAACAGCGGTTGCCAAAAAACGTGGCATCCACCTCCCCGCTGCCTCCGTGCCTGACGCATCCCGTCGTGCGGCAGAGGCGACCGGGATGTAGTGGATATATAATGTCTGGAAAGCCGTCGCGTATGCGCGAAATTGAGTGGTATGGGCAGGTGGTCACAAGTCGCCGGATAGGCGCGACTATCCGGCGACCCGGCGGAACAGGTCGCCGGCTCGTGCGGATGCCTCCGCCGTCTGTCTGAACGCGTTTCAGACCCTTTAACACGGTTATTCTCCGAATTTTTCGTATCTTTGCCTCGACAGAAATCCCATGTAAAAAATGAACGTCAAGAAGGTTTTATTCATCACGCAGGAGATACAACCCTACGTGCCGGAATCTGCCATGTCATGGACAGGCCGCCATCTGCCGCAGGCCATCCAGGAGAGCGGCCGCGAAATCCGGACGTTCATGCCGCGTTGGGGAGGAATCAACGAGCGTCGCAACCAGTTGCACGAGGTGATTCGCCTTTCGGGCATGAACATCATTATCGACGACACGGACCACCCGCTGATTATCAAGGTGGCCTCTATCCAGTCCGCACGGATGCAAGTATATTTCATCGACAACGATGACTATTTCCACAAACGGCAGATGCTCGTTGACGAAAGCGGTGCGGAATACGCCGACAACATCGAGCGAGCCGTCTTCTACGTGCGCGGTGTACTGGAAACGATGAAGAAGCTCCGTTGGTGTCCCGACGTGATTCACTGCCACGGGTGGATATCGGCTGTCGCCCCGCTGTATGTCAAGACAGCCTATCGCGACGAGCCCTCGTTTGCCGATGTCAGTGTGGTCTACTCTCCGTATGGCGAGCAGCCCCAGCCGATGAATGAGGCCGACTTCAAGCGCATCCTGACTTTCCGGGGCGTGGATGCGGCTTTTCTTGACAGTCTCGGGATCGATTTCAGTGCGCCCGGCGTGCTGGACCGTTTGGCGGTGGCTTTCGCGGACGGTGTGATCGAAGGCGAGGAGGGGCATTGCGCCGAGACGCTCGACTATGCCCGCGGGCGCGGCCTGCCCGTGTTGTCGTATCCGGGCACGGACGACATGGCGGCCACGTATGGCGAGTTTTACGAAAAGGTGTTTGCCGCTTCCCACGAGTAACCTTTATCTTACCATTCAAGCATTATGCCTTTCTTGAAACAGATTACCCGCGCCGTGTCGTGCGCCGTGGTGTGCAGTGCCTTGGGCCTGTTCGCCGCCTGCGACGACGACACGGCCTCCGTCGGCACGGCCATCATGCCGCAAAGCGACTACATGACGGTCAGTTCGGCCGAGTTTGCCCTGTCGAGCCGTTCGCTGCTTGTCGACTCTGTGCTGGCCACGACGAACGACTGCCGCCTGGGGCGCGTGGTCGACCCCGAGACGCAGACCCTGACGACGTGCGGCTTCATGGCGCAGTTCCACCTCATGGACAACTACTCCCTGCCCGACAAGGACAAGATGGTCACGGAGAACGGGCGGGTCGTGGCCGACTCGTGCGATGTCCGTGTGTTCATCAGCTCCTACTACGGCGACTCGCTCAACACGATGAAGTATCGCGTGCAGGAGATGGACACGGCCAACGTGATGGAAGAGACCGACCTCTACTACACTAACGTCGACCCGCAGCAGTACGTGAGCGCGACGGGCTACTCGAAGGACTTGACATTCGCCGTGCGCGACCTGACAAAGGCCGACTCCACGCTCAATTCGAGCAGTTACTACCAACAGCTGCGCGTCATCCTGCCCGTGGAGTACGGCACGGAGATGCTGAACAAGTATTACGAACACCCGGAGTACTTCACGGATTCCTACGAGTTCATCCGCCACGTCTGTCCCGGCTTCGTCTTCACGACAGTCGGCGGGGTGGGGACAATGATTAATGTGGACGTGTCGACGCTGAACCTGTATTTCCGCTACCACACGGAGACCGATGACGGTAACGACACGATTGTCGAAGGCTTGGAGCGCATGGCCGCGACGGCCGAGGTCATCCAGAGCACGTCGGTGGACAACCAGGGATTGCGGTCGCTCATCGAGGATGGCCAGGACTACACCTACATCAAGTCGCCGTCCGGCATCTTCACCGAGGTGGACTTGCCCATCAGCGACATCGTGGCGGGCGAGCATTACACGGACACGATCCTCAGCGCGCGCATAGACTTCGTGCGGCATAACAATACGGTGAACGAGACGTACAGCCTGGACCTCCCCGGCACCCTGCTGCTCGTGCGGAAGAGCGACATGTTCAGCTTCTTCGAGAACGGGGAAGTTCCTGACGAGATAACGTCGTTCGTCGCCAGCTATTCGAGTACGACGAACGCCTACTCCTTCACCAACATCGCCCGGCTCATCTCGTACTGCCGTGTCCTGCGCGACAAGGAAGCCGGTGTCGAGCCGTCGGACACGGAAGACGAGCGCAACAGCAAATATGCCGTTTGGGAGGAAGAGAACCCGGAATGGAACAAGGTGGTGCTGATACCGGTCAGCACGGTGTACACGACCACGACGAACAGCTACGGCCTCAGTTCGAGCGAGTTGATGCGCGTGCATAACAACATGGGACTGGCAAGCACCAAACTGGTCGGCGGCGACGATTCCGACCTGTCGATTTCGGTGGTATATAGCGAGTTCGCCCAATAGGTACGGTT
>CAZYHW010000104.1:0-4770 GCA_964647405.1 uncultured Prevotellamassilia sp.
CGTGTGTTCCGTCGTATTTTCTCCAAAGCGAAGTCCAGCTCCCACTCGCCGTCCAGGTAGCGGAAGAGTTCCTTGTAGCCGACCGTGTTCAAGGCATTGGCTTGGCGGTAGGGATAAACCCGCCGCACTTCGTCGAGCAAGCCCTCCTCCATCATCACCGTGACCCGCCGGTTGATGCGCGCGTAGAGTTCGGCACGCTCGCGGGACAGGCCTATCTTCAAGATGCGGAAAGGGCGTTGGGGATTAGCCCGCACACGGAAAGAGGAGTAGGGTCGCCCCGTCATGTAGCAGATTTCGAGGGCATGGGCCACGCGCTTCGTGTTGCGGAGGTCGCACTCGGCGTAATAAGCCGGGTCTAACAATTTCAGTTCGGCGCATAAGGCTTCGCGGCCGCCCTGCTCCAACCGCTGCTTCACGCTCTCGCGCACATCCGCATCGACAGTGGGCATGTCGTCAATGCCGCGACAGACGGCATCTATGTACAACATAGAACCTCCCGAGAGCAGGGCCACGTCGTGGGTGGCGAAGTGTTGTTTGAGAACGCCCATCACATCCTCCTCGTAACGTGCGGCGCTGTAATAATCGGTGAGGGAGAGCGTACCGACAAAGAAGTGGGGGACACGCATCCGCTCACTGGCAGACGGAGCCGCCGTCCCGATGGGAATCTCACGGTAGAGCTGCCGCGAATCGGCATTGAGGATGGGTATGCCAAAGTATTCGGCCAGCCGCAGGCTTACTTCCGTTTTTCCCACCGCCGTGGGGCCCACGAGCACGACTAAGGTCTTCACGCTGGAAGCGTTGGGAGAGGAATCCGTTCAGCCGACGGAATCCGGCACTTCGAATCCCTCCGGGTCGAATTCGTCACTGTTGAACGAATCACTGCCATAGAACTCATCGTCCAGGCCATCCTCCGTGAGGGGAACGGCCGTCTTCGCCGTCAGGAGCACGTCCGGCTCATCGACTTGTATTTGCTTGGGTGCCTTGCCGACGGAACGGACAACCTCCGGGGCGGACAGATGGCGCGAAGGGACGATTTCGATCACGTCAAGGTAGAACACGCGCTCGGCAAAGGGGTCGAACACGAACTCCATCTTCTGTTCTTCTTCCTCGATAAGCTCGTCGAGGCGGGTAGTGCCCATGACGTAGATATCCTCTTCGAACGAGGCACCCTTGTCCAGGCTCATGTCCTCGCGGGTCACCTGTTTCTTGCGCTCCCACTCCTCATCGCATAAATAGAACGAGGTGATTTGATCGTCGGGATAGCCGCACGAGGCCAATATGGCGTTATTCAAATCGAGGAAAGTGGCATCGTCTTCTATCAAAATCTCCCGCAAGAAATTCTCCACCTCGTCCGATATGAGTTTTATCCGAAACAACATGGTACGTAAACGCTACTCTTTGGTTTGTTGTGCTCTTATTTGATTATGCCCCTCTTGGAATTCTTTACAAAGTCCAGGATATATTCTATCTCCTTGCTCATGGGGACTTCCTTTTCTATCTGAGCGAGACACTCATCGCGCAGTTTCCCGCGCTGGTAAAGCAGGCGGTAGGCCGAATGTATGTTATCGATCATTTCGGCACTGAATCCGCGCCGCCGGAGGCCTACCACGTTCAACCCGCAGAAGGCCACGGGCTCACGCGCCGCCATCACGAACGGAGGGATGTCCTGTCCCGTGCGCGTGCCGCCCCCAACCATCACATAACTGCCGATGTGGCAGAACTGGTGGACGAGCACCGACGCACTGATGACGGCATAGTCGTCCACGGTCACCTCGCCGGCCAGCTTTGTCGTGTTGCCGACAATGCAACCGTTGCCGACCAGCGCGTCGTGGGCGACATGGACGGCCTCCATGAGCAGGTTGCCGTTTCCCACGATGGTCTCCCCTTTGGCCGCCGTGCCTCGGTTGATGGTCACGTTCTCACGTATGATATTGTTGTCGCCGATTTTTGCCGTCGTGTCCTCTCCCCTGAACTTCAAGTCCTGGGGTACGGCACCGATGACCGCACCGGGGAACACCGTGTTGCCGTTCCCCATACGCGTGCCATACATCAAAGTAACACTGTTCATCAGGACGTTGTTGTCGCCGATGACAACCCCCTTGTCTATGAAGCAGAACGGACCGACTTCACAGTTCTCGCCAATGACGGCTTCGGGGTCGATATACGCCAAAGGGCTGATTTTACTCATAACTGGTTACTTGTTTTTCACAATCTGCGCCGTGAAGGTCGCCTCGCATACCACTTTCTCACCCACGAAGGCGACTCCCCGCATGGAGGAGATGCCATGGCGTAACGGTGCGAGCAGTTCGACCTTGAAGATGAGGGTATCGCCGGGCACGACCTTCTGCCGGAACTTCACGCCGTCGATTTTGAGGAAATAGGTGCTCCACCGCTCCGGCTCCTCGACGGAGTTGAGGACCAGCAGACCGCCGGCCTGTGCCATGGCCTCTATTTGGAGGACACCCGGCATCACGGGCTCCTGCGGGAAATGGCCTTGGAAGAAGGGCTCGTTCGTCGTCACGTTCTTCACGGCCACGATCGAGTTTGCCCCGATGGCTATCACCTTGTCGACCAACTGCATCGGGTAGCGGTGCGGGAGCAGTTCGCGGATGCGCTTCACGTCCATCAGCGGCGGCTCGTTGCAGTCGTAGTCCGGTGCCTGCACGTCGTGGGCACGGATTTCCCGCCGGAGCTGACGCGCGAACTTGTTGTTAATCATGTGTCCGGGCCGCATCGCGATGATGCGCCCCTTGATTGGACGGCCTATCAAGGCCATGTCGCCGATGATGTCCAGCAACTTGTGGCGGGCGGGCTCGTTGTGCCAGACGAGCGGTTTGTCGTTGATGTAACCGAGCTTCGTGGCATCCTTGCGCTCCACCTTCATATAGTCCGCCAGCTTGTCCAGCGCATCCTGCGGGATTTGACGTTCGTAGATGACGATGGCGTTGTCCAGGTCGCCGCCCTTGATAAGGCCGGCCTGCAACAGAGGCTCTATCTCCCGGACGAAGACGAAAGTCCTCGCGGAAGCGATTTCCCGCTCGAAGTCCTCCATGCGGTCCAGCGTGGCGAACTGGCTGCTCAGGTACTGCGAGTCAAAGGATATCATGGTCGTGATGGAGAACTGGTCGTCGGGCAGGATGATAATCGACGAATCGGTAGCCTCGTCACGGACCTCGATTTTCTTCTTAATCACATAGAAATCCTTCGGAGCGTTCTGCTCCACGATGCCCACGCGCCGGATGTTCTCGACGTAAGCCTTGGAGCTTCCTTCGAGGATGGGGAACTCCGGCCCGTTCACCGTGATCAGGCAGTTGTCGATGCCCAGGGCATACAACGCCGCCATGCCGTGCTCCACGGTACTGCAACGGGCATCGCCCTTGGCCAGCACGGTGCCGCGCGACGTTTCCACCACGTTTTCCGCTATGGCCTCGATGACGGGCTCGCCGTCGAGGTCTATGCGCTTTATCTTGTAACCATGGTTCTCCGGTGCAGGGTTAAAGGTTACGGTCAATTGCAACCCCGTGTGTAGCCCTTTCCCGAACAACGAGAAGCTGCCTTTCAGAGTAGTTTGCTTTAACATGGTGTCTCACCTTTCAAGTTGTTTCTTCAATCGGTCTATTTCGTCTTGCAACTCGCATACCTGCTTGTAGAGGTCGGGGAGTTTCTTGAACACGACGCTCGACCGCGCAAAGGTCTTCGCGTCGATTGCGGGCGAGCCCTGCACCGTCACGTGTCCCTTACGCAGGCTTCCGGCTATCCCGGCCTGTGCGCCGGAACGCACCTCGTCGCCGATGACGGCATGGCCTGCCACGCCCACCTGGCCGCCGAACATGCACCAGCGGCCTATCTTCGTCGAGCCTGCCACGCCCACCTGGGCCGACATGACCGTATGTTCGCCCACCTCGCAGTTGTGCGCGATTTGCACAAGGTTGTCGAGTTTCACGCCGCGGCCTATCACGGTTTTCCCCATCGTGGAGCGGTCGACGCAGGAGTTAGCGCCAATCTCCACATCGTCGCCGACGACGACGATGCCCACCTGCGGGATTTTCTCGTATCCCTCGGCCGTCGGGGCGAAGCCGAAGCCGTCGGAACCGACCACGCAGCCCGAATGCAGGACGACCCGGTCGCCGAGCTGGCAGCCGTGGTAGACGGAAACGTTCGGGTAGAGGATGCAGTCCCTGCCGACCGTCACGCCCGCTTCGAGGACGACATGGGCATAGACCTGCGTCCCGTCGCCAATCGTGACATCCTTCCCGACATAGGCGAACGGGGCGACGTAGCAGCCGTCACCGATCCGTGCGCTTTCGTCGACATAGGCCAAGGGGCTCACGCCCGTCCGTTTCGCCACGAACTGCTCGTAGAGCGACAGCAGCGACGCGATGGCGGCATAGGCATCGTCCACCTTGACCAAGGTGGCGCGGACGGGGTGCGACGGGGCAAAGCCGCGGTTCACCAATACGACGGAAGATTGGGTATCGTAGATGTAATGCTCGTACTTGGGATTGGCAAGGAACGAGATGGCTCCGGGGACGCCCTCTTCTATCTTGGCGAAAGTATATACAACGGATTCCGGGTCGCCTACCACCTCGCCATGGAGATATTCGGCTATCTGCTCCGCACTGAATTTCATAGTTGTCATTCTATTAATAAGGCAAAAATAGTAAAGTTTGCCGACATAGGGGGAACATGGAGAAGGAAAAATGAGTGAGCCCGTTTTCGGGCAACCCTCCAAACCGGCCGCCACAGGCCGCCGCGCAGGCGGTTCAGCAC
>CAZYHW010000105.1:0-4709 GCA_964647405.1 uncultured Prevotellamassilia sp.
CCGACCGGCCGGAGCGCAGTGTCCAAAATTTCGCTGCGCTCCGGCCGGGAAATGTTGCGTCTCTATCCGGACTTTACGTCATCCGGAATCTGTCGCAAGGTCTGTTGACTTTTCTACTTATGTGCCTCTATCCACCGACGGGCATTTACAAAGGCCTCCATCCACGGGGTCACGTCGTCGCGACGGCGCGACTCCGGATAGAACGCGCACTGCCAGGGATAGAACGCCCGCTCCAAGTGGGGCATCATGGCCACATGGCGACCGTCGGCCGAGCAAATGCCCGCCACGGCGTAGTCGGAGCCGTTCGGATTCCCGGGATATTCGTCATAACTGTATTTGAGCACCACTTGATAGCCTTCTCCGGCATCAGGCAGGGAGAACTTTCCTTCGCCATGGGCGACCCAGATGCCGAGCTGCTCACCAGAGAGGGAGCCGAACATGACGCTCTTGTTTTCAGGCACATCCACGCCCACGAAAGCACTTTCGAACTTCCGGCTGTCGTTGTGGAGCATGCGCGTGCGGCTTTCCCTTTCGGGAGTGATGAGGTTCAGCTCGACCATGAGCTGGCAACCGTTGCACACTCCGAGCGAGAGCGTGTCGGGGCGGGCATAGAAACGGTCGAGCGCGGCCTTGGCCTTCTCGTTATAGAGGAACGCGCCAGCCCATCCCTTGGCCGAGCCGAGCACGTCCGAGTTCGAGAATCCCCCGCAGAAGACAATCATACGGATGTCGTCGAGCGTCTCGCGGCCACTGACGAGGTCGGTCATCATGACATCCTTCACGTCGAAACCGGCAAGGTAGAGCGCATAAGCCATCTCGCGTTCGCCGTTCGTTCCCTTCTCACGGATAATCGCCGCCCGTATGCCCGACGGGGTACGACGGTCGGGGTCGATGCCCAACTGGGCGAACGTGCCGGCAAAAGTGTCCGGCAGGTTGAACACAAGCGGTTGCTGCTTGTAATTGGCAAAGCGTTTCCCGGCACAACCGTTCAGGCTCTGTTTCCTGTCGAGCAGATACGAGGTTTCGTACCACACGTCACGCAGGCTGTCAATGTCGAAGCTGTACGTTTCCCCCGACTTGGTGAGCGAAATGCGCCGTCCGGGAACAGGCCGTCCGATTTCCGTATAGGCCAGTCCTGCCGCGGCCATGAGTTCTTCGGCCTTGCGCTTGTCTGTGGCAGAGACTTGGATGACCACTCCGGGATTCTCGGCAAAAAGTAGCTTGACGATATCGTCCTCCCCGGACTTGTCCAGGTTGATTTCCAGTCCACCTCCGACGTTGGCAAAGCACATTTCGAGCAGGCAGGTGATGAGCCCTCCCGCCGAGATGTCGTGCCCGGCCAGGAGCAAGCCGTCCTTGACCAACTGCTGCACCGTGTTGAACGCCTTGCGGAAGTAGTCGGGGTCCGTCACGGTAGGCACGTCATCGCCCACACGGCCCAGACTTTGGGCAAAGGCCGACCCGCCCAACCGGAGGGGGCAGGAGCTGAAATCGACATGGTAGAGGACGGAATCGGCGGCGGACAACACAGGCGTAACCACCTTCCGGATATCGTCCACCTCGCCACCGGCCGACACGATGACCGTCCCCGGCGAGATGACCTTCTCACCGCCGGGATATTGCTGCGACATGGAGAGGGAGTCCTTGCCGGTCGGTACGTTTATCCGCAACCGGCAACAATAGTCACTCAGAGCCTGCACTGCCGCATAGAGACGTGCATCTTCTCCCTTCTGCGACCGACAGGGCCACATCCAGTTGGCTGACAACGACACGCTGTCCAGTCCGTCCGCCAAGGAAGCCCAGACGATGTTGGTCAGTGCCTCCGACACGGCGAGTACGGAACCAGCTTCCGGACTGGCCAGCCCGGCCTGCGGAGCGTGTCCGAGGGCAGTGGCGATGCCGGCACGCCCCCGGTAGTCCAGGGCAACGACACCGCAGTCCGACAGCGGGAGTTGCAACTCGCCCTGCGTCTGCTGGCGCGCCACCTTACCCGTGACGCTGCGGTCGACCTTGTTCGTCAGCCAGTCCTTGCAGGCCACTGCTTCAAGGCGAAGCACATTGGTCAGATACTCTTGCAGGCGAGCCGCGTCGTAAGTCACATCGGCATAGTGGCGCACGACGGTCGTGTCCACCATGACTGTCTTCGGCGAGTGGCCGAACATCTGCGCCACATCGAGGTCGAACGGACGCTGACCGTCGCCCTGCACGAACGAGAAGTGAGCATCGCCGGTCGTCTCGCCGACTACATACAACGGCGCACGTTCGCGCTCGGCGATACGGCGCACATGGTCGAGGTGTTCCTCCTGAATGAGGAGCCCCATGCGTTCCTGGCTCTCGTTCGCAATGATTTCCTTGGCCGAGAGGGTCGTATCGCCTATGGGGAGCTTTGTCATGTCTATCTGGCCGCCGCATTCTTCCACCAGTTCGGACAGGCAGTTGACGTGTCCGGCCGAGCCGTGGTCGTGGATGCTCACCACGGGATTGACATCCTCCTCACAGAGTGCGCGCACCAGGTTGTTGGCACGCTTCTGCATCTCCGGGTTGGCGCGCTGCACCGCGTTCAGCTCGATGCCGCTCGAATAGCGTCCCGTGTCGACCGAGGAGACGGAGCCGCCGCCCAGTCCGATGCGGTAGTTGTCGCCCCCGACCACCACTATCTTGTTCCCTTTGACGGGGTGGCCTTTCAGGCAGTCGCGTTTCGTGCCATAGCCCACGCCACCGGCCAGCATGACAACCTTGTCATAGCCGTAAACCTCTCCGTTCTCGCTGTGTTCAAAAGTGAGCACCGACCCTGTGATGAGGGGTTGGCCGAACTTGTTACCGAAGTCGGACGCACCGTTCGATGCCTTGACGAGAATCTGCTCCGGGGTCTGGTAGAGCCACGGGCGCGGTGCCATGGTCTCCCACGGGTGGCCGTCGGCAAGGCGGGGATAGGAAGTCATGTAAACGGCCGTCCCGGCTATCGGCCACGAGCCTACGCCACCGCCCATACGGTCGCGGATTTCGCCGCCCGTGCCCGTCGATGCGCCGTTGAAAGGCTCTACTGTTGTCGGGAAGTTATGGGTCTCGGCTTTCAGGGAGAGGACACTCTCGATGTCCTTCACGACGAAGTAGTCGCTTGTGGAGTGGTCGGCCGGGGCGAACTGCTCGACGACGGGACCTTGGGAGAAGGCCACATTGTCCTTATAGGCCGACAGGATGCGGTGCGGGTTCTCGCTGGTGGTTTTCTTTATCAACGCGAAAAGCGACGAGGGACGTTCTTCGCCGTCAATGACGAACGTACCGCCGAATATCTTGTGCCGGCAGTGCTCGGAGTTGATTTGGGCAAAGCCAAACACTTCCGAGTCGGTCAACTTCCGCCCCAGCTGCTGCTCCACCTGGTGGAGATAGTCTATCTCGGCGGGCGAGAGTGCCAGTCCCTCTTCCTCGTTATACGACTCCAAGTCATCGATTCGGCGGATAGGCGACGGCTGAATGTCGACAGTAAAAACATCCTGGTCCAATCCGTTGTACATCCGTTGCAACATAGGGTCGTGTTCGGCATCCTCGCCTTGAACGGGAAAGAACTCCTCAATGCGCACAATGCCGCTTATATTCATGTTCTGCGTGATCTCGACGGCATTGGTGCTCCACGGTGTCACCATCTCACGGCGTGGGCCGACGAACCAACCCGCAAGCGGGCCGGCCGTTTCTTTCGTGCCTTCGCCGAACAGCCAGCAAAGTGCTTGCATTTCATTTTCAGCCGGACGCGCCGCTGCCTGTACGGCAATGACGGTTTTCGCGGGAGTAGTGAAGAAAAGAACCATAGGACTAAGGTTTCTGCTTATTATTTTAATATGTATGTATAGGTGCAAAGTTACGTTTTTTCACCGAACACTCCCACGGGGACGGGCAAAAAGAACGGCACATCGGACGGGCGGCACATGGGAAACGGGCAAGCGACATATAAAAAGCCTCTCCGAAATCTTCGAGCGGCCAATAGCCTGCGGGAGGGGATTGGGGAGAGTTTCCCCACAACTTTCCACATTCCACGGAATAAGGTTAGCCTCATCCAAGAGGGAGGCAGGCAGCAGAACTTCCTGTTTATCAACGTATTCAAGAGAATCCGCGAATTATGGCACGCTGATTGTGAATATCATTAGACGAAGAATTAACCCAGAAACAGTAAAGAATAAACATCATGAGAAAGTTAATTGTTGCAGTAGTTGCATTGGTAGGCGTAAGTAGCATGATGGCCGTAAACGGTCGCACTATCCAGAACGGCCTCGTCGCCGTCAACGATACGGTCTGCCCCGACACGACGGCGGCTCTCTACACCCAGGTTGCCGTTAACGACACCGTTTGCCCCGACACGGCTACGGCACTGATGGCCGTCAACGACACGGTTTGCCCGGACACCGCTGCTGGTTTCTACACGCTGGTTGCCGCCAACGATACCGTTTGCCCTGATACGGCACAGGCTCTGATGGCTGTCAACGACACGGTTTGTCCGGACACGACGGCTGGTTTCTACACGCTGATTGCCGCCAACGATACCGTATGTCCCGACACGACAAAGGCATTGGTAGCCGCGAACGACACGGTCAGCCCGGACACGGCAACAGCCATACGGAAGATGTTCCTGGCCTAAGCACTCGCGCCATCTACTTCCCTTAATCTATCGAGAGACTTCCTCTTTCCCTTATCGGGAAGGGGAAGTCTTTTTTATA
>CAZYHW010000106.1:0-4654 GCA_964647405.1 uncultured Prevotellamassilia sp.
CCCCGAAAAGGGGCGACGAACAGGGCCGTTTGCAAAATGGGCACAGGCCGGAGGTGTGCCCGTCGGTGTGCCTCGGGCTGTGCCGCAGCGTGTGCCGCCTGCCAGCCGAAACACTTCGTTATCAATTCGTAAGGTGTACCCGGGAGTGTGCCGCCTGCCGTGCCGCCGGGTTTGCCCGCCGGGCTACCTGCCGCCCCTGCGGGGGCACAGTTTGGTCACAGCTCGGGGCACAAATAAAGAGAAAGAATATAAAGAGCTAAGAAACCTCCCTTACGGGAGGCAAAGATACGAAACGCTCCGGAAATCACACACACCGGGGAAAACAAAAACGCATGGGAGGGAAAGAAATCCGCCTGGGTACGGCGAGGGGACGCGCCGCATGGCACGGGTAGCCGGACTTTCGCGCGCGCCCGCGCCCACACGTGGACGACGCACGCGCGAGGGAGGTCGGCGCACGACCGGCGCGAAAAAAAGCGGGCGCAAAATTTGGACATGACGGGAGAAACCGGTACATTTGGCACCGAGCGGAAAAGCGCACGGGGGCAGCACCCTGTCCCGCCCCCATACGTCCCACCATCCAAAAACCTGTTTACCGCATGAAAAACACCTACCTCGCCGCCCTCCTGTGCGGAGCGTTCCTGTTGCCCGGCATGGCATCGCAGGCGCAAACCATCATCCCCCGTCCGGCCACGTACACCGCCGAGGCGGAGGGCACGTTCACGTTCACCAGTGCGACGCAAGTGGCCTGCACAAGCCTGCCCGACAGCCTGAAAGCCGAAGCCGAGCGATTCGTCGAGGCCTTCAACCGGGCGAGCGGCCTGGGCATCACCGCCGCGGCCACGGCCACGGAGGGCATCACCTGCGTGCAGTCGGACGACGACGCGCTCGCCGACGAGGGCTACCGCCTCAGCGTCACCTCCACCGGCATCACCGTCGAGGCACGCACGGCGGCGGGCTTCTTCTACGCCTTCCAGTCGCTCAAAATGCTCCTCCCGCGCAACGTCATGGCCGAGGTGGCCGACGCGTCGGTGACGGCATACAGCGTCCCGGCCTGCACCATCGCCGACGAGCCCCGCTTCGAATACCGCGGCTTCATGCTCGACTGCTCGCGCCACTTCTTCTCCGTCGACGAGCTCAAACGCATCCTCGACGTGATGGCCTACTACAAGATGAACCGCTTCCACTGGCACCTGACCGACGACCAGGGCTGGCGTTTCGAGATGCCCGCCTACCCGAGGCTGCAAACCATCGGCTCCACGCGCCAGGGCTCGTGGAACGTCGACCCCGTCCACGGCCAGTACTACACGGCCGACGAGTACGGCCCCTACTACTACACCGTCGAGCAGATGAAGGACATCGTGGCCTACGCCGCCGAGCGTCACATCGAGGTGGTGCCCGAAATCGAGATGCCCGGCCACATGAGCGCCGCCATCGCCGCCTATCCCGAGTTCTCGTGCGACCCCTACGCCTCGCACCCCGTGTGGAGCAGCTACGGCATCTCCACGGGCGTGCTCAACGTGGCCAACCCGGATGCCATCCAGTTCTGCAAGGACGTGCTCGACGAGCTCATCGACATCTTCCCCTGTGAGTACATCCACATCGGCGGCGACGAGTGCCCGACGACCGACTGGTCGGCCAACGACGACTGCCTGGCCCTGATGGACTCGCTCGGCATCACCAACGTGCGCGCCCTGCAAAGCCACTTCACCCACGAGCTCGTCGAATACATGGCCGGCAAGGAAGACCCCGCGCAGCGGCGCAGGCTCATCGCCTGGAACGAGAGCGTGACGGCCTCGGGCACGGACACGGAGCTCCTCTCGGGCGACGACCTGACCATCATGTGCTGGACGGGAGCCGAGAACGCCTCGAACGTGGCCGAAGGGCTCGGGATGCAGACCATCCTCACGCCGCAGCCGCAGTGGTACATCAACCGCAAGCAGAGCCCGCGCGAGGGCGAGGTGCACAACGCCGGTAGCGGCACGGACGCCACGCTGCAAGTCGTCTACGAACACAAGCCCACCATCCGCTCGAAGACCATCGGCGTGCAGGGCACGTTCTGGACCGAGTGGGTGTCGAGCGACTGGCTGCTCGAATACCAGTCGCTGCCGCGCCTCATCGCCATGGCCGAGGTGGGATGGACACAGGACAACCTGCGCGACTTCGACGACTTCCTCACCCGCCTGCGCGTCGACACCACCCTGCTCAACTACGGCGGCTACGCCTGGTGCGACTACCTCGTCGTCGAGGACGAACTCGAGGGCGTGGACGAGGAGCAATACTACCGCCTCGCCACCATGGCCACGGACGCGAGAGCCGGGCGCGTCATCGAGCTCGTATGCGACGACTCGCCCCTCATCAGCAGCCTCGGCGCCACCGTCGGCTACCTGTGGAGCAACGACCCCATCACCGACGAGAACGACACCATCCTGAAATACCAGTACTGGAAGTTCGTGGCCGACCCCGACGGCTCGGGCAAGTATGCCATGGTCAACAAGGCATGGCCCGAGGGCTCCGTCAACCCGACGACGGTCTCCGGCGGCACGACCACCTCGGACCGCTGGTCCTACGACTACACCACGCGCCACTACAACTTCTCCCTCGGGGCGAACGGGAACAGCGGCACGAGCGGCAACTACGACTACTACGCCATCAGCAGCGACCAGCACAGCGGCTACTATTTCAACTCCTCCCTCTCGGGACAGTACTACGCCATCAACATCTACAACAACCCCGCCGACGGTTCGTCGGGCCTCTTCACCTTCCAGCCCGAAGACGAGGGTGACGACGAGGGCGACAACGAGCCCGCCGCATACGGGACCATCAGCGACGCGACCGTCTACCGCATCAGCAACACGAGCGACTACTACGAGGGCATCGGCCTGAGCGACAACGGCAAGACCACCCTCGGCTACGCCTCCGACGCATGGAGCAACGACGCATGGACGGTCAGTGCCACGGAGTCCCAGGACGGCGTGCAGACCATCACCCTGACCAACGTCACGACGGGACGCAGCGTCTCGTCCGTCGGCTCGCCCACCGCGCTGGGCGACGCGGCCGCCAACATCACGGCCACCTACGACACGGAATACGGCGGCTTCACCCTCGCCTCCTCCGCCGGCGCGCTGCTCTACCCCATCGGCACGCGCTACTGCATCGACCCCGGCACGCTCTACGCCGACGCCGACGCCACCTACCCGCAGGGCACGCACTGGAACTTCACCGAGGTGGTGCGCGCCACCTACACCGCCCGCGACACCGAGGGCAACCTCATCGGCACCTACGCCCGCTCCGTCGAGAAAGGGCAGCCCTACACGCCCGAGGCTCCCGAGATAGCCAACTACGCCTGCACCACCGACCTCGCCACCCTCGAAGGCACGGAGAGCGCGACGACCGACCTGGCCTATGAGCTCACCTACGAGCGCACGGGCTACACCGCCACCCTGCGCGCCGCCGACCCCAACGACATCCTCATAGCCCGCACGGACAGCACCGTGGCGACCACGGACGCGACGGCGTTCGCCTGGACCGCACCCGACCTGGGCGAATACTACACGTTCGCCTCCGCCGACGCGGCCAATCCCCTCACGCTCATCAGCGACACCGTCATCAACCTCTCCTACGCCACCGACGCACTGCCCTCCTTCGCCGAGGCACTCGACCCCGTGACGGAAATCGTCGACGGTGCCTACTACCTCATCTACGACAACAGCAACGCCGACGACGGCGACCGCTGCGGCTACCTCAGCGTCCACCCCACGACCCACCAGGTCATCACCGCCTACACGGTCGAGGGCACGCCGGCCCACGTATGGCAGGCCGTGCAGAACGGCACCGGCTTCCGCCTGAAATCCCTCGACGGGCTCTACATCCCCTCGCTGCCCAACGGCTCGGCCGTCACGGCGGGCAGCTCGGGCGACACGTTCACCTTCACCCTCGACGGCGAGAGCTGGACGATACAGGGCACCAACGGACGCTACTTCAACGGCAACTCGGGCAGCCTGACGGGATGGAGCTCGGCTCACCCCTACAAGCTCTTCACCTTCCGCACCGCGCCCTACTACTCCATCACCTACACCGTGCGCCGCACGGCCAACGGCACGTCGTACAGCAGCGTGGGGCTCGGCACGTACACCTTCTACGTCGAGGCAGGAGCCGACTACACGCTCGAATGCCCCGTCGACGCGCCCTCGGGCTTCCCCTACCTCCTGTGCGACACCGAGCAGACGAGCGGCACGATGACCGGCAACCTCGAAGTGACCTACACCTACATCACCCAATCCCTCGCCACGGGCATCGACCAGGTCGTCAACACCGAGGACGGCCAGCAGGCCGACGGCGCATGGTACGACCTCAGCGGCCGCCGCGTCAAGTCGCCCTCGAAGGGCATCTACATCCAGCAGGGACGCAAGGTCGCCCTGCCCTGACCCCGCCACGGGCGACAGCGACATGAGGCGCGACGTGTGCCCCGTGCCGCCCGCCACTCCACCCGACGTCTTATTATCCACACGCAGCCAGACCTCCCCCACGGGAGGCTTGCTCGTATAAACACATTATCCAACCACACCAGCATGAGAAAGAAAGCCTTAGCTGCATTCCTCACCTCCGCACTCGCCTGCGGAAGCCTCACGGCGCAGACCGTGAACTATGCCATCGA
>CAZYHW010000107.1:0-4630 GCA_964647405.1 uncultured Prevotellamassilia sp.
TGTCGTTGTGCAAAAAGTGATAGATTTGCTGACGAAAGTACAAATAAACCACGTTAACCAAGCCATGAGACACATTATCCTCTCCCTCCGCGCGGCGACGGCCGCCCTTGCCACCCTCGCCGCGTCGCCCGCGCTCCATGCGCAGGACACGACGCCCGACCTCTCCTCACAACGCTCGGAAGTGCAGGTGGTCAGCACCATTCCCGGCCACGTCGTCGACCACGGGGGCTACATCCTCAACCCTACGCCCCAGCGCGCCGAGCTCGACGGCGAGCACGTCCTCGACATCAGCGGCGGCGTCGAACTGCGCGACAAGCACGGCAGCTTCGGCGGCGACGTGGACTTCCTCACCACGCGGAAAGGCGGCGTGCGCCTCACGGTGGATTATGGTGAGAAGGCCGCACGCAAGCTGGGTGTGCACGCCGTTTCCGGTGCCTACGCCATGAGCATCGGCGCGAAGGGCATCAGCATCACGGGCTACGACGAGCGCGGGGCTTTCTACGGTCTGCAAACGCTCCGCCAGCTCGCCGAGAGTCCCGCCGCCGAAGGGGGACGACTGCCCTACGCCGAGATTAACGACTATCCCGACCTGCCCAACCGGGGCGTGGTCGAGGGGTTCTACGGCACGCCGTGGGCCCACTCCGTGCGCCTCTCGCTCATCGACTTCTACGGTCGCTTCAAGCTCAACACCTACGTCTACGGCCCCAAGGACGACCCCTACCACAGCAGTCCCGGCTGGCGCGAAGCCTATCCGGAGCGCGAGGCGGCACAAATCAAGGAGCTCATCGAAGCCTGCCGGCGCGCGCGCGTCGACTTCGTGTGGGCCATCCACCCGGGGCAGGACATACGCTGGGATGAGGAGGACTACCAGAACCTACTGCGCAAGTTCGAGCTCATGTACGGCCTCGGCGTGCGCCACTTCGCCATCTTCTTCGACGACATATCCGGAGAGGGCACCGACCCGGAGAAACAGACGGCACTGCTCAACCGCCTGACCGACGAATTCGTCCTCGTCAAGGGCGACGTTTCGCCGCTGACCGTATGCCCGACGGAGTACACGCGCCTCTGGGCCAACCCCACGCCGCGGGGCAGCCTCGTGACCTACGGCAACACGCTCCGAGAGGAGATAAAGGTGTTCTGGACGGGCGATGCCGTATGCAGCGACCTGACGCGCCGCACGCTCGACTTCGTGAACCCGCGCATCCAGCGACCCGCCTACTACTGGTGGAACTATCCCGTGACCGACTACGCCCGGCAGTTCCTCCTCCAAGGCCCCGTCTACGGCCTTGAAGCCGGACTGACAGCCGACGACGTGAGCGGACTGCTTAGCAATCCCATGGAATACGGCGAGGCATCGAAGCTCGCCCTCTACGGCGTGGCCGACTACGCCTGGAACACGTCCGCCTATAACCCGCTCGACAACTGGGAGCGCGGCCTGCACGAACTCGTGCCCGGAGCGGCGGCAGCCTACCGGACATTCGCCATCCACTCCGGCGACACAGAGACAGGCTACCGCCGCGACGAGTCGTGGGAGACGCCCACCTTCCGCCTCGACGGCTGGCAGGACGACGCGGCCGACTCGCTCGAAGCCGAGTTCGCCCGCATGGAGGCCGTGCCCGCCGCCATGGAACGCGGGTGCACGAACACCGCGCTGCTCGGCGAGCTAAGGCCGTGGCTCGAAGAGCTTGGTAAACTCGGCACACGGGGACGGCGCGCCGTCGAGCTGGGCAGGCTCTACCGCAACGGGGCTGCCGACTCCCTCTTCTGGGCGAACTATGCCGCCAACCTCATGACCGACGACGACCGGCAGGCCTACAACGCGCACAAGCTGGGCACGCTGCGGATGCAGCCCTTCTACGAGAACGCCATGGACGACATGGCCCACGGCTTCCTCGCCCGCCTGCTCGATGCCGTGCCGAACGACTACGTGGCGGTCGGCTCGTTCCGCAACGTATCGACCATCTCGTCCAAACTCATGCTCGACCACGACTCGGCCACCTACTACACCTCCGGCGTGAGCCAGCGACCCGGCGACTGGGTCGGCGTCGACCTGCGCGACGTGCGCGACGTCAGCGAGGTCTCCATCCTGCAAGGGCGGAACTCGGTCGACGATGTGGACTACTTCGACCACGCCATCCTCGAATACTCCGCCGACGGCAACGACTGGACACCGCTCACCGGCGAACTGCAACGGCAATACGTCATCCAGTGGACAGGACCGGCCGTCCGCGCCCGCTATGTCCGCCTGCGCCGTCTCGACTCCGAGCGTCAGAACTGGACTGCCGTGCGCTCCTTCGAGGTCAACCCGATGCGTCCCGAACAGCTCGGGTTCAGCCTTGAAGCCGACAGCGTGGAAGCCGCACTAATGGCCTTCGACCGCAACCTCGGCACCTCATACCACAGTACGCACAAACTCACATTCGGTACCGACGGAGCGACGCGCGCCTACGTCGTGCTCATGAAACAGCCCGCCGCTCCGGTGGCCTGCAAGCAGTATGACGCACAGGGCGTGCTCCTCACCTCCACCACGCTCGACAGTCCCTACGCCCGCATCGTGCTCGCCGAAGGAGCTGTCAGCGTGAGCCTCGAAGGCGAAGCGGAGATATACGAAATCATCGCACAACCCTGAACAACGCGGCGACATCTGTCCTATCCAGACACACCGCATCTCTGTCTCTATGAAGCAAACCTTTCTCCTTGCCGTCTTACTGGCTTTCGCCGTGACGGCACACGCGCAGTGGCCGGCCGGATGCCCGGTCACTGCGGACTATGAAGAACTGCCCGACCCCTCTCCGTCCGGCGACCTCGCCGCCTGGGAGGAAATGAAAGCCGAGGCCGCCCTCGCCTGGGGCAGCACCAACGTGCGCTACGCCAAGCACGCCGTCCCCGACCTCCCTTCCGCTGCCAAGCGGGAGCACCTCGGCGCATGGCGCGGCGAGCGCGTCCACGCCCAAGCCGTCCTCTGGACGCGCACCGGCCTCGACAGCGTGCGCCTCAGCGTGAGCGACCTCCGCTGCGGTGCGTCGGTCATCCCCGACAGTGCGGTGCGCGCCGCCTTTGTCCGCTACGTCATGACCGACGAGCCGAACGCCGACGGCACCGGCTGTGGCCACCGGCCCGACAAGGCACGCTGGGATTCCTCGCTCGTGGCCGACGTGATTGATATTGCCCGCACGCGGAACGTCGAGGCACACAGCGTGCAGCCCATCTGGCTGACAGCCTCCATTCCCGCCGATGCCCGACCCGGCCGCTACACGGGAACGCTCACCGTCGAGGCCGACGGACGGGCTCCCCTGACCCTCGGGCTCGAAATCGAGGTGAGCCGCCGCACCCTGACCGCCCCGCGCGACTGGAAGCTCCACCTCGACCTCTGGCAGAACCCCTACGCCGTGGCGCGCTACTACGATGTGCCGCTGTGGAGCCGTGCGCACCTCGATGCCATGCTCCCCTACATGCGGATGCTCGCCGACGCGGGTCAGCGCGCCGTCACCACGACACTCATCTATGAGCCCTGGAACGGGCAGACGGAGGACTTCTACCTCAGCATGATTACCCGCGTGCGGAAAATCGACGGCACGTGGCACTACGGCTACGACGCCTTCGACCGCTGGGTCGGCTTCATGCTCGACGAGGTGGGCATCGACGGCCTCGTCAGCTGCTACGGCATGATTCCCTGGTCGCTGCGCTTCGACTACTTCGACGAGGCGGCCAACCGTGTCGAGTTCGTCGAGGCCGCTCCCGGCGACGAGGCTTACGCGGACTACTGGCTGCCCTTCCTCCGCGACTTTGCCGCCCACCTGAAACAGCAGGGCTGGTTCGCCCGCACCGCCATCGCCATGGACGAACGCTCCATGGAAGCCATGCGCGAAGCCATCAAGATAATCCGCACCGCCGACCCTGACTTCAAGATCTCGCTCGCCGGAGGATACCATCCCGAAATCCTCGACGACCTCCACTACTCCGCCGTTCCCTTCGGTGTGGAATTTCCCGACAGTGTGCTCGCCGCGCGCCGCAGTCGCGGACAAATCAGCTGCGTCTACACCTGCTGCTCGGAGGCATTCCCCAACCTGTTCACCTTTTCCGACCCCGCCGAGGCCACATGGACGGCCATACACGCCGCTGCCGCCGGTTACGACGGCTACCTCCGCTGGGCGTTCAACTCCTGGACGGCTCGCCCCCTGCACGACTCGCGTTTCCGCCTCTTCGCCGCCGGCGACACCTACCAGGTCTATCCCGGCCCGCGCAGCAGCATACGTTTCGAGAAACTCGTGGAGGGACTGCAAGCCGCCGAAAAGCTACGCCTGCTGCGCGAAGACCTCGCCGCGCGGGGCGAACGCCGCAAACTCGACCGCCTCGACCGCGCCGTCGCGCGCTTCACGGCCGACGGCATGAAAACGACCCGGATGACGGCGGCCGAGATGGTAGAGGAACTGAACGCCCTGCTCAACAGCCTCTGACGTACACCCGGCAGCCACACGTCGGCGGGCACATACACCCCCGGCCCCGCCATCTCTCCTTATTCATATAGCCCGGTTTCCGGTGCGGCTTCCCCGCGAATGCCTGCCGGAAGCCGGTTTTTTCGTACCTAATCCTGCACAGCCTAAACAGGAACGCTGCATTTTCCTGCCGG
>CAZYHW010000108.1:0-4450 GCA_964647405.1 uncultured Prevotellamassilia sp.
GGTCGGCGACTTGTTGGAACGGGTCGGCGACTTGTCGCGAACCGCCGGGAAGCCGGTTCTGTCCCTGCGGAGCCTGTGCCGCACAGCGGGCGGGGAGTTCTCTGCGGAGCGGGATTTTCGTTCCGCAGTGGGCTGGATATGAGGACGGCCGCCCATACGTTGCCGCATTTTCCGGCAGGCACGACAACCGTCCGGCGCTTAATGACTTTCAATTATACTTACACGATTTACGCCTATGCTTGCGTTTTTTTCTATCTTTGCCCTGACCACTGGACAGAACGCATGCTGACTTTCCCTCCCGCCAAAATAAACCTCGGTCTCTACGTGGTGGAGAAACGCCCCGACGGCTACCACAACCTGGAGACCGTTTTCTACCCTATTCCTCTCTGTGACACACTCGAAACACGGCTTCTGCGCGGTTCCAACGCCCCTTACGCCTTCCAGCAGGTGGGGCAGGAAATTCCCGGCAGGCCGGAGGACAACCTCGTGGTGAAGGTCTACATGGCGATGAGGGAGGAGTTCGGCCTGCCCGCGCTCGACATTTACCTCGACAAGCACATCCCGACGGGAGCCGGGCTGGGCGGCGGAAGCAGCGACGCGGCCCACATGATGAAGCACCTGAACGAGACGTTCGAGCTCGGTCTCACGGAGGAGGAGATGGAAAGGCGGATGGCCGTGTTCGGCGCCGATTGTCCCTTCTTCATCCGCCAACGTCCCGTGCTGGCCACGGGCATCGGCGACGTGTTCACCCCGGTGCAGCTCTCGCTGAAAGGCTGGACGCTCCTGCTCGTCAAGCCTCCCGTCCACGTCGCTACCCGCGATGCCTACGCCGACGTGGTTCCCCGTCCGGCGGACACGAACCTGGCGGAAGCCATCACGCGACCCGTGACGGCGTGGCGCGACCTGCTCCGTAACGATTTCGAGGCAAGCGTGTTCCGTCGGTATCCGGAAATCAGGGTCATCCGCGACACGCTCTACGACTTCGGCGCGGCTTATGCCGCCATGAGCGGGAGCGGCAGTGCCGTGTTCGGCCTTTTCGCCCATCCCGTGGAGAGTGCCGCCTCGGTATTCAAGGACTGCCACGTATTCCAGCAACGGATCAGATGAACGCCATTTTCTATTTCAGCGGGACGGGAAACAGCCGCCACATTGCACGCTCCTTGTCCTCCCTCCTGGGCGACGTGGCCTGCGACATGACCGAAACGCCGCCCCCGGCTGAGGGGACAGTGTTCGAGCGTTTGGGCTGGGTGTTCCCCGTGTATGCCTGGGGGCTTCCCGCGTGGGTGAAGGACTACATGCGGGCTTTCCCGACGGCTGTCGCCAAGGCCGGGAGCTACGTCTACGGCGTGATGACCTGCGGCGACGACATCGGGATGACCGACCGGGAGTTGCAGTCCGTCCTTCGGGCGAAAGGGATGCGGCTGGATGCCGCCTTCTCGGTGCAGATGCCCAACACCTACGTCTGTCTGCCCGGCTTCGATGTCGACCCGTCCGAAACGGTCGCCCGCAAGCTGGCCGCCGCAGAGGTGGAGACGGGACGCATCGCCGACGACATCCGGCAGGGTCGGCGGGACGTTTGGCGCGTCGTGCGCGGTGCCATGCCGCGAACGAAGTCACACGTGCTGCGCCCCCTGTTCAACCGTTTCCTCCTTACCGACCGCTTCTTCCACACCCTGCCGGTGTGCGACGGCTGCCGGACGTGCAGCCTCCGTTGCCCCGTGCATAACATCAGCCCCGCTTCCGGCGGCCATCCCCGGTGGATGGGTCGGTGCACGGGCTGCCTCGCTTGTTACCATTCCTGTCCGCGCGCCGCCATCCGGTACGGCCGTTTCACTCGCGGGAAAGGACATTACGTCTATCCCGCCCTCCGTCATCCCGCCTCCACCGCTGGCGGACGGTAATTCCCCAAGAAAAGCAAATCCTTAACCATTAACTTTTATAGCTATACACAATGAAAAAGACATTTATGCTCGTCGCGGCACTGCTGCTCGCCGGTAGTCTGCCCTCCCAGGCATCGGATGCTCCCATCAACGTCATCCCCATGCCCCAAGAGGTGGTCCAAGGCACGGGTGAGTTCACCCTGACTTCCACGACGACCTTTGTGGCCAACGGAAAGGGCGCGAAGGAAGTCGCCGAGTTCTTCATCACGCAACTGAAAGCCAGCACGGGCTTCGACCTCGCCCTGGCGAAGAAAGCGTCCGCCGGAAGCATCGTGCTGAAAGTCGAGAAGTCCGGCTTCACGGAGGAGGGCTACAAACTTGTCGTCGAGCCGGACGGCGTGGTCGTCACTGCCGCCACCGACCAAGGCTTGTTCTACGGAATGCAGAGCCTCATGCAACTCCTCCCTCCGCAAATCGAGGAAACGGCTTCCCCGTCAGCCGCCAGCCGCTCCTGGTCGATACCCGCGGTCACTATCACCGACGAACCGCGCTTCTCCTACCGTGGCATCATGCTCGACCCCTGCCGCCACTTCATCCCCGTCGATGTGATGAAAAAGCAGATTGACTTGCTTTCGCGCTACAAGATCAACAAACTGCACTGGCACCTGACGGAGGACCAGGGCTGGCGCATCGAAATAAAGCGTTATCCGGAGTTGACATCCGTCGGCGCGTGGCGCACGGAGGGCGACGGCAGCCGCTACGGGGGCTACTACACGCAAGAGGAGGTGAAGGACATCGTAGCCTACGCCGCCGAGCGCCACATAGAAGTCATCCCGGAGCTCGAACTCCCCGGCCACGGCCTCGCAGCCATAGCCGCCTACCCATGGCTATCCTGCCAGGGCGACTCCATCACGCCCCGCATCATCTGGGGAGTGGAGGACATCGTCATGTGTCCCGGAAAGGAAACCACATTCGAGTTCCTGCAAAACGTCATCGACGAGCTCGTCCCGCTCTTCCCCAGCAAGTTCTTCCACATCGGCGGTGACGAGAGCCCGCGCGACGAGTGGAAAAAGTGTCCCGACTGCCAGCGGCTCATCTCCGGCCTCGGCTACGTCGACGAGCCGGGACGCTCGAAAGAGGCACAGCTCCAAAGCTACGTGGTCGGCCGGATAGAGAAATACCTCGAAACGAAAGGCAAACGCATCATCGGTTGGGACGAAATCTTGGAGGGAGGAAACCTCAACCAGACGGCGACCGTCATGTCGTGGCGCGGCGAAGAGGGTGGCATCGCGGCTGCCCGTGCCGGCCACGAGGTCATCATGAGCCCCAGCAGCCACGGCCTTTACATCAACTTCTACCAAGGCGACCCCAACGTGGAGCAGACGTGCATCGGGGGCAACTCCTACCTCGACCGGCTCTACCAGTACGACCCCGTACCTGAGGAACTCGTCGCCAACCATTCCGAGAAATACGTGCTCGGCGTGCAGGGAAACCTGTGGGCTGAGTATATCCACACCACCGAACAGCTCGAAAACCTGCTCTATCCCCGTGCGCTGGCCGTGGCCGAGGTAGGCTGGACCATGCCGGAGCGGAAGGACTATGCCGACTTCGTGCGCCGCATCGACACCGATGCCGCCCTGCGCCTCGAAGCCCACAAGGTGATGTTCCACATCCCGCAACCCGAACAGCCGGGCGGCTCGTGCAGTTTCCTGGCCTTTACGGACACCGCGCACGTCACCCTGACGACCACGCGCCCCGAGAAGATCGTCTACACCACCGACGGTTCCGTGCCCACGGCCTCCTCGACGGAATACACCGCCCCGCTGGCCCTGACCGCCACGACCACGTTGAAGACGGCTGTCGTCCTGCCCTGCGGCCTCATGGGGCCGGTGCGCACCATCGAGGTGAGCAAGCAGGAACTCTCGCCCGCCGTCGAGCTCGCCCGCACGCCGCGCAAGGGGCTCAACATGAGGCTGGCAAACGGCAACTTCATCCACATGGCCGACCTTGACACCGTAAGCCACTGGTTCCACAAGTCGGCCGCCACCATCGAGGCAGTCCGCTCGCAGACGCTCGTGCCCGGCAACGTCCGCAACGTCGAGAACTACGCCGCCATCGCCGAGGGCTACGTGAACATACCCGCCGACGGGGTCTACGAGTTCTCCTCTACCAACACGGAGGTCTGGATCGACGGGGTGAAACTCATCGACAACGACGACGACCCCATCAAGCGGCAGAGCCGGAGCAACGCCCAGCGCGCCCTCTCCGCCGGACTGCACGCCATCAAGGTGGTCTTCACCGGCGGCATCTACTGCGGCTACCCGACCTACTGGAACGACGGGAAAGTATTCTACCGCACGGACGGCGCGGACTGGAAGGCCATCGACGCGTCCATGCTCTACCGTCCCTGACCCCACCGCCGCGCACGCCGTCCCGCCCTCCGGCGCGGGGCGGTAGCGTCCGGCACATCCCCACGCCCGGCATCGGCAGGTTCTTCCCGCCGGTGCCGGGTGCTTTTGTGCGCCGACGGCGATTGCCACGGCGACAGCCACACGGCAAGTCCCGCCACC
>CAZYHW010000109.1:0-4422 GCA_964647405.1 uncultured Prevotellamassilia sp.
CAAGTCGCCGACCTGTTCCGGCCATTCGGCGACCCGTCGCGACGGACAGCCGGGCTGTCTTCGCCGTGGCTGCCGCACAGGCGCGCTGCCCCGGAATGTCCCGGGTTCCGCCTCGCTCCGGACGGGAAACGTGGCGCGTCCGTTTGGGCTTCACGCCCCGTGGCGGGCGGATTTCGGGGGCTGCGGGCTGTCAAAAAGGTTGCGAATCCATGCATATCGTTTTTTATTATTACCTTTGTCTGTCCAAATGACGGACAGATAACAACTGACATACACGCATAGCTATGGGAAGAGTCTTAATCATCGGTGCCGGCGGTGTGGCCACCGTGGCCGCCCACAAGGTGGCCAAGAACAGTGACGTGTTTACGGACATCATGATAGCCAGCCGCACGAAGTCGAAGTGCGACGCTATCGTCAAAGCCATCGGCAACCCCGCCATACGGACGGCGCAGGTGGACGCGGACGACGTGGACCAGCTCGTCGCCCTTTTCTCCGACTTCCGGCCCGACCTCGTGATGAACCTGGCACTGCCCTACCAAGACCTCACCATCATGGAGGCCTGCCTGCGGACGGGGGTGAGCTACCTCGACACGGCCAACTACGAGCCGAAGGACGAGGCGCACTTCGAGTACAGCTGGCAGTGGGCCTACAAGGAACGCTTCGAGCAGGCGGGGCTGACGGCCATACTCGGCTGCGGCTTCGACCCCGGCGTGACGAGCATCTTCACGGCCTATGCCGCCAAGCACCACTTCGACGAGATTCAGTATCTCGACATCGTGGACTGCAACGCGGGCGACCACCACAAGGCCTTCGCCACGAACTTCAACCCGGAGATTAACATTCGCGAAATCACCCAGAAGGGCCTCTACTGGGAGGACGGCAAGTGGGTGGAGACAGAGCCGCTCGAAATCCACCGTCCGCTCACCTACCCGAACATCGGGCCGCGGGAGAGCTACCTCCTCCACCACGAGGAGATCGAGAGCCTGGTGAAGAACTATCCCACTATCCGCCGGGCACGCTTCTGGATGACCTTCGGGCAGGAATACCTCACGCACCTGCGCGTCATCCAGAACATCGGCATGGCCAGCATCAAGCCCATCAACTACAACGGCATGGAGATTGTCCCCTTGCAGTTCCTCAAAGCCGTGCTGCCCAACCCGCAGGACCTCGGCGCGAACTACGAGGGCGAAACCAGCATAGGCTGCCGCATCCGCGGCCTCCGCGACGGGGCGGAACACACCTATTATATATATAACAACTGTTCGCACCGCGCCGCCTACGAGGAAACGGGTATGCAGGGCGTGAGCTACACGACCGGAGTGCCCGCCACCATCGGCGCGCGCCTCTTCATGCTCGGGCAGTGGAAGAGGCCGGGCGTGTGGAACGTCGAGGAGTTCGACCCCGACCCCTTCATGGACGAGCTCAACCGGCAGGGGCTGCCCTGGCACGAGATTCACGACGGCGACTTGGAGTTCGAGTATTGACCGGGAGGGCTGACGCGCATGGACATCGGTGACAAAGTGCCGGAACTGTTCGGCCTCGACGACGAGGGTCGCGAGGTGCGCCTCTCGGATTACGCCGGGCGCAGGCTCGCCCTCTATTTCTACCCGAAGGACAACACCCCCGGGTGCACGGCCGAGGCTTGCAGCCTGCGCGACCACTATGAGGCACTCCGCGCGGCGGGCTTCGACGTGGTGGGAGTCAGCACGGACAGTGCCGCCTCGCACCGCCGCTTCCGCGACCGGAACGACCTCCCGTTCCGCCTGGTTGCCGACACGGAGCGCACACTCGCCGAGGCGTTCGGCGTGTGGGTGGAGAAGAAAATGTGCGGGCGCAGCTACATGGGCATAGCGCGCACCACGTTCATCATCTCGCCCGACGGGCGCGTGGAGCGTGTCATCGGGCCGAAAGAAATCAAGACCAAGACGCACGGCGAGCAGCTGCTCGGCATGGGCGTCGCACAAGACTAACGAATCCATACCAAAAACTATATGGCAGAAGAACCGAACAACGAGAAGCTCAAAGCCTTGCAGGCCGCCATGGCCAAGATTGAGAAGGACTTTGGCAAGGGTTCCATCATGAAACTCGGCGACGAGAACATCGAGAACGTGGAAGTCATCCCGACGGGCAGCATCGCCCTGAACGCCGCCCTCGGTGTCGGGGGCTATCCCAAGGGACGCATCGTCGAGATATACGGCCCGGAGAGTTCGGGAAAGACGACCCTCGCCCTCCACGCCATAGCCGAGGCACAACGCGCCGGCGGCGTGGCCGCCTTCATCGACGCGGAGCACGCCTTCGACCGCTTCTACGCATCGAACCTGGGCGTCGACGTGCCCAACCTGCTCATCTCGCAGCCCGACAACGGCGAACAGGCACTCGAAATAGCCGACCAGCTCATCCGCTCGTCGGCCATCGACATCATCGTCATCGACTCCGTGGCCGCCCTCACGCCGAAAGCCGAGATTGAGGGCGACATGGGCGACAACAAGGTGGGGCTGCAAGCGCGCCTGATGAGCCAGGCCCTGCGCAAGCTGACCTCCACGGTCAGCAAGACGAACACGACGTGCATCTTCATCAACCAGCTGCGCGAGAAGATAGGCATCACCTTCGGCAATCCCGAGACGACGACCGGCGGAAACGCCTTGAAGTTCTATGCCAGCGTCCGCCTGGACATCCGCAAGATAAGCACCATAAAGGACGGCGACACCCCGATAGGCAACCAGGTGCGCGTCAAGGTCGTCAAGAACAAGGTGGCGCCCCCCTTCCGCAAGGCCGAATTCGAGATAACCTTTGGCGAGGGGATATCGCACGTCGGCGAGATTGTCGACCTCGGTGCCGAACTGAACGTCATCAAGAAGAGCGGCTCGTGGTACAGCTACGGGGAGACGCGCCTCGGCCAGGGGCGTGATGCCGTCAAGAAGATGCTGGCCGACAACCCCGAACTGTGCGAGGAGCTGGAAACGCTCATCGCACAGCGGCTTGCCGAAGGACAGAAGTGAACATCTTAAAACATATAACGATATGAAACCTACTCTTTTCCTCCTTGCCGCGGGCATGGGCAGCCGTTACGGCGGCTTGAAGCAGCTCGACGGGCTTGGCCCCAACGGCGAAACAATTATGGACTACTCCATCTACGATGCCATCCATGCAGGCTTCGGGAAGCTGGTGTTCGTCATCCGCAAGGACTTCGAACAGGATTTCCGCGACAAGGTGCTCAGCAAGTACGAGGGACACATCCCGTGCGAGCTGGTGTTCCAGTCGCTCGATGCCCTGCCCGAGGGCTTCACCTGCCCGGAGGGTCGCACGAAGCCCTGGGGCACCAACCACGCCCTGATGATGGGCGAGCCGGTCATTCACGAACCTTTCGCCGTCATCAACTGCGACGACTTCTACGACCGCGACGCTTTCCGCGTGATGGGCAAGTTCCTGTCGTCCCTGCCCGAGGGCTCGAAGAACACCTACGCCATGGTGGGCTTCCGCGTCGGCAACACGCTGTCCGAGAGCGGCACCGTTTCGCGCGGTATCTGCGAGAAGAACGAAAAAGGCTACCTGACCTCCGTCGTGGAGCGCACGAAGATTCAGCGCTTCGACGGCGTGGTGAAATACCTCGACGACAACGACGAATGGGTGTCCATCCCCGACACGACGCCCGTCTCCATGAACTTCTGGGGCTTCACGCCTGATTATTTCGCGTACAGCAAGGACTTCTTCAAGTCGTTCCTGAGCGACCCGAAGAACATGGCGAACTTGAAGAGCGAGTTCTTCATCCCCTTGATGGTGGACAAGCTCATCACCGAAGGCACCGCCACCTGCGAGGTGCTCGACACGGAGAGCAAGTGGTTCGGCGTGACCTATCCTGAGGACCGCCCGGCCGTCGTGGAGAAGTTCAAGCAACTCGTGGCCGACGGCGTTTATCCCGAAAAACTCTTCTGACCTTTGTCGGAAACGATACAAGGGGCTGCACCGCGACCTGCGGCGCAGCCCTTTTTTCGTGCCGTCGTGCCGCCGGTCGGCCTTCCCGGCGGAACTGTCCGGTTGCCGTGCGCGGGTGACGGCGACGGGCTGCCCGCGTGCGCTTCCCGCCGCCTCCGCCGTCCCCGCCAGAGCCCGGCCGAAGCCGTCAGCGAACCCGGAATCACGCCCCGCCGCCCGCTTCGCAGCCTGCCGGCGTGGCTCGGACGGCGGCTGCGGGGAACTTTTTTGGAAACTTACCGGCCGAAATTTTGGGCTTATTGCCGGAAAGTCGTAAATTTGCAGCCGGATTGCCCGGAAAGGCTCAGGGAGAGATGCTCGAGTGGTTGAAGAGGCACGCCTGGAAAGCTTGTAAACGCCCAAAGCGTTTCGGGGGTTCGAATCCCCCTCTCTCCGCACAAGGGATGCAAATCGCGTAATGGCGAGTTTTGCATCCCTTTTTCGTTCCGC
>CAZYHW010000110.1:0-4412 GCA_964647405.1 uncultured Prevotellamassilia sp.
TTTGCAAAAAAATCACGCGACGGGCGGAACGGGGTGGCGGACAACACGTTAAGGATGGGGAAAATTCCGGACGGACAGGGGCGGGAAGGCGGAAAACGGGAGGGAAACCACTGTCGGCAATCGTTATAAAAGGATTAGAGTTTGCCGTAGGGGAGGGGCGGGTGTCACGGGATGCGGGATGGCGGGCACAAAAAAAGTATGCGGGAGGTGGGGGCGCGGAGCGCTGTTCGTCCGCACCGGGGACGGGTGACGGGCATGGCGCGGGGGCATAAAGGACAAAAAACAAGCCCACCCAGTTGAATGTCTAAGCAAACATTCACGGGCGGGCTTACTATTTCCTTTTATACTAGCTCTTGATATTCCGTTACCCTATATAAGAGGAACAAGCGACAAGAAACAGAGAAGAAAAGGTTTTAACAGCTGGCAATGAAGGCCTGCATCTCGGCCTCTTGTGCCTCGGCACTTTGCAAAAGCTTGAATTGTGCACGGGTGCGAACAAGGTTATGGCCGGGATATGCTGTTTTATAATAGGTGTCTCCATTCAGGTAGTCGGCAAGGAAGCGCACGGCCTGCATGTAAGGGAAGAGTTTGGCGGCATAGGGCAGATTCTCCACCTCGACCGGTGTGAGGAAAGAACGAGCCGACTTCAAGTAACCCTTGGCGAACGACTTAAAGATGTCCATGTTGAAGTTCACATTGTCGAGGTCTTTGTCGTCCTCCTTACCCGTATTGGCAGCAGAGCGGAGGAAGTCGCCGAAATCCGAGAACACGAAGTTAGGCATCACGGTGTCGAGGTCGATCACACAAAGGACGTTTCCGTCACGGTCGAACATCATATTATCTACCTTTGTGTCGCAATGGCAGATGCGTTTGGGCAATTTGCCTTCGCGATGGAGGCGTTCACCCTTGCACATCTCGTCCGCACGTTTTTCAATCTCTTCGAGCAGGTCCTTCACCTCGGCGACCCGTCCTGCACGGTCTTCCTTGACAGCATCGCGGAGCTGTTGGAGACGGAACTCCATATTGTGGAAATTCGGGATGGTCTCGCCCAACGGGGTCGGGATGTCGGCAAGCATGGCCTGGAAGTTGCCGAAAGTCTCGCCCACTTCGAAAGAACTTTCGGGCGTGACGGCAGTCTTTGTGACTGCATCGGGAATGAAGAGCATGATGCGCCAATAACTTCCATCGCTATGCAGATGATAGTATTTTCCGCCTTCCTTCAAAGGAATAAAAGTGAGAACTTTCCGGTCGATGTCGACTGTTCCTTGCGCTTCCAACTTCTTTCGGATATGCGTCGTCACGGCAAGTATATTGTCCATCAGCATCCCGACATTCTCAAAGATGGAATTGTTGATGTGTTGCAATACATAATCGGGCTTGTCGGCCTCGACTGTGACTACTTTGTAGGTATCGTTGATCAGGCCTTCACCAAGAGGTTTCACCTCGCCTACCGTGCCCGTGATGTCAAACAACGATACGATTTCTTTCAGTGTGTTGATTTCCATGGATTGATTTATTGTATTGGTCGTATATGATTGGTCATGTGAGAACTTTACGGGCAAATGTAGGAAAAAAAGGAGAGTATACCAACGCAACGCCCCCTTTTCTTCACCTCTACCCAGTGGACTTATGCCCTCCTCTGGCCGGCGTTCCCGGCCGGAGGCATCCGGAGGAGGGCAAAAACTGGCGCGTTATGCAAGGTCGACAACGGTAATGCCGCTTCCCCCCAGCTGCACATGCTCGTCGCGGAAAGACGCCACGCCGGGGACAGTCCCGAGATATTGCCGAATGAGCTGGCGAAGGGCTCCCGTCCCCGTGCCATGGAGGATGCGCACGCGGGACACGCCGAGCATGATGGCATCGTCAATAAAGTAACGCACCGCATTGAGGGCTTCGTCGCCCCGGTATCCGCGGAGGTCCACGTCGGTCTTGAACGCCGCCCGCTTTTCGTCGATGGTGTGGCGGGTAGAGTTATAGACCGCCTGCACGACCCGGCTGATATCGGTTTCCTTGGCAGGCTCCGCCGCTTCGAGGCGCGCCACAGGCACGGTGGTGTACATCACCCCGAAGAGCACCCGTGCCGTGAGGCCTTGCAAACTGACTATGCGTCCCGTACCGGTCGTTCCCTTTATGCGCACCGTGTCGCCCGCCCGGAGCGGCGCAGCCTTTTTCTGCACCGTGCCACTGTCGGATGGCTTGCCCGTGATGTCGCCCGTCCCGCCTTGGCCTGCCTTGCGGTCGCGATTCCGCTGTTGCCGCCGCTTGATTTGCTCTATTTTCCGGGCAATCCGGTCTTCGGCCTCCTTGTCGTTCGTCTCAATCTCTTCCTTGAACGATTCGAGTTCACGACGAGCCGCCTTCGTCCGTTCCTTTTCGGCCTGTGCCTCCCGGATGGTGCGTATGGTCTGCTCTATTTTCGAGTTCGACGCCTTCAACAGGTCGGCCGCCTCTTCGCGAGCCTGGGCAATGATTTCCTGTCGCTTTGAGTGGAACTGCTCCATCTCGGTCTCGTAGCGTTGCAGGAGGTCTTCGAGTTGCTTCTCCCGCTTGCGTATGTTCTGCCGCTTGTTCTCCCAGTAGCGCTTGTCGCGGTTGATTTCCTGCAAATAGCGTTCGGACATGATATGCTCCTGCCCCACGATGTCGGCGGCATCCTTCATCACGCTCTCGGGAAGACCTATCTTCCGGGCTATTTCGAGGGCGAACGAGCTGCCGGGCGAACCGATTTGCAAGAGGAAGAGCGGACGGAGGTGCTGCAAGTCGTAGAGCATGGCACCGTTCACAATTTCCTCATGGGACTCGGCATAGACTTTCAGGTTCTGGTAGTGCGTGGTGATGATGCCGAACGTCCCGCTCGCCACGAACCGTTTCAGGATAGCCTCGGCGATGGCACCGCCAATCTGTGGCTCCGTGCCGGAGCCGAACTCATCGACGAGCAGCAGGCTGCGGCCCGAACACGTGTCGAGCATCTGCTTCATGTGGACAAGATGGCTCGAATAGGTGCTGAGGTCGTTCTCTAAGCTCTGGTCGTCGCCGATGTCGAGGAAGAGATGCTCGAAGATGCCGACTTTGGAGCTCTCGTGCAACGGGATGGGGTAACCGCATTGCACCATGTATTGGAGCAAGCCGACCGTTTTCAGACAAATGGACTTCCCTCCCGCATTCGGCCCCGATATGAGCAGGATGCGCTGCCCGGGAGCGAGCTTGATGTCGAGCGGTACGGTTTCCTTCCCCTGCTTGTCGAGCGAGAGGCGCAACAAGGGGTGGACGGCTTGATGCCATTCGATGTAGGGCTCGTCGACCAGTTCCGGCACGATGGCCTTGATGCTCTGGCCGAAAAGCATTTTCGCCCGGATGAAGTCGATTTCGCCCAGGAAGAGGAGCGAATCTATCATGTCGGGGACATAAGGGCGTATCTGCGCCGTCACCTCTTGCAGGATGCGGATGACTTCACGCTTCTCCGCCGCTTTGAGCTCCCTCACCCGGTTGTTGGCCTCGACTATGACGGCCGGCTCGATGAACACCGTCTTTCCCGTGGCCGACTCATCGTGCACGATACCTTTAATCTTGCGCTTCAAGGCCGGGTTTACGGGTATCACCAACCGCCCGTCGCGCATGGTGGGACTGACATTCCGTTCGATGTAGCCCTGTTCCTGGGCTTCGCGGACAATGTTGCGCAGGGAGAAAGAGATACTGCGGATTACGCCTTCCAGCTCATGGCGTATTGACAACAGTTCGGGCGAAGCGGTGTCCTTGATTTTCCCGTATTTGTTCAGGATGGAATCTATCTTCTTGACTATTTCGGGAAAGGTCTGCACCCCGGCTGCTTCTTCGTGGAGATAGGGATACTTATATATAGGTGTATCTCCCCCGTCGTCCGTGCTTTCACAGAAATAACGGACCAACTGCCCGACCGTTTCCAGCGAGCGTTTCAGGTTGAACAGCGGCACTTCCTCCAAATACGTGCGTTCCGGACGGATGTGCAGCAGGTCATCACGCACGTCGAAGAAGTTTTCTTCGTAGTCGGCATCCTCGACATGAAAACGGGAAAAGTCGGTGAGCTTGCCCAATGCCCTCTCCACTTCTTCTTTCGTGGTACAGAACGAACTGCGGTCGACTTTCTCCGTACCCAATGAGGAAATGCAGCGGCCCTTGACCAAGCGACGTATATCGTCAAAACCTATTTTGTTTTCATAATTGTCAGGATAGACCATAACTGTGCGTATCATAAAATTTCCACAAAGGTACGAAAATAGAGAGACACCGCAATATGCCGTATCGTCTCAACGGGGAAACTTCGTGGGATATCCTTAGCTCGAAGCCGCGGCATGACCATTGGTTCGCCCTGCCGTCAGCAGCTCTTAGCGTCGCAACTCACGCAAGACACCGACAGTCAACGGTACGGCCAAGAG
>CAZYHW010000111.1:0-3894 GCA_964647405.1 uncultured Prevotellamassilia sp.
TGTGCCGCAACAGCGGGCGGGGACACATTTCACAGTTCCGCTTTTTTTGTGTACATTTGCCACGGCTTACACTTAGCCCCGTGACAAAGAAATCAAACCTACTAAACATCCAATACACATGAGTGAGCAATTGAGAAAAATCAAAGAGCTCGTCGAGCTGCGCGCCAAGGCTCGCTTGGGAGGCGGCGAGAAAGCGATAGAGAAACAGCACGCCAAGGGCAAGCTGACCGCACGCGAACGCATCGACCTGCTGCTCGACAAAGACAGCTTTGAGGAAATGGACATGTTCAAGCTGCACCGTTGCCATAACTTCGGGATGGAGAAAAAGCATTTCCTTGGCGACGGCGTGGTGGCAGGAAGCGGCACCATCAACGGACGGCTCGTCTACGTGTTCGCTCAGGACTTCACGGTCAACGGCGGTTCGCTCTCCGAGACGATGGCCGAGAAGATTTGCAAGGTCATGGACCAGGCACTCAAAATGGGAGCCCCGTGCATCGGACTGAACGACTCGGGCGGCGCACGTATCCAGGAGGGCATCAACGCCCTTGCCGGATTCGGCAACATCTTCCAACGGAACATCGAGTCGAGCGGCGTGATTCCCCAAATCTCCGGAATATGCGGCCCCTGCGCCGGAGGAGCGGTCTACTCCCCCGCCCTGACCGACTTCGTCGTCATGCTGGAAGGCGTGAGCTACATGTTCCTCACCGGACCTAAGGTGGTGAAGACCGTCACCGGCGAGGACGTGACCCAAGAGGAGCTCGGGGGAGCCAGCGTCCACTCCACGCGCAGCGGAGTATGCCATTTCACGGCAAAGACGGAGGAGGAGTTCGCCGGACTTATCCGCAAGTTGCTCGGCTATCTGCCGCAGAACAACCTGGAACGCGCCCCGCGCATCGCCTGCACCGACCCCATCAACCGGAAAGAGGACAGCTTGAACGAGATTATCCCCGACAACGCCAACATGGCCTACGACATGTACCAAGTCATCGGTGCGGTGGTCGACAACGGCGAGTTCCTCGAAGTGCAACGCGACTTCGCCCGCAACATCATCATAGGCTTTGCCCGCTTCAACGGACAGAGTGTCGGCGTGGTGGCGAACCAGCCCAGCGTCTACGCCGGTGTGCTCGACTGCAACGCCAGCCGCAAGGCCGCCCGCTTTGTCCGCTTCTGCGATGCGTTCAACATTCCCATCGTATCGCTTGTCGATGTCCCCGGATTCCTCCCCGGAACGGGTCAGGAGTACAACGCCGTCATCGATCACGGTGCCAAGTTGCTCTATGCCTACGGCGAAGCCACCGTGCCCAAGGTTACGGTCACGCTGCGTAAGAGCTATGGCGGCTCGCATATCGTCATGGGATGCAAGCAGCTCAAAGCCGACCTCAACTACGCCTGGCCGTCGGCCGAAATCGCCGTGATGGGTGCCAGCGGTGCCGTGGCGGTGCTCAACGGAAAGGAAGCCAAGGAACAGGCCGACCCGAAAGCCTTCCTCGCCGAGAAGGAAAAGGAATACAACCAGCTTTTCACCAATCCCTATAAGGCGGCCGAGTATGGCTACATCGACGATGTGATTGAGCCTCGCAACACCCGTTTCCGCATTTGCCGCGCCCTGGCGCAGTTGGAGAACAAGCGCGAGGGACGGCCGGCCAGGAAGCACGGCAACATCCCCCTTTGACCAGACGGCGAAAGCTCCCAGAAAAAAGCAGTAAGTCATGAAAACATTCAGGTACACCATCGGGGGGAAATCCCTCACCGTCCAGCTCGACGAGAAGCAAGGCTCGGTCAGCGACATCCTTGTGGACGGGGAACATCCCGCCGTGCCCGAAGACGAAATGCCGGCATACGCCGCCGCCATCGCCTTGGCGTTGATCGAGCATGAGGTCGAAATCGTACACGACGACGAGTCCGGAGTCATCACGCTGGCTTCCGGCACATCGAGCTGGGGCAATCCGGCCAACCAGTTCCTGCAACAATAAACGTTATTCCCTTTCCAAAACAGCAGAACGATGAAACAATACAAATATAAAGTGAACGGTGCCGCCTACGACGTGACCATCGACGGCATCCAGGGCAACAAAGCCCACGTGGTAGTCAATGGCATACCTTTCGAGGTGGAGATGGAAGGAGCAGTCCTGGCCGAGGACAACCTGCCGGAGGCTCCGGCCGCCCAATCAGCCGGAACGGCAGCACCGGCCGCCGCCCCCGCCGCCGAGACCAAGCCCGCGCAGGCACCGGCAGCCGGCCCGGGCGCAGGAAAAGGCATCAAGGCTCCCCTGCCGGGGGTCGTGACGGCCATCAAGGTCGAGGTGGGACAAAGCGTCAAGAAGGGCGAAACCGTACTCGTGCTGGAAGCCATGAAGATGGAGAACAACATCGCAGCCGAGGCCGACGGCACGGTCACAGGTATCTGTGTGGCTGTCGGCGATTCCGTCATGGAAGGCACCGTGATGCTGACCATCGCCTGACATCCGGTCGATAATAAACAGGACGGGCGGCTCGCCATGACGCGCAGCCGCCCGTATTAATTTCGGGGAGGAGGACGCGGTGTCCGCCTCCCCTATTCGTTTTCTCACCCGTCAGCCCAGGCTTTCGAGCATACGTTTCAGCACGACCGTGGCCGATATCTCACGGTTGGCTGCCTCCGGGATGACCAGCGAACGGGGCGACTCGATCACGTCGTCCGTCACTATCATGTTCCGGCGCACCGGCAGGCAGTGCATGAAGTAGGCATTGTTCGTCACGCCCATGTGCGCGGCATCGACAGTCCACCCCTTGTCGGCCGACAACACCTCGCCGTAGTGCTCCGGACGCGTCACGCCGGGACAGCTCCAGTTCTTGGCATACACGAAGTCCGCCCCGTCGAGAGCCTTCCACTGGTCATATTCCACGCGGGCGTTCCCCACGAAACGCGGGTCGAGCTCGTAGCCCTCGGGATGCGTCACGACGAAATCCACGTCGGCGGCGTTCATCCATTCGGCGAAGCTGTTGGGCACGGCCTGCGGCAACGCCCGCGGATGCGGTGCCCACGTCAGCACCACCTTCGGACGCGCCTTTTCCTTGTACTCGTCAATCGTGATGAGGTCGGCGAAGGCTTGCAACGGATGCACCGTGGCGCTCTCCATCGAGAACACCGGCCTTCCGCTGTACTTGATGAACTGGTTCAGTATCTTCTCCTCGTAATCGTCCTTCCGGTTTTCGAAGCGCGCAAAGGTACGCACGCCGATGAGGTCGCAGTATTGCCCCATCACCGGCACGGCCTCGAGCAGGTGTTCGCTCTTGTCGCCGTCCATGACGACGCCCCGCTCCGTCTCGAGCTTCCACGCGCCTTGATTAATGTCCAGCACGATGACATCCATGCCGAGGTTGCGGGCAGCCTTCTGCGTGCTGAGCCGCGTGCGCAGGCTGTTGTTGAAAAAGATGAGCAGGACAGTGCGGTGGCGACCCAGATGCTCGTAGGCATAACGGTCGGCCTTCACCGCGCGAGCCTCGTCGAGCGCAGCCCGCAGGTCGCCCAAGTCGCTGGCATACAGGAAAGTTTTCATAGTCTTCTTTCTTTGCGATGGTTTTCGAGCCACCCGAACGCCGGAATGGCGCGGGAGGCCAGACAAAAGTAACGAAAAAAAGCGGGATGCCCGGCGGAGGGATTTGAAAATGCTCATTCCCGCCGTCCCGAGGGGCTTTGCGCGGCGGGTGCCGCCCCCAGTCCTCCCCCGGGATGCCCCGCCCGCCATGCGCCTCCGCCGCGCGCCGCAGGCAAGTCCGCCGACCGGCGAAACGGGACGGCGACCCGTCGCGACAGGTCGCCGGATAGAAAGAACGGGTCGCCGGATAGAAAAACGGAATTATATTTTTTGGGCTTGCGCCCGTTATGTTTTCAAAAAGCGGAAGGGGTTAACT
>CAZYHW010000112.1:0-3760 GCA_964647405.1 uncultured Prevotellamassilia sp.
TTCATGCCAACGCCGCGACGATGCGGGCGCAGGCGTGGCCGTCGCCGTAGGGGTTCACGGCCTGGCTCATGCGGGCGTAGGCGGCGGGGTCGTCAAGCAGGGTGGAGACACCGGCGACGATTTTATCGTAGTCGGTGCCGACCAGCTTCACCGTGCCTGCCGTCAGGGCTTCGGGGCGTTCCGTCGTGTCGCGCATCACGAGGACGGGCTTGCCCAGCCCGGGGGCTTCCTCCTGGATGCCGCCACTGTCGGTCAGGACGATGCTGCTCTTCTCCATCAGGTAGACGAAGGCGGCATACTCCAACGGCTCGATGAAGTGGAGGTTACCGAGTGACGACAAGTCGTCGCCGAACACCTCGTGGATGGGACGGCGCACGTTGGGGTTCAGGTGCATCGGGTAGACGAAATCCACGTCGGGGTAGCTGGCGGAGAGGCTGCGGAGGGCGTGGCAGATGGAGAGGAAGCCCTCGCCGAAGTTCTCGCGGCGGTGGCCGGTGACGAGCACGAGGCGGCGGGAGGCAAGGCGAGCCACGTCGTAGCCCGCCGCGCGCAGCACGCCGGAAAGCTCCGCGTCGAGCTGTGCGTCGGTACGGATGCGTTCGGTCATCCAGTGGAGCGCGTCGATGACGGTGTTGCCCGTCACGTGGATGCGCCCGGGGTCGACACCCTCGGCCACCAGGTTGTCGCGGCTCAGGGGAGTCGGTGCGAAGTGGTAGGTGGCCAGGCGACCCGTCAGCTGGCGGTTCATCTCCTCAGGCCACGGGCTGTATATGTCGTGCGTGCGGAGCCCTGCCTCGACGTGACCCACGGGGATGCGGGCGTAGAAGGCGGCAAGGGCGGCGGCCGTGCTCGTCGTCGTGTCGCCATGGACGAGCACCACGTCGGGGCGGCATTCCGCCAACACGCCGCGCATGCCGAGGAGCACGCGCGAGGTGACATCGTAGAGGTCCTGGCCGGACTTCATGACGGCGAGGTCGAAGTCGGGACGGATGTCGAAGAGCGACAGCACCTGGTCGAGCATTTCGCGGTGCTGCCCCGTCACGCACACGAGCGTGCGGAACGTCGCCGCCTCGCGGGCGAAGGCCTTGACCAGCGGAGCCATCTTGATGGCTTCGGGACGTGTCCCGAATACCAGCATCACGGTTTTCATCTTCTTTGTTGCTGTTGGAAATGGGCGTTAAAAACGAGCCGTGCCCCACGGCTGGCGCGGCATACGGGTCGCCGGAGCGGCGGACGCGGCAGGCGACCCGGCGCGACGGGTCGGCGACCGCGCAGGGAGGCGCGGCAGACCGACCGGCAGCGACAGCCGTGGGGGCGGCGGGTCACTTCTTGCAGATGCCGCAGAAATCGAGGATCACCTTGTCGGGACGCGGCGGCAGCGTCTTGAAGGGGTCGTGCGCGGTGAGGAACACGACGATGTCGGCGGCTTCGTAGGCCTCCTCATAGGGCGTGAGCTTGAAGACGTTGTGCGTCTCGACGTTTGGCTCGACCACAAGGATGTTGGCGTTGTTGCAGCTCTGCATCACCTTCGTCACGATGTACTTTGCGGGGCTCTCGCGCAGGTCGTCGATGTTCGGCTTGAACGCCAGTCCCATCATGGCGACGCAGGGCTTCCGGTGGTTCTCCACCTCGAACTTCAACATGGCGTTCTCCACCTTTTCGGCGCACCAGAAAGCCTTGTAGTTGTTGATTTCGCGTGCCTTGGCGATGAGCTGCGACTCCACGGGGAAGTCGGCGGTGAGGAAGTAGGGGTCGACGGCGATGCAGTGGCCGCCCACGCCGCATCCGGGCCAGAGGATGTTGACGCGCGGGTGCTTGTTGGCCAGGCGGATGAGCTCCCACACGTCGATGCCGGCCTTGTCGCAGATGAGCGAAAGCTCGTTGGCGAAGGCGATTTGCACGTCGCGCGAGGAGTTCTCGGTGAGCTTGCACATCTCCGCCGTCTTGCAGTTGGTGCGGTGGAGCGTCCCCTGGACGAACTGGCTGTAAAAGGCCACGGCCTTGTCCGTCGAGGCCTCGTCGCGGCCGCCGATGACGCGGTCGTTGTGCACGAGCTCGTAGATGACGTTGCCCGGCAGCACGCGCTCGGGGCAGTAGGCTACGCAGAGCTTCCCTTTCAGTTCGGGTCGCTCGCCGAATATCAGGTCGGCCATCTTGTCCGTCGTCCCGACAGGCGACGTGGACTCAATCACGTAGAGGTCGCCCTCTTTCAGGTAGGGCAGGACGGCGCGCGTGGCGGCCTCGACATAGGAGATGTCGGGCTCGTGGTTGCCCTTGAACGGCGTGGGCACCACCATGAAGTAGGCATCGCACACCTCGGGCTGGCCGCTGGCGCGGAGCTTGCCGGAGCTGACCACGTCGGCGAGCATCTCTTCGAGTCCCGGCTCGACGATGTGCAGGCGGCCGGCGTTGGTCATTTCAACTACCTTGGGATTGATGTCCACGCCCACGACGTCGATTCCGTGGCGGGCGGCAATGATAGCTGTGGGCAGGCCGATATAGCCCAGTCCCATGAAACATGCTTTCATCTTGTGTCTGTGTTTAGTTATATGGAATACTTTTCAGTTCATTCAGGCGGGTATGCCGAGCCCGCGGTCGGCTGCACAAAGTCCAGCGAGGAGCCTGCGGGCTTCGAGCACGTCGGCATCGGGGGCAAGGGAGGCGCAGAGGGCTTCGGCTTCCTCACGGAACGAATCGCGCCATGTCTCTCCGTAGAGGTAGGCAAGGAGGAGTGCCTTGCGGCCGCTGGCGGGCAGGCCTTCCGAACCGCGCACGGCGCGCAGCAGGAGCCCTAGGCGCAGGGGCGCGTCGGCGACACACACCGAGCACAAGGCGGCATGGAGCAGCGCGAAGCACAGCAGCCACTCGACCTCGGGGAGCGCGGCAAGCGAAGCCGACGACCGGCGACGGGCGTAGGCGCAGAGGCAGCGGCGCGCGTCGGCGGCCAGGTGCACACCCGACGCACGGAGCGAAGCCAGTCGGCAGTCGGTCTCCCCGCGAAGGAGGGAGAGCGCGCGTCGGCGGCACGACAGGAAATCTTGTTCCGTGAATATCCTCATAGTTAAGTCATTCTCTTTCATTCTGATGCCCCCGGAGGCAACGGGTCGACCGTCCGGCAGTACCACCTCGGGATGTGGACGAGCACACCGAGCGAGGGAACGGACAGGGCGACGTAGTAGCGGTTCTTGTAGCGCAGGAACTGCCCTTCGAGACCCTTGAACGGCCCGCGGATCACGCGCACGCGGCTGCCGCGGGAGGCCGACGGGAGACCGCCGGGGAGATAGACCGTGCCCTCATAGCCGGGGTCGGACACCGCGCGCAGCTCCGCCATCTCCTGGGGCGGGATGCCGCACCACCGCCGCGAGCCGGGGGAGGCGTAGACGCGGGCGGGATAGGGGCACGACGACAACGCGCACGAGAGACCGCCCTCCGCGCCCTCGGGGCAGCGGACGAACAGGAGGCCGTGGACGGCCGGGACGAGCACGCGGCGCACGCCGCCGGGCGCGGGACGCTCGGCATGGCGGCGCGGGAGGAAGCACTCCCACCCCGCCGACTGCAAGTGGTGCTCGACGCGCTCCTCGCGCTGGTGGAACACCTGCAACGCGTACCATGTCGACTTCTCCTCTTCCGGTCTGCTCATCGGCGGAAATCCTGACGGGACAGTCCCTCCTCTCCCCGTCGCACAAGGGGTGGACGGGAGGGAAAGGGGCGCGAAGGATGGCGCAGGGGAACGGTCACATTCTGTATTAGAATGAAGACA
>CAZYHW010000113.1:0-3688 GCA_964647405.1 uncultured Prevotellamassilia sp.
GTCACCGCGCGCCGAGGTCGTCGAAACAAGTTTGAAGGAATGCCTTGGCACGGTCAAGGCGCACAGGCGACGGCTGCGGGCGGTCGGCCAGCGTTTGACCGGAGTTCAAATCGAGGACAGTAAAACCCGTTTCGTCGTAAAAAGCGATGCCGCTTCCCCACACACTGACCGCGCACGGATAACGGTAGGTCTGGCTCGTCACGTCGCGGCTGAAACGGAAGTCGCCGTGCGACAGCCCCATCTGCCCAAGCAGGGTGGCAGCGAGGTCGCTTTGGTTGCATATCTTGTCGACACGCGTCGGCTGCTTGACGGCGCCCCCGAGCCACAACATCGGGATATGGTTGCGCAGGGGGTGGGTTTCGTTGAGTGTGTCCGGATAGAGAATGCCATGGTCGGGGAGGCAGATGAGCAGCAGGTCTTTCCATTGGGGCGTATTGCGCAGACGTTCGACAAACTGCCCGAGGCAGTCGTCGAGATAGGCCATGGCGTTGGCCTTCTCGTCGTCCGGAATCCGGTGGTAAGGGACTTCCCACGGCTCGTGGCTGGCCAGTGTGAGGAAAGCCGTATGCCACGGCTGGCTGTCACTGCGTTCCGTCACCATTTCATAGAGCCGCTCGAACGTGATACGGTCCGTCACCCCCCAATCGTGCGTCCGCCGGACGGAAACGGGGAAATCCGTATCGCCATAGACCCGCTCGTAACCCGTGGCAAGGAGGTAGCTGTTCATGTTGGTGAAGTTGACATCACCCCCGTACAGGAAGTCCGTCCGGTAGCCCGCGGCGGCAAGCGAGGCAGCGATGGAGGGCAGCGTGCGTGACTTGTCGGGCAGCTTCATGACGCTGCTCGTCGTAAAGGCGGGGTATCCGCTCAACGTACAAACCACCCCGCGGTCCGTGCGAAAGGAGTTGGCATAACAGTTCGTAAAGAAAACGCCCTCACGAGCCAGACGCTCGAAATGGGGAGCCACACCGGGCTTCCCGCCAAGCGACTCGACGAACATACCGCCGAAACCCTCCATGATGATGACCAGTACATTCGGCCTCGACGTAGTGAGGAGGGTGTCCGTGACGACACTCGTCGTGTCAAATTGCAACGAATCGAAAAGCCGGGCGCGCTCCGCTTCGGGGAAGAAGTCGCACTGCGAAGCGAAATCCTCCATCTTGCCCATCGAATAGAACAGGCTGAACGCCGGATTGACGGCCGCATGGTTCAGGAACTGGTTTGAGCTGTAATAGACCTTACCCACATTGGCCGTCGACTTACCCACGCCTCCCCGGATAGCCAGAAAGAGCAACCCACCCGCCACGATGAAAACGGCAGTGGTGCTTATCCGACAACGGACGGAAGAGAGAGGTTTCTTTCCCACGGCGAGGCGGAGGAGCCAACAGGTGAGTGCCGCGACGGCGGCGACGGCTACCAATCCCAAGAAGAGATACGTCCGGCTGACGCTGGCTGTGATGTCTCCCGGTCTGTCGAGATAAGTAAGAACCGTGGCATCGAGTTTGAAGTTCCAGAACGAATAAAGACAGGTGTCGCCGATAAAGATGAAAGCCAAGAGGATGGAAACGACAAGGGTATAGGCTGCATAGAGACGGCGCGCCCAAGGAATGCGCGTCCAGACGCTGACCATGAGTGCCAACCACGGCAGGGCGGTCAGGTAGGCCGAGGTGGTAAGGTCGAGCGTCAGGCCGTGAGCGGGAACGGCGAACCAATCGCCCCAGGACAGCTCCCTCCCCGCACCGTTGTAGAGCATGAAAACAAGTTTCATGACCACAAAGACAAGCACAAAGGCTATGTATATACGGAACAGGATAGTCAGTCGTTGTCGCATGGCGGAAAGGGATTCAAGGGTCAGAGCTGTTGCATGTCGTTGAGGCGACGGTAGTAGCCGTTCTGGGCAAGAAGTTCCTCGTGCGAGCCACGTTCGACGATTTTCCCGTCGTGCAGGACGCATATTTCGTCGGCGTTCTTTATGGTGGACAGGCGGTGGGCGATGGCGATGGTGGTTCGCGTCTTCATCAACCGTTCGAGGGCTTCCTGCACCAGGCGTTCGCTCTCCGTGTCGAGGGCAGACGTAGCCTCGTCGAGTATGAGGATGGCAGGATTCTTCAAGATGGCGCGTGCGATAGAGATACGCTGCCGCTGTCCACCCGAAAGGCGGCAGCCGCGGTCGCCGACATAAGTTTGGTAGCCCTGCTCCGACGCCATGATAAAGTCGTGCGCGTTGGCTATCTTGGCGGCCTCGATCACCTGCTCCATCGTGGCATCTTCGACACCGAACGTGATGTTGTTATAAAACGTGTCATTGAAAAGTATGGCTTCCTGATTGACGTTCCCGATAAGCGAGCGGAGGTCACGGATAGCCAAGTCCTGAATGCGGATGCCGTCGATGAGGATTTCACCACGGTCTATGTCATGATAGCGCGGGATGAGGTCTACAAGGGTCGACTTTCCCGACCCGCTCTGCCCCACCAAAGCAATGGTTCGTCCGCGGGGAACCGTAAGGTTGATATGGCGCAGGACATCATGCTGGCCATCGTAGCTAAACGAAACGTCGCGGAACTCGATACTCTCGGACAAAGTCGAGAGATGCCGGGGAACGGCAGGTTCACTGATGGGATTGCGCGCGCCCAGAATCTTGTTGATTCTTTCGATGGAGGCCATGCCCTTGGGGATGGAGTAGGCCGCTTTGGAGAGATCTTTGAGTGGCTGTATGATGCTGTACAGGATGACCATGTAAAAGATGAACGTCGGCGCGTCGATGCCCGAAGAGTGGTTGAAGATGAGCGTCCCGCCATACCAAAGGACGAGTACGATAAGGCACGTGCCGAGGAATTCACTCACGGGGTGGGCCGATGCCTGCCGGATGTTCACGCGGTTCGACGCCTGCCGGAAGTCGTTGGCCACGCGGTCGAAACGACGGTTCATCTTCTCCTCGGCGGTGAACGCCTTGACGATGCGCATCCCCCCGAGCGTTTCCTCGAGCTGCGAAAGCGTTTCGCTCCATTTCCCTTGCGCATCAAGTGATTGGCGTTTCAGTTTGCGCCCGACGCGCCCCATGATCCAGCCCATGAGCGGGAGCACGACAATGGTGAAAAGCGTGAGCTGCCAACTCGTGTAGATAAGGACACAGAAATAGCAGACGAGTAGGATAGGATTCTTGATGAGCATGTCGAGCGAACCCATGATGGAGTTTTCCACCTCGTTCACATCGCCGCTCATGCGGGCGATGATGTCGCCCTTACGCTCTGCCGAAAAGAAGGAAAGCGGAAGCGAGGTTATCTTATGGTAGACCGCCATACGTATGTCGCGCACGATGCCCGTGCGAATGGGCACCATGATACCGACCGAGGCAAAGTAGCAACTCGTCTTCAACAGCGTGGCCAACACGAGCGTCGAACCGATGAGCAGCAAGGTGGTCGAGGCTCCGAACTCGGCGATCAGTTGCGTCGTATAGTAGTAAAGATTGTTGATGATGATGTCCTTCATCCCCGGCGTGGCGGCATCCCACGGGATGAACTCGTATTGCGTCGTGTCTATCCCGAACAGCAATTGCAACATGGGGATAAGCGTCGCAAAGGAGAACACATTGAGAATGGCAGAAAGCAGGTTGAACACGAGAGAGCCCACCAAGTACAACTTGTAAGGCTTCACGTAACGGAGCATGACGCGGAAGAAGTCTTTCATG
>CAZYHW010000114.1:0-3669 GCA_964647405.1 uncultured Prevotellamassilia sp.
CAGGGCGGCGAGCGTCCACAGTGCTTTCGCTTTCATGGGGGCAAATATAGGGAAAATCTGCGGAACGCGCCGCCGCGCCGTGTTTTTCCGTGCGGCGTGCGTTTGCGGTGCGTGCGGCCTCCCGGCGATGCCTCCCGGACAATAAACGTCAATGCGCGCGGGCGCACGGGCGCGGGTGTCCTTGATTATATGATAGGACTACATTATATAACAGGGCTGCGGCGGGGGAGGCGTGGGGCAATAAAGAAACGGCGCGCCCGCGGGAGATGGAGAAATGGTAGCAAAAGTCATCCCGCGTGCGCGCCGCCGTTATCGCTATGAGAAAAAGCTTTCGGGGTCGGGGGGCGGTCAGTCGTCGCGCGAGCCGCCCATGAATATCATGATGTAGTAGACCAGCGTGGCCAGCGAGCTGAGGGCGGCCACGACGTAGGTGTAGGCCGCGCTGCGCAGTGCGCTGACGGCCATGGGGTAGTTGTGCGCCGACGTGATGCCCGCCTCGCTGAGCCAGGCGCAGGCGCGGCGGCTCGCGTCGATTTCGACGGGCAGCGTGACGAAGCTGAACAGCGTCGTCAGGGCGAAGAGGACGATGCCCACGAGGAGCACTTCGGGGAAGACGTTCACCGTCAGGATGCCGATGAGCAGCACCCACTGCATCCAGCTCGAGGCGAACGAGACGGCCGGGACGAGCGCCGAGCGCAGCTGCAAGGGGGCGTAGGCGCGGGCGTGCTGCACGGCGTGGCCGCACTCGTGGGCGGCGACGGCGGCCGCGGCGATGCTGGACGAGGCGTAGACGCCTTCGCTCAGGTTCACCGTCTTGGTCGTCGGGTTGTAGTGGTCGGTGAGCATCCCCCGCGTCGAGGTGACGGTCACGTCGTAGATGCCGTTGTCGCGCAGCATCTTCTCGGCCACCTCGCGCCCCGTCAGCCCCGCGTCGAGGGGGACTTTCGAGAAGCGCTTGAACTTGTTTTTCAGGTTGGCCTGCACGGCGAAGCTCACCAGCGCGATGGCGATGAAGAGTATCCAGTAGCTAATCATGGTCGTATGGGTCGGTCGTTAGTTGCGACGGGTCGCCGGTTCAGTAATTCTCGGCGCGCACCTGGAAGTAGCTCTGCGGATGGGCGCATACGGGGCACACCTCGGGGGCTTGCTTGCCGACGACGATGTGGCCGCAGTTGGCGCACTGCCACACGCAGTCGCCGTCCTTGGAGAAGACGAGGCCGCCCTCGACGTTGGCCAAGAGCTTGCGGTAGCGTTCCTCGTGCTCCTTCTCGATGGCGCCGACCATCTCGAAGAGGCGGGCGATGTGGTCGAAGCCCTCGGCGCGGGCGTCCTCGGCGAAGCGGGCGTACATGTCGGTCCACTCGTAGTTCTCGCCCTGGGCGGCGTCGAGGAGGTTCTCGGCGGTGGTGCCGATGCCGCCGTGGAGCAGCTTGTACCATATCTTGGCGTGCTCCTTCTCGTTGTTTGCTGTCTCTTCGAAGAGGCTGGCTATCTGCACGTAGCCGTCCTTCTTGGCTTTCGAGGCGTAGAAGGTGTACTTCGTTCGCGCCATCGACTCTCCCGCGAAGGCCTCCATGAGGTTCTTCTCGGTCTTTGTTCCTTTCAGTTTGTTGTCCATGCGTCGTTCAGTTGTGTGGTTACACTGCGGCAAATATACGCAAAGTTCCCTCTCGTCGCGCCGTTCTCTATGTCTTTTTAGCTTTTCAGCCCCCAAAATGCAAAAATAGCTGAACAGTCGGCCTGGGGTCATACCACATGTCGGAAAAAAACCGTAAATTTGCACCTCCAAAACAGGTTTTAGTTTTATGCGTCAATTAAAAATCAACAAAAGTATTACCAATCGTTCGAGCGCGGCCCTGGACAAGTATCTGGTCGAAATCGGCCGCGAGGAACTGATTTCCACCGACGAAGAAGTAGAGCTCGCTCAGCGCATCCACCACGGCGACGACGCCGCGCTGGAAAAGCTCGCCCGCGCCAACCTGCGCTTCGTCGTCAGCGTGGCCAAGCAGTACCAGAACCAAGGATTGGCGCTCAACGACCTCATCGACGAGGGCAACCTGGGGCTCATCAAGGCCGCCAAGAAGTTCGACGAGACGCGCGGCTTCAAGTTCATCAGCTACGCCGTGTGGTGGATTCGCCAGAGCATCCTGCAAGCCATCTCCGAGCAGAGCCGCATCGTGCGCATGCCCCTCAACCAGGTGGGCTTCCAGAGCAAGCTGACCAAGGCCATCGTCAACTTCGAGCAGGAGCACGAACGCCGCCCCTCCGTGCAGGAGCTCGCCGACATACTCGAGGTGGAGCCCGCCAAGGTGCAGGAAGCCCTCGGGACGAACGGCAAGAAGGTATCCGTCGACGCACCCTTCCAGGACGACGACTCCAACTGCCTCGTCGACATCATGACCGACGAGAGCGCGCCGGGCACCGACAACGCCATGGAGCGCGAGTCGCTCTCGGCCGACCTCGACTCCGCCCTCAGCATCCTCACCGACCGCGAGCAGCTCGTCCTGAAAATGCTCTTCGGCATCGGGCGTAACGAGATGACCGCCGAGGAAGTGGCCAACACGCTCAACCTCACCCGCGAGCGCGTCCGCCAAATCAAGGAGCGCGCCCTCCGCCGCCTGCGCGAGGACGACAACATCCGCATCCTCACGAAATACCTGGGCTAAGCCCCCACGGCGCGCCCGCCCGCGCGGCACGCCGACGACACATCACATAATCCGCACACCACGAACGCCCCGGGAACCATCCCCGGGGCGTTCTTCGTATGCGCCCGTGCGGCGGTGTCCTTGCCTGTGCCCTGCGCCGCTCTGTATGATTGCCCCGCGCACACTGCCGCTGGGGCTCTGCCGCGCTGCCGTGGGGGACGGGTTGAGTTCTCCGCCGCCGCTCTTCTGCCGGAAACAGACAAAAGCGTTTCGCGTTTGCGAAACCGATTGTTACCTTTGCGGACAGGGATTAGTCAGGAAAGACATGAGACAGGTAGGAAACATGAAGCTCTACTCCTTGGAGGAGGTCGTTGATGAGCTCATAGGCAAGAAAGGAACTCCCGAGAGGGACAGTTTGGATAGAAAGGTGGAAGAAGCCTTGCAGGCCTACCGGATAGGGGAGGCGATAAAGGACGCGCGCCTCAAACTGCACCTCACGCAGGAAGAGTTGGGGGAGCGCGCCGGGGTGCGGAAAGCCCAAATAGCGCGCATGGAGCGCGGACGTGGCATAAGCCTTCCGATGATGACCCGCGTGTTCAAGGCATTGGGCGTAGAAACGGCCACGCTCGACCTTGGGACAGCCGGAAAGGTCGCCTTGTGGTAGGGAACACAAGGCCGGGACTTGTCGCCTTGCGCTTCCTGCCCGCGTCGCAGACGGACTCCTGCCGGGGTAGGGCGGGCGCATGTACGGCGCGCCGGCGGCTAACTCTTCTTTATGAATATCCGCTTGTATTTCCGCTCTCCACTGACGAGAGGTTGGGATACTTTACTATCAGGATTCCACAAGCCACAGGAAAATCCTTTCCCTTCGCTTTCTGTTGCTCCCACTATCTCGAACTGCCCGGGGTTGTATTTGTCGAGGAAGGTGATGGGCGCGCTCACTTGTCGCCGTAGTGCCCTTCAACCTCAACAACGACCACGATGACCTCTTCATCGTGGATGTCGTAGATAATCCTGTCGTGTG
>CAZYHW010000115.1:0-3563 GCA_964647405.1 uncultured Prevotellamassilia sp.
TATTAAGATTCAGTTACATTAGGAACAGGCGGATAAGTATCCCGTCTTTTTATGTTACCTTTGCCCAAAAGAAAATCCAACAGCATGGCCAAACAGAAAATATTAGTCGTCGACGACGAAGAGTCACTGTGCGAAATCCTCAAATTCAATCTCGAAAAGGAGGGCTACGATGTCGATGTGGCATACAGTGCCGAAGAAGCCTTAGAGAAGAACATCAGTGACTATGCGCTGCTCATCCTTGACGTGATGATGGGGAAAATGAGTGGCTTCCGTATGGCGCGCATATTGAAAGAGCAAGAAAGTACGGCGCATATCCCCATCATTTTCTGCACGGCCAAGGACACCGAGGACGACACGGTGGCCGGTCTCAACCTTGGCGCGGACGATTACATTTCCAAGCCCTTCTCCATCCGCGAGGTCATGGCCAGGGTTCGCAACGTGCTGCGCCGCCACACAAGCACGACACCGGCCAACGACATCCTGTCCTTCGAGACCCTCTCCCTCAACTTGAAGAAGAAGTCATGTCTCCTTGACGGCGAAGAAATTAACCTGACAAAGAAAGAATTCGAGATACTCTCGCTGCTCCTCGCGAACAAGGGTATCGTATTCACGCGGGAAGAAATCCTGAACAAGGTGTGGAAAGGCGAGGTCATCGTCCTCGACCGCACCATCGACGTGAACATCACCCGCCTCCGCCGGAAGATAGGACGCTATGGCGACAACATCATAACGCGTAACGGATATGGTTACGGCTTCGATGCGTAAACGGATTATCCTTCCGTTCCACCAGCGGCTGTTCCTGCTCCTCCTCACGTTCTCATGGGTCGTTGTCGGGTGCTTCCTCGTATTCCAGTACCAACGGGAAAAGCAGTTCAAGATTGAACAGGTCAACGCGCTCCTCCAAGCGACCAACGTACAAATCGCGAAACTCATGGAAGAGGGTGCTGACATCGCCAGCATAAAGAAGGAACACTTCGGACAGTTTCCCGACATGCGCATTACGCTCATAGACACTCGGGGGAAAGTGCTTTATGACACCGAGGCAACGGATGTATCCGGACTTGCGAACCACAGCCAACGGCCGGAAGTGCGGCAAGCCATGTTGACGGGAAAAGGATACACGACCTCCCGCGTATCCGACAGTATGCACCAGGAATATTTTTACTCGGCAACCCGAACCGGCAACTGGATCATACGCACGGCCTTGCCCTACAACCTGTCGCTCATCAACACCCTGAAATCCGACCGGACATTCCTTTGGTTCATGCTCTTCATCACGCTGTTCCTGAGCATCATCACCTATCTCCTGACCCGCAGGCTGGGGCGCAACATCGCAAGGCTGCGCGAGTTCTCCGTCCGGGCCGGAGCGGGGGAAATCATTACGGCGACGGAACAGTTCCCACACGACGAACTGGGCGAAATATCCAACCAGATTATCAGGTTATATTCCAAGCTCCAACGTGCGGCAGAGGACCGCGATCGCGAACGCCAGGTCGCCCTATATGAAGCACAGGAAAAAATAAGGATAAAGCGGGAACTGACCAATAACATCAACCACGAGCTCAAAACACCGGTAGCCAGCATCTGCGGATATATCGAGACCATTTTGGAGAACCCGGAAATGGACGAGACGACCCGGCACGACTTCCTCCAAAAGAGTTATGCACAAACCCAGCGCCTCTCTTCACTGCTCCGGGACGTCACGACAATTTCCAAACTGGACGAAACAGGGCCGTGCATCAACTTCCAGCAAACCGACATCTCCAAAATCATCAGCGAAATCACCGAAAACATTTCCTCCCTGCCCAACGGGGACAAAATGAAGGTAATCTGTAACATTAAAAGTCCTACCTATGTTTTCGGCGACCCGGCACTGCTCCATTCCGTCTTCCAGAATCTCGTGAACAACGCCATCGCCTACTCCGGTGGAGAAGACATCTTCATCCACATCATCTCCGAGAACCAGAACTTTTACACGTTCTGCTTCGCGGACAACGGATCGGGCGTTGAGCCCAAGCATCTTCCACATCTCTTCGACCGCTTCTACCGTGTGGACAAAGGCCGGTCGCGGAAGCTGGGCGGAACGGGATTGGGACTGGCCATCGTCAAGAACGCCATCCTGCAACACCACGGAACCATCAGCGTTTGCAACGGCATATACGGCGGGCTGCAATTCACTTTCACACTGCCCAAGCACGAAATTTCACCGACACAGACAAATAATAAAGGAAAAAAGACACTTCTTTTAGAAAGAAATAGTGTGGTCAAAGCTACGGAATAAAATGTATTTTGTAATTTTGCACCGGATTTGAAAGGCGGTCTAACCACTGTCCCTGACGATCCATAAAAACCAAGTAAGGACTTCAATCTTTAATTTACACAACAGTTATGATCAAAGTAGGTATTAACGGTTTCGGTCGCATCGGCCGCTTCGTATTCCGTGCTGCTCAAAACCGCAGCGACATCCAGATTGTAGGTATCAATGACCTTTGCCCGGTCGACTACCTCGCCTATATGCTGAAATACGACACGATGCACGGTGCTTTCCCCGGCACAATCGAAGCTGACGTGGAGAAGAGCGAACTGATTGTCAACGGCAACCACATTCGCGTAACCGCCGAGCGTAATCCGGCAGACTTGAAGTGGAACGAAGTCGGCGCTGAATACGTTGTGGAATCCACGGGACTCTTCCTGACAAAGGAAAAAGCTCAGGCTCACATCGAGGCTGGTGCAAAATACGTAGTGATGTCCGCTCCTTCGAAAGACGACACCCCCATGTTCGTGTGCGGTGTGAACTTCGACAAGTACGTCAAGGGAACTCAGTTCGTGTCCAACGCTTCTTGCACGACGAACTGCTTGGCTCCTATTGCCAAGGTGCTCAACGACAAGTTCGGCATTAAGGATGGCTTGATGACGACTGTACACTCTACGACGGCTACCCAGAAGACCGTTGACGGTCCTTCTCTGAAAGACTGGCGCGGTGGTCGTGCCGCATCGGGCAACATCATCCCCTCGTCGACGGGTGCTGCTAAGGCTGTGGGCAAGGTTATCCCCGAACTGAACGGCAAGCTGACCGGTATGTCCATGCGTGTTCCGACTCTCGACGTTTCGGTTGTTGACCTGACGGTTAACCTCGCAAAACCGGCTACCTATGCTGAAATCTGCGACGCTATGAAGGAAGCTTCCGAAGGCGAACTGAAAGGTGTACTGGGCTACACGGATGAAGCTGTCGTTTCGTCTGACTTCCTGGGTGATACCCGTACCTCCATCTTCGATGCAAAAGCTGGTATCGCTTTGACCGACACGTTCGTTAAGGTCGTTTCTTGGTACGACAACGAAATCGGCTATTCCAACAAAGTCCTTGATCTTATCGCCCACATGGCTAAGGTCAACGGATAAAGCACTTTTCCATAAAGTAAAACGAGAAGTCTCGGCTAATTCTTAGCCGGGACTTTTTTTATGTTATTCTGACGAAACGAGACAAGCCGCCAAACATTCCGCCTACGCCAAATAACGACATGCCCATAATATCCCAACAACACAATTGACAAGTTGGGGCTTTG
>CAZYHW010000116.1:0-3561 GCA_964647405.1 uncultured Prevotellamassilia sp.
GACCCTCCGCTTGGCGGGTCGCCTGATAAGCAAAACGGTCAGCCGGATAGATGAATCTATCCGGCTGACCGTTTTTTCGTGTCGCCGACTTGTTTCCCGTCCTGTCGCCGACGGGCATCGGGAATGGGGCTTACCGCCGTGTTCAGTCGCCTGCCAGCTCCGCCCAGACCTGCTCCATGCCTTCCGAGGCCGTCGCCCGCAGGAAGTGCAAGCGTGGCGAGGCCTCCACAGGCACGGGCTTGGGGTCGATGACATAGATGGGAGTGGAGGCCGGTACGTAACCCACGAGCCCTGCCGCCGGATAAACGTTGAGCGACGTGCCGATGATGAGGAACACGTCGGCATGGGCGGCCTCCTCGCTGGCTGTCTCGATGTTCGGGACAGGTTCGCCGAACCATACAATCCAAGGACGCAGGAGCGAGCCGTCCGCCGCGAGCGTGCCGGGCTCCACCTCGCAGTCGTCGGGCGGGAGGGTACGGATGTAGTACGGATTGTTGGGGTCGCGCGACGACGAAACTTTCATCAGTTCGCCGTGCAGGTGGACGACGTGCGTCGACCCGGCTCGCTCGTGCAGGTCGTCGACGTTCTGCGTCACGACCGTGACATCATATTTCCCCTCCAAACGCGCCAGAAGCTCATGGGCGCGGTTGGGGCGGGCGGCGAGGGTCTGCCGCCTCAGGCGATTGTAGAACCGGGTGACCAGCGCAGGGTCGCGCGCCCAGCCTTCGGGCGTGGCCACTTGCTCGACGGGGTATTTGTCCCATAGGCCGCCTGCATCGCGGAAAGTACTCAGTCCGCTTTCGACGCTGATGCCGGCTCCCGTGAGTGCCACAATTTTTTTCATTCTCGGTGAGTGTTTTGCGCGGAGATGCCCTCCGCAGGTTTGACTTGGGAAGGCAAACTTACTGAAAAATAAGGCAGACCGGCTTTTACTATGATAAAAAATCGTACTTTTGCGCTCGACATCATCATACAGTCGGACGGAAAAGTCAATCAGAAAGATATGGATAAAGTAAGTTACGCCTTGGGCATGAACATAGGGCATCAGTTGCTCCAAATGGGCGGGAAAGAATTGGACATCGACGATTTCGCCACAGGCATCAAGGATGTCATGGCCGGGAAGGAGCCCGCAGTCGACGCAGCCGAGGCCCAGCGACTGTTGCAGGCTTTCTTTGCCGAACAGGAAAGCCGCCAGCAGGCGAGCATGGCCGAGAAGGGAAAAGCCGCCCGCGCCGAGGGCGAAGCATTCCTTGCCGAGAACGCGAAGAAAGAGGGAGTCGTCGTCCTGCCAAGCGGATTGCAATACCAGGTGCTTGTGGCCGGTACGGGCAGTCGCCCGAAAGCCACGGACAAGGTGAAGTGCCACTACGAGGGTCGGCTGGTCGACGGCACGGTCTTCGATTCCTCCTATCGCCGCGGCGAACCTGCCGTGTTCCCCCTGAACGGTGTCATCAAGGGGTGGACGGAGGGAGTACAGCTCATGGCCGAAGGAGCGAAATACCGCTTCTTTATCCCTTACGACCTGGCTTACGGCACGACAGGAGCGGGGGCTTCGATTCCTCCCTACGCCGCCTTGGTGTTCGACGTGGAGCTGATAAGTGTGCTCTGAACCATCACGCAACGATAAAATAAAGCAATAGAGATAAGTATGAAACACGTAATCATGGCGGCCGCCGTGGCCGCGACGACGCTTTTGGGCGCTTGTCAAAACAGTGGTGTGCCGAAGGCAAACCTCAGGACTGAACTCGATACGCTCAGTTATGAGATGGGACTGGCCAGCTCGATGAATTTCGTGAATATCTTGGAGCGGCAATACGGCATAGATTCTGTTTACATCGATGAATTCCTCAAAGGAGTCAGGGACGGTGCCTTGGGTTCCGACGACGAGAAGAATATCGCTTACTATACCGGTATTCAGATTGGCCAGCAAATCAGTCAGCAGATGGTACGTGGCACGGAGATGAATATCTTCGGTGATGATTCCACGAGACACCTGAGTGTGAAGAACACTGTGGCGGGCTTCATCGCCGGCGTAAAGGGAAAGACCGCGCTCAAAGTCAACGGAGAAGTCATCTCCCAACAAATGGCTTATGAAAGGGCGAACGATCGCATGAGACGCCTGCACGAAGAGGTCATGATGGAGAAATACGGTGACAACAAGCGGAAAGGTGAGGAATTCCTGGCTGCCAAGGCTAAGGAAGAAGGCGTGAAGGAACTCCAGGACGGCGTCCTCTACCGCGTCATCGAGGAAGGTAAGGGCGAAATCCCCACCGACACGTCGCGTGTGCTTATCCGTTATGAGGGCAAGCTGGTCGACGGCACCGTGTTCGACTCTTCGGACAAGAACAACGACGGCAAGGCTGTCAAGATGAGAGTTTCGCACAGCGTTCCCGGTTTTGCTGCCGCGTTGAAGAGCATGCCCGTCGGCTCCACTTGGGAGGTCTACATTCCTGCCGATATGGCCTATGGCGAGCGCGAGACATCCGTTATCCCTCCTTACTCCACCTTGATTTTCAAGATCACGCTGGATGGTTTAGCAACAAAGAAGTAGTAAAAAGAAATGACAACGAAGTCTTTGCTCATACTTGGCCTGGCCTTGGTGGTAGTCGGCGCTTCGGCTCGCTCACGCAAGAAACCGCGTGAAAAAGAGAAGCCCGCCGTCAACCTGTTGCAGCCCGTGCCGGCCGATTCGTTCAGCTACGCGATGGGGATAGCCCAGAGCGGCAGCCTGAAACAGTATCTTATCACACGCGAGGGTGTCGACACGGCCTACCTCAACGATGCCGTGTGCGGCCTTATCGCCCGCTTCAACGAGAAAGCCGTGAAAGGCAAAGTGGCTTATGCCGCAGGGTTGAAAATCGGGCAGATGAACACAGAGACGGTGATTCCCGCGATCAACAAGATGGCGACGGGGAGTTCCGATAGTGCCTACGTGAACCGCGAACAGTTCGAGAAAGGGCTGAGCGAGGGAATCCTGGGACAGAGGACGGCATTGACGGACAGCGAGGCTGTGGCAATAATTGAACGGCAGACCGCCTACGTCCGTCAGCGCGACAGCATACGGAATGCCGATTTCCTTGCGGAGAACCGCCATGTGCCCGGTGTCGTCACGATGCCCTCCGGCTTGCAATACCACATCTTGCAGAAAGGCGATGGCGTCATCCCGACGGACACGAGCGAAGTGGAAGTGAACTATGAGGGTCGCCTTATCGACGGCACGATCTTCGACTCCACCTACCAGCGTGGCCGGACAGCCACGTTCCGTTGCAACCAGGTCATCAAGGGTTGGGTAGAGGCTCTCCAAATGATGCCCGAGGGTTCCACGTGGGAGCTTTTCATCCCGTATGATTTGGGTTATGGCGAAGAAGGCAACCAAGGCATTCCTCCGTTCGCTACCTTGATATTCAAGGTCGAACTGCTGAAAGTGAAGTAAAGCCGGCAGGCGCAGCCTGTGTCCCGGCGACCAATAAATTCCGGGTCTGTATTCCCCCAGCGGGAGAGGCAGACCCGGATTTTTTGTACCCACATGTGGCGGCTAACTCCCCATAGGGAAATTTCCAT
>CAZYHW010000117.1:0-3508 GCA_964647405.1 uncultured Prevotellamassilia sp.
CCGAAACAAAAGGCTCATTGGACACGATGGAACTGCGCGGCGTGGAGAAGGCCAAGATAGAATGCGCCGAAAAGCTGTTCAACAACACTTCGACCAGCCATGTGCGTTACCATCAAGTGACGAGTTACCAGAATCTGTTGGAGGAAATGAGGAACATTGACTGACGGAGAGAAGTCTGTCGCTATCCAATCCCCTCTTGTCCACGTCAGGACAGGAATATTGCGGAGCATCTTTCGGTAAAAGCACAAAGAGAAAGAGTTACTTTCTGCACAATCGACAGAAAATCGTAACTTTGCAAAGTTCTAAACCGAAAAGGATGTTCAAAAGACGTATAAGGAACTGGACTATCCAGCACGGCCAGCCTCTGACCGAACTGGACAAGAAGATTCTATACCACCAAGACAGGGGCGCACTCGTACCCCGTCGTGATATGATTAAGACACCGGAACAGATAGAGGGTATCCGTCGTTCGGGTGTCGTCAACACGGGTGTACTCGACCTCCTCGAAAAGGAAATACACGTCGGGATGAGTACGGCAGAGATAGACAAACTTGTGTACGACTACACCGTCGACCACGGTGCCATTCCCGCCCCGCTCAACTACGAAGGCTTCCCCAAGAGCGTGTGTACCAGCGTGAACGAGGTGGTCTGCCACGGTATTCCCAGCGAGAACGAAATACTGAAAGAGGGTGACATCCTGAACGTCGACGTGTCGACCATCCTCGACGGATATTACAGCGATGCCTCCCGTATGTTCATCATCGGCAAGACCACGCCGGAGAAGGAGAAACTCGTCCGCGTGACAAAGGAATGCCTCGACCTCGGTGCGGCTGCCGCCAAGCCATGGGGGTTCCTTGGCGACGTGGGCAAGGCCATCGAGCGGCATGCCAAGCGGAACGGGTTCAGCGTCGTGCGCGACTTGTGCGGCCATGGCGTGGGTTTGGAGTTCCACGAAGAACCCGAAGTGAACCATTATAATACTCACGAGAAAGGGATGCTCCTCGTTCCCGGCATGGTGTTCACCATCGAGCCCATGATAAACATGGGGACATGGCGCGTATTTATCGACCAGGCAGACGGGTGGACCGTGGTCACCGAGGATGAGAAGCCCTCGGCGCAATGGGAACACACGTTCGTCATGACCGAACACGGGCTGGAAATCCTGACGGCCTGACAAACGGAGGACGCGACACGTGAAAGACGACATTATTATATTAGGCATCGAATCGAGTTGCGACGACACGTCGGCTGCCGTGCTGCGCAATGGCATCCTGCTCTCCAACGTGACGGCTTCGCAGGATGTCCACAAGGCCTATGGCGGCGTGGTGCCCGAACTGGCCTCACGCGCCCACCAGCAGAACATCGTGCCCGTGGTGGACCAAGCCCTCAAACGGGCAGGCATCACGCAGGAAGAGCTTTCGGCCATCGCCGTGACCCTCGGCCCCGGACTGATGGGCTCGCTGCTCGTCGGCGTTTCCTTTGCCAAGGGACTGGCCGCCTCATTGGGGATTCCCCTCATCGAGGCGAACCACCTGCAAGGACACATCCTCGCCCTTTTCCTGAAAGAAGAAGGAGACGAGACACCCGTCCCTCCCCTGCCCTATCTGTGCTTGCTGGTCAGCGGGGGAAACTCGCAAATCGTCAAGGTCAATGCCTACAACGACATGGAAATCCTCGGGCAGACCATCGACGACGCAGCCGGGGAAGCCATTGACAAATGTTCGAAAGTGATGGGGCTCGGCTATCCCGGAGGCCCAATCATCGACCGGCTGGCACGCAGCGGGGACGCATCCGCGTTCTCGTTCAGCCATCCGCACATCCCGGGACTTGATTACAGTTTCAGCGGACTGAAAACGTCGTTCCTCTACTTCCTGCGCGACAGGTTGAAGGAAGATCCCCAGTTCATCGAGAAGCACAAGGCCGACCTCGCCGCCTCGCTCGAAAAGACGGTGGTAGACATCCTGATGAAGAAACTCTCGTTAGCCGTCAAACAAACCGGCATACGGCATGTAGCCCTGGCGGGAGGGGTATCGGCCAACACGGGATTGCGTAACGCTTTCCTCGAAAAGCACGAGAAAGAAGGCTGGCACACCTACATCCCGAAATTTGGTTACACCACGGACAACGCGGCCATGATTGCCATCACCGGGTATTACAAGTACCTCGACCGCGACTTCTGTCCGATAGACAAACCAGCCTACGCACGCGTATCAATCAACTAATCGAAATAACCACTATGGACTTAGACCTGAAAATCGTCAGTAAAGACATTAACGAAATGATGTGGCGCGCCGGCAAGACTCTGTGTACTGCCGAGAGTTGCACCGCCGGACGCATTGCCAGCGTCATCACCGCCATCCCGGGTAGTTCCTACTATTTCAAGGGCGGCCTCGTATGCTACGCAGACGAGACGAAAGAGGAAATCCTCGGCGTTAACAAGGAAGTGATAGAGGAACAAAGCGCAGTGTGCGAGGAGGTCGTGCGCCAGATGGTAGTCGGCGGGAACAAACTGTTCCACTCGGACTATTGCGTAGCCGTGAGCGGCTTCGCCGGCCCTGGGGGAGGCACCGCCGATGTCAAGGTAGGCACTATCTGGATAGCCGTCGGCTCAGACGAGAAAATCGTGACCTGCAAACTCGAAGAGGACAACGGCCGCGACAAGAACATTGCATCCGCCACGGCAACGGCCATGCACATGCTCCGCGACTTTCTGAAAGAAAACGAGCAGGCCGAGGAAGCATAAACTTTTCCGAAAAAACTTTGCGGGGTTCGTGGAAATGCGTTAACTTTGCACGTCGTATTGGGATAACCCCAGAAAAGGGTTGAAACAAAGGAAAACAAAAAGAAAAAATATAGCGATGTCAAGGATTTGTCAAATCACAGGGAAAAGAGCCATGAACGGCAACAACGTTTCGCATTCGAGACGTCATACCAAACGCAAGTTCCAAGTGAACCTGTTCACCAAGAAGTTCTACTATGTAGAGCAGGATTGCTGGATAGAGCTTAAAGTGAGTGCTGCGGGTCTCCGCATGATCAACAAGGTTGGGCTTGATTCCGCACTGAATTACGCAGTAAAGAATGGACACTGCGATTGGAAAGACATCAAGGTAATCGCTTAAAGAAAGACGAAAGGAAATGGCTGGAAAGAAAGCAAAAGGTAACCGCGTGCAAGTTATCCTTGAATGCACGGAAATGAAAGACAGTGGACTTCACGGTACATCACGCTACATCACGACCAAGAACAAGAAGAATCATCCGGGACGTTTGGAGTTGAAGAAATACAACCCCATCCTCAAAAGGATGACTATCCATAAAGAAATCAAATAAAAGACTTAGACCATGGCAAAGAAAACAGTCGCAACACTCCAAGAGGGAAAGACCGACGGCCGTTCTTATACGAAAGTCATCAAAATGGTGAAAAGCCCAAAGACGGGTGCTTACGTTTTCAACGAGAAGATGGTTCCCAATGAAGCCGTAAAGGACTTCTTCAAGAACTAAGATGATTCTT
>CAZYHW010000118.1:0-3358 GCA_964647405.1 uncultured Prevotellamassilia sp.
AGGCTATGGCGGGAAGGATAAGGAGCTGCCCGCACAGGCCGACAAAGACGGGCAAGGGCCTCCTGAACACCCTCCGGAACGAGGGCCAGTCCAAGGCCATCCCCAACTGGAACATCAGCACGAACAGGATAGGAAGGACTATCCATACAGTATTTATTCCCATGATACCTCCTCTTGATTTTCGAACAACGGGGCAAAATTAGGAAAAATAGACCAACCGCCACATGACGGGGAGCCCCGCCGCCGCAGTGTGCCGGGTTTCGCCGCGTACTGGCTGGAAACGTTGCTCTCCTATTGGGACTTTACACAAGAAGAATGCTTATTTTTGCATTCCATGCACGAACAAACGAAAGAATAGCTATGGAAATCCGGATAACAAGCGAGGACGGGCTGCGGGAAGCTGCCCGCCGTTTCCTGGAAGCCGTGGCGGGGCATGACCTGCTGGCTTTCTACGGAAAGATGGGGGCGGGAAAAACGACGTTCATCAAGGCGTTGTGTGCGGAACTGGGCGTGGAGGACGTGGTCACGTCGCCCACGTTCGCCCTGGTCAACGAATACTGCTCCGCCACGACGGGGCAGACCATCTACCACTTCGACTTCTACCGCGTCAAGCGGATTGAGGAGGCCTGCGACATGGGTTGCGAAGACTATTTCAACTCCGGCTGCCTGTGTCTGGTCGAGTGGCCCGAGCTGGTGGAGCCTCTCCTTCCCGAGGATACCGTGCGCGTCGCCCTCGAAGTGGCACCCGACGGCAGCCGCATCCTCTCCTTCTGACCCCGCCGCCGCAACCGTCCGCACGGGCGGCTCACCGCCGCTGCCGCAGCAGGTCGACCATGAGCCGGGCAGCCCGACGCGACGCGCCCTCGCCGCCCAGCAGGGTGCGCATCCGGGCATAACCGTCGAGCATCGGCGCACGGCGGACACCGCCGGGGAGGATGTCGCCCAGGTGACGGCGCACGTTGTCCACCGTCATGCCGTCGGCGACGAGCTCCGGTACGACCTCCTCACGGCAAATCAGGTTGACAAGCGAGACATAGGGGACTTTGAGAAGCAGGCGGCGCAGCCACGACACGGCGCGGCCGAAGCTGGTGTAGTAGCAGACGACCTGCGGCACGTTGAAGAGGGCTGTTTCGAGCGTAGCTGTCCCCGACGTGACGAGGGCAGCCTCAGCACGTGCCAGCAACGGGTAAGTCTCGCCATGCACCACGTACACCTGTTCCCGCAACTCGCCGGGCAGGGTGGCGAGGATGCGTTCGTAGGTGTCGTGACTGAGCGACGGTGCACCCGCCACGACGAGCCGGTAGCCTTGGGCGACATAGGGCGCGGCGGCCAGGCACATGCGCCGCAGGTTGTCCCTGACCTCCTGCACCCGGCTGCCCGCCAGCAGGGCGATGAGCGGCTGGCCGGGCGACAGACTGCGGCAAGAGCGGAAACCATCCGTCGACCCGGCATATTGGCGACGGAACGCCTCTACCTCGTCGACGGTAGGGTTGCCGACGTAATGTATGGGAAAATGGTGCTTGTCCTCAAAGAAAGACTTCTCGAAAGGCAGGATGGAAAACAGCTCGTCGACATCGCGGCGGATGAGCTTAATCCGGTGTTCCTTCCACGCCCATATCTTCGGCGAAATGTAGTAGAAAACCGGTATGTGGAGGCGATTGTGGGCGTAGTCCGCCATTTTCAGGTTGAAACCCGGGTAGTCCACAAGGATAACCACGTCGGGACGGATGGCGCACAGGTGACGCTTGCAATCCCGCATGTGGCGCAGGATGGCGGGCAGGTGCGTCAGGACAGGGATGAAGCCCATGTACGCCGTAGCCTTGTAGTGTTGCAACAGCGTTCCCCCGGCCTGCTTCATCTCGTCGCCGCCATAGAAAAAGAATTCGGCTTGCGGGTCGGCCTGCCGCAGCTCCTGCATCAGATGGGCGGCATGGAGGTCGCCACTGGCCTCGCCCACGATGAGAAAGTACTTCATATCGGGAAAAGCGGGTAGCGGTTCAACGCGTGCCGAGAACCGTCCTCAGCTGATTGATAGCCTCGTGAGCCGTGACATCGACGGTTGTCGGCGTGACGGCGACGTAGCCCTGGTCGAGTGCCCAGAGGTCGGTGTCGTCGGCCTCCGGCTCCATGTTCCTTTGTTCCCCCGTCAGCCAGAAGAAACGGCCGCCACGGGGATGCGGACAGGGAGCATGTTCCTTCTCCCAGCTGCTGTGAGCCATCCGGCAGACGCGGATGCCAAGGAAGTCCGGCTGCTTCGGGAAATTGACGTTAAGGCACGTGTAGGGAGGAAGGCCGGTCGCCAAAACCTTGTCGACCAACTCGACTACATAGGGGCGAAGAGGTTCGAAGTCGGCATCGTCACTGTGGTCGCACAAGGAGAAAGCGATGGACGGAATACCCTTCATCGCTCCCTCATAAGCCGCCCCCATCGTACCGGAATAGTGGGCATTGACAGAGGCGTTACTGCCGTGGTTCACCCCACTAAGGATGAGGTCAGGAACGTAGTCCATGGCCTGCCCGAGAGCCAGTTTCACACAGTCGACCGGCGTGCCGGAACAAGAGCAGACCGTCAAACCCGGCTCGTCGCGCAGGACGCGGTAACGAAGCGGCTGGGTGGACGTGAGGGAGCAGCCCGCCCCCGAGCGGGGAGCATCGGGAGCCATGACGAAAAGGTCGGCCCGCGACGCGAAAACATCGATTAGAAAATTCAATCCCTTGGCCGACACTCCGTCGTCGTTGGAGAGGAGCAGGCGTGGTTTATGCGTGGAATCCATAAGTCTGTTTAAGTGAGGCAAAAGTACGAAAAAAAGGTTTAATGCTCGGGCATCGTTGAAAATTAGCTATCTTTGCAGGCTATAAAGATAGAGCGTTTTAAGAGAAATATGGGCAAAATTATTGCATTGGCCAACCAGAAAGGTGGTGTCGGGAAAACCACGACATCGATGAACCTGGCCGCTTCCTTGGCTACACTCGAAAAAAAAGTGCTGTTGGTCGACGCGGATTCCCAAGCGAACGCCTCCTCAGGGCTTGGCGTGGACATGGGCGAGGTGGACTGTTCCATTTATGAATGCCTCATCAACGGCGTGGATGTCCGCGAGGCGATTTACACGACGGACATCGACGGCCTGGACATCATCCCCTCGCACATCGACCTCGTCGGAGCGGAAATAGAAATGCTGAACTTCGACGAACGCGAAAAGGTGATGAAGAAGCTGTTAGCCCCTCTGAAAGATGATTACGACTACATCCTCATCGACTGTTCCCCCTCGTTGGGACTGATTACCGTCAACGCGCTCACAGCCGCCGACTCGGTCATCATCCCGGTGCAGTGCGAGTATTTCGCACTCGAAGGAATCAG
>CAZYHW010000119.1:0-3354 GCA_964647405.1 uncultured Prevotellamassilia sp.
TCCGGCGACCCGTCGGAACAAGTCGGCGACCCGTCACGACGGACAGCCGACCCGTCCGGACAGCCTCTGCATTCTGTATTCCTCGCTCTACGGGATGGGGATATGAACGGGCGGACACGTCGGAAAAATCTGCCTCCGAAACACCTCACAGTACATAAAAAACGTACAACTTTCTCAATAGACAGCTTGAAAAAGCTTTCCATTTCAGACAACAACGGATTAATTTCTCATGAAAGAGTTTTCCGAAAAAGATTACGGGAACATTTTCTTTCTTGGAAGTAATTTCATACTTTTGCCGGTGAAGGCGGTTCGGACATCACCCCGTCCGATCAAGAGGGAACGCCGTGCGAGTCGGCGACAGTACCCGCTGCTGTAAGTCCCGTTATCACCCGAAACACATGAGCCACTATCGGAACCGCGGTCCGACGGGAAGGCGTTTCGGAGTGAGGGATAAGCCAGAAGACCTGCCGCCGAAATGAGTCGCTGCCCAACGGCTTCGGGAGTTAAGCCGGTTGTGGGAAGAATCCGATAACCCACTTGTCCCCCGTCATGGGCGAGTTGTGGTTTTATGCAGCCGGCTCGCAATGTCTAATCCCAAACAAGTCATAAAGCGAACTACTATGACTGCCGACAACCTGACCATCACCAAACGCGATGGTAGCCAAGTGGCGTTCTCGTCCGAGAAGATTCGCCGCGCCGTGCTCAAAGCCTTTGCCTCGACAGGCACAATCCCCGAACGGGAAGAGCTCGACAGGATTTACAACCAGCTCACCTTTTGCCAGGGCATGGGCGTGGAGGACATCCAGAACCAAGTAGAGGTGGCCCTCATGTCCACCGGACACTACGCCGTGGCCAAGTCGTTCATGCTCTACCGCCAGCGGCACACCGAAGACCGCGAGGTACGCGACAAGCTCCGTTTCCTGCTCGACTATTGCGCCTCGTGCAATCCCGCGACCGGGTCGAAGTACGATGCCAACGCCAACGTGGAGAACAAGAACATCGCCACGCTCATCGGCGAGCTGCCCAAACAGGGCTTCATCCGGTTGAACCGCCGCCTGCTCTGCGACCGCATCCGCCAGCTCTACGGCAAAGCCACCGCCGAGCGTTATCTTTACCTCTTGGAGCATCATTACATTTACAAAAACGACGAAACAAGCCTCGCCAACTATTGCGCATCCATCACGATGTACCCCTGGCTGCTGAATGGTACCCGCGACATCGGCGGGAACTCCACCGCGCCCACCAACCTCAAATCCTTCTGTGGCGGGTTCGTCAACATGGTGTTCATCGTCTCGTCCATGTTGAGCGGAGCCTGCGCCACGCCCGAGTTTCTCCTCTACATGAACTACTTCCTCGAAAAGGAATACGGCGAGGACTATTTCCGCCGCGCCGACGAGGTGGTCGACCTCTCGAAACGCCGCCGCACCATCGACAAGGTCGTCACCGACTGCTTCGAGCAGATAGTCTATTCCATCAACCAGCCCACCGGAGCGCGCAACTTCCAAGCCGTGTTCTGGAACATCTCCTACTATGATCGCAACTACTTCGACAGCATCTTCGGGGACTTCGTTTTCCCCGACGGGACAAAGCCCCACTGGGATGCCATCGACTGGTTGCAACGGCGGTTCATGGACTGGTTCAACACGGAACGCACAAAAGCCGTGCTCACCTTCCCGGTCGAGACGATGGCCTTGCTGACAAAAGACGGCGACGTGGCAGACAAGGAATACGCCGACCTGACTGCCCGGATGTATGCGGCCGGTCATTCGTTCTTCACCTACATGAGCGACAACGCCGACAGCCTCGCCTCATGCTGTCGCCTGCGCAACGAAATCCAGGACAACGGTTTCAGCTACACGCTCGGCGCCGGCGGCGTGTCGACCGGCTCAAAGAGCGTCTTGACCGTCAACCTGAACCGCTGCGTGCAGCAGGCCACGCGCGAGGGTCGCTCCTACCTCGACTTCCTCGCCGAGGTGGTCGACCTCGTGCACAAGGCACAGATAGCCTACGACGACAACCTGCGCGACTTCAAGGACAAGGGGATGCTCCCGCTCTTCGACGCGGGCTACATAGCCCTCTCCCGGCAATACCTGACCGTCGGCGTGAACGGACTGGTGGAGGCCGCCGAAAGCCTAGGCATCACCATCTCAGACAATCCGGAATACGAAAAGTTCGTCCAGGACGTGCTCGGACTGATAGAGACCTACAACAAAAAGTACCGCAGCCGCGAGCGGATGTTCAACTGTGAGATGATTCCGGCAGAGAACGTCGGTGTGAAACATGCCCGCTGGGACAGGGAGGACGGATACTTCGTGCCACGCGACTGTTACAACAGTTATTTCTACGTGGTCGAAGACGAGAACACGACGGTGCTCGACAAATTCCGCCTCCACGGCCGCAAGTACATCGCCCACCTCACCGGCGGCTCGGCACTGCATTGCAACCTCGATGCCCACCTCAGCAAGGCACAGTACAGGCAGCTCCTGCGTGTGGCCGCACATGAGGGTTGCAACTACTTCACCTTCAACATTCCCAATACGCTCTGCAACAAATGCGGCCACATCGACAAGCGTTACCTGCACGAATGCCCGCAATGCCATAGCCACGACCTGGACTACCTGACACGGGTCATCGGCTACCTGAAACGTGTGTCGAACTTCTCACTCGACAGGCAGAAAGAAGCAGCCCGCCGCCACTACGCCCACGTGGAGGAACAGCCGACGCAGGTCGGTTAAAAGACACGTGAAACGGAGAACTTGAACAAGACGGAGCATGAAATACGTAAACTACGACATCGTTTTCCAGGAATTTCCCGACGAGGTGACATTGGCCGTCAACCTCTCAAACTGCCCGAACGCCTGCCCCGGCTGCCATAGCTCCTATTTACAGGATGACATCGGCGACGAACTGACAGAAGAACGCCTTGCGGCTCTTTTGGATGACAAGGCCGAACTTGTCACCTGCGTCGGTTTCATGGGCGGCGATGCCGACCCGCCGGCCGTTCGGCGACTGGCTGCTTACGTGAAGCGACGCTGGCCGTTGGTGCGCACGGGATGGTATTCCGGCCGGTCTGCCGCACCGGAGGGGACGTTCGACGGCATGTTCGACTACGTGAAACTGGGGCCATACATGGCGACATGCGGCCCTCTCAATGCCCGAACCACCAACCAACGGCTCTATCGCATCGGCCCATGTGGCCATAAGGAGGACATCACGTCCCGGTTCTGGAAAGCGTAAGCCGGAATCACCATCGCGTGAGCCGACTGCCCCGCCCCATGCGGCAGGTGTGCCCAAGCCTCATCCGTGCTCCTGCTTCCCGTCCGCCGCCCGCGCCACAGGCATCCCCACGCGGTC
>CAZYHW010000120.1:0-3246 GCA_964647405.1 uncultured Prevotellamassilia sp.
GGATTAGTTTTCTTCGGCCGGCGTATGCTGCTCCTTTTTTGCCTGAGCGCGTTGCTGGCTTCCTGCGACCTTATCGAGTATCACCCTTACGATACGCGCGTCAGCGGGGAAGGAAACATCAACAACAGCCACATCGCGCTCATTGAGGCCGCATGTGCCGGCCGCGACACCATCTGCTTTGCCGTCATCAGCGACACGCAACGCTGGTACGACGAGACGGAGGATGCCGTCGCGGCCATCAACGCCCGAGGGGGAATTGATTTCGTCATCCACTGCGGCGACCAGGCCGACTTCGGCTTGACGAAAGAGTTCGAGTGGATGCGTGACATCTTCAACGGTCTCACCATGCCCTATGTCTGCGTCATCGGCAACCACGACTGCCTTGGCACGGGCGAGGACGTGTTCCGCGTGATTTACGGCGACACCAATTTCTCCTTCAACGCGGGCACGACGCACTTCGTCTGCCTCAACACGAACGCCCTCGAATATGACTATTCGGAGAGTATCCCCGACTTTTCGTTCCTGCGCACCGACCTTGCCGGCCTCCCCGACACCATCACGCGCACCGTCGCGGCCATGCACGCCCAGCCATACAGCGAACAGTTCAACAACAACGTGGCCGAGCTGTTCGAGGAGAAGCTGCTCGACTTCCCGGGCCTGGCTTTCTGTCTCAGCGGCCACGACCACCACACACAGGAAGTGGACATCTTTGACGACGGCATCATCTACTATGAGACGGGACCGGCCAGCGGTCGGGAGTATTCGTTGTTCACCTTGACCCCCGACGGTTACAGCTATGAAGTGGTATCCTACTGACCGTCGGCCGCTGGCGGCGTTCCTCCTGCTCCTCTTGTCCTTTGGGCTTCCGCTCCGGGCGGCCTGCCGCCCCGTCGTGGCCGCCGCGCCTGCCGACACGGTGCGGGCGGAACAGGACACCGTGACCCTCGCCTCCGCCGCCTCCGACCGCTACGACCGCCTCGTGGCTCACTACCGGCGGGGATGGAGCCGCCTCGTCCCGAGCCATTATGTCCTCCAATACGCCGGGAGCATCGGCCTCCTGTCGGCGGGGGTGGGGTGGCACTACGGGCGCGACCATTGGGAGACGGAGATGCTCCTCGGCTTCGTTCCGCGTTACAATTCTTCCTCCGCCAAGATGACGTTCACGCTCCGCCAACGCTACATACCCTGGCACGTGCCCATCGGTCGGCGATGGGTGATTGAGCCGCTTACCACCGGTTTGTTTTTCAACTCCATTTTCAGCCACCACTTCTGGGCGCATGAGCCCTCGCGCTACCCGGGAAGCTACTATGGCTTCCTCACGAAAATACGGGCCAACATCTTCGTGGGCGAGCGCGTCAAGTTCAACATCCCCCAACGCCACCGCTATCTCGTCAAGAGCGTTTCGCTCTACTACGAGTTGAGCACGTCGGACCTCTATATCGTCACGGCGGCCACGAACCGCCGCATCCGCCTGGGCGACATCCTGTCGCTGTCGCTCGGCGCGCGATTCGAAGTGTTCTGACTTGCGTTTATTAACGCCGGATTAACAGCCCGTTCCGCGCCTAATGCCTATTTTCGCGGCGGATGCTTTGACCCACACAACTGCCATGACGAACGGTAAACTCCTTTGGGTGGACGACGAAATCGAGATGCTCCACCCGCACATCTTGTTCCTGGAAAAGAAAAACTATGAGGTCGTCACGGCCTCGAATGGCCCCGACGCGGTCGACCTGTGCCGCAGCCAGGACTTCGACCTCATCCTTCTCGACGAAAACATGCCGGGCCTGAGCGGACTGGAAACCCTCGCGCTCATCAAGGAGTGCCGCCCCGCCGTGCCAGTCGTCATGGTGACCAAGAGTGAGGAGGAGGACATCATGGACCAGGCCATCGGCTCGAAGATAGCCGACTACCTCATCAAGCCGGTCAACCCGAACCAAATTCTCCTCACCCTGAAAAAGAACATCCACCGGCAGGAAATCGTGACGGAGGCCACCGTGAGCGGCTACCGGCAGGACTTTGCGCGCATCGACATGCTCCTCTCGACGGCGCACTCGGCCGACGAGTGGGTCGACCTCTACAAACGCCTCGTCTACTGGGAGCTGGAGCTCAGCGAAACCGGCGACGAGCCCATGCGCGAGATGCTGCAAACGCAGAAGGAAGAGGCCAACCGTGCCTTCGCCCGCTTCATCAAGTCGAACTATTCGGCCTGGACGACGGCGCAACCCGGCGACCGCCCCCTCATCAGCCCCGACGTGTTCCGCCGCAAGGTGTTCCCGCTGCTCGACGAGGGGCGCAAGGTCTTCGTCCTCGTGCTCGACAACTTCCGCCTCGACCAGTGGCGGCTCCTGGCGCGCGAGCTGGCCGACGACTTCGCCATCGAGGAGGATGTGTATTACAGCATCCTCCCGACGGCTACCCAGTACGCCCGCAACGCACTCTTTTCCGGCCTGATGCCTGCCCAGATACGCAAACTTTATCCCCATCTCTGGGTGGATGAGGAGGAAGACGAGGGAAAGAATCTCAATGAGGAACAGCTCATCGCCGAACAACTCAAACGCTTCCGGCGGCGCGAGGCATTTACTTATAACAAGGTGAACGACGGCACGGCCACCGAGAAACTCCTCGCCCAGGCCGACCGCCTCGGCCATACGCCCCTCAACGTGTTGGTGGTCAACTTCATCGACATCCTCTCCCATGCGCGCACCGAGTCCAAGGCCGTGCGCGAGCTGGCCAACGACGAGGCGGCCTTCCGCAGCATCACGCTTTCCTGGTTCCGCCACTCGCCCGTCCGCGACCTCTTCCGCACGCTCGCCATGTCGGACTACGACGACATCATCGTAACGACCGACCACGGCAGCATACGTGTCGACACGCCCTCAAAGGTTGTCGGCGATCGCAACGTCAACACCAACCTGCGCTACAAGCTCGGCCGCAACCTGAGTTACAACGACAAGGAGGTCTATGCCGCCCGCCGTCCCGACGAGGTGCAGCTCCCTGCGCCCAACCTGTCCACTGCCTACATCTTCGCCACCGGCCGCCGCTTCTTCGCCTACCCGAACAATTACAACTACTACGTGGGCTATTACAAAGGGACGTTCCAGCACGGCGGCGTCTCGCTCGAAGAGATGATTGTCCCCCTCATCACGCTCCGCCCCCGGAAACGCTGAGGCCGCCTCAGCCGCCCCGCCGCGCGTGGTCGCCGACCCGTTGCATCAAGTCGCCGACCCGTTGCGCCTATCCGGCGAC
>CAZYHW010000121.1:0-3157 GCA_964647405.1 uncultured Prevotellamassilia sp.
CGAGCCGTTTCTATGATGGTGTCGACATCACGGGCGTAGTCTTCCGTCGTGATATCGACCTCAATGTCAGGGTCGATACCGCTTTCCGTGCAGTTCATGTCCTTGTCGTACATGGGACAAGCCGAGAAGCGCACGCCCCAACCGTTGGGAAGTTCTGAGGTGAATGGCAAGCCGGCTCCCCCGCCCGTCCGGTCGCCGATGAGTGCGACACGGGGCAGCCCTTTCATATACATGGCGAAAGAGTTTGCCGCGCTGTACGTGCGACGGTTGGTCAGTACGGCCACAGGTTTCTGCCAACGGAGGTAAGTAAACGGGTCGACCCACAAGGACTGCGGTTCGGAAAGGTCGGTATGCCCCGTTCCTGTCTTGTGGGACATATAGCCGACGCAGGTGCTTTCGTTCACGAACAGCGAGGCCAGTTTCTCTGCCGCGGTGAGTAGCCCGCCCCCGTTGTTGCGGATATCGACAATCAAGCCGTCACACGTGGCCAGGTAGCTCATGATTTCATAGAGGTTCCCGTCGCCGAACAGTACCTCGAAACTCTCGCAGCGTATGTAGCCGATGTTGTCGTCCAATATGCGGTATTTCAGTCCTGCCGCCGTGCGGTAGTCACTCCCCTGCCCCAGGTAAACACGTTCGAGCGAATCCGAGTAGTTGGCCGGATAGTCGTCATACCATGCCGTGTAGCTGGCCACATTGTGCGCCGCCGAGAGGTTCACGTGGCCGTCGCGCAGTTCGGCCAGCATGTTTGCCATCACCTCAAAGAGTTGCTCGTTAGTAATTGAGGACACCACGGCGGCACGGTATTCCACTCCCACGGCTGTCCAGTCCACCCCGTATTCCTCTTCTTTCTCGGGAAAGAAACAATAATGCTCATCCATTATGGTCCACAGGGCATCAAAGTTGCCCAGCGGCGTGTTGTCGGGCACGTCCTCCGTGATGCAAGAGACGGGAAGCAGGAGCGAACAAACGAGGATGGCGAGTGAGCGGACAAGATGTGTCATGGGTGTCAATAGATCATATTGTCGCGACGGGAATCGCCCGCCCGGATTATTGAGAAGTGCTTCACGCAGCCAATCATGAAGGCATGTGTCCATGCGTGTCGCTTCAAATAATTCACGTTGCTCTGCCTGATGTCCACGAGATAGCCCATGCGCAGGACGGCAGTGGCCACGGGGATGTCGAGCGTGAGCAAACCGCGCATCGTGGGGGCGTTCCCGGGATATGTGAAGCGGACGTTGTGGTCGTAATGTCCCAAGGAGAACAGCTCATAATACGACTGCCCATAATTGGGCGTAAACATGGCTCCCACCACGGGGGCATCGAGTTGCAGGCGCGCCGAAAACCATTTTTCTTTCAGCTTGAAGCGATAGATAGCGGCCACCGAGGCTTCCAGGGCAATGTCCACCCGGGCTTGCGCGGGGTTGTTTCCGTTCCGCGTATTATACTGAAAACCAATCCCTCCCGCCAGATGGGCACCCGCCAGCAGGCGCAGGCCGGGCAGCGGTGTCCAATTGTAGTGATAGCCAAAGGAGGCATCTATCTGCCCGCACCATGCCTTACCGTTATCGGTGGGCGAATGGGTGTAGGCTGCGCCGCCCACGACGAGGGTCTGCGTGGAAAGCCGTCCGTCGAGCCAGCGTGTGGGACGCATCGTCTCGCGCATGACACGGAGCTCCGGACCGGTATATTCAAGAGGGGAAAGATAGGTGTCGAGACGGTTTGTCCGGCCAGCTCCCACCATCCACGAATGGGAAGTCAGGCGGTGGAGCGGAATGCTGTCGCCTTGTGCGAAGACGAGAAGTGGAAGGCAAACGACGAGCAGGAGGACAAGAGGACGTCTCATGGCTGGCAATCACGAAAATACGAGCGATGCCGCCAACAAGACCGCCAGGCACAACATGTTACGCGACGTGGCACCGAGAATCCGGTTCAATTCGCGTCCACGCTGGATATGTTCCATCTCACGCCACGTCCTTACGTGCATTCCCAGGTAGAGCATGGGAAGCACGGGAGCCAGCCGGTAGCCGTAGGTAAGCAGGACGGCACAACAGGCATAGGCGGCAATTCCCTGGAAAAGGTAGAAGAGACTGCCGAAGCGGCTGCCCAGCACGACAACAAGCGTGCGCTTGCCCGACCGTGCGTCGGCCTCGCGATCCCGGTAGTTGTTGACGACGAGCAGCGTGTCGACCGAGAGCGCGCAGGCCGCCGCCACCCATCCCGCGGCAGGCGTGACACCGCCCGTCTGGACATAGTAAGTAGCGAGAACGGGCACTACGCCGAAAAAGACCCATACCAACAGGTCGCCCATGCCGCAATAGCTGAGAAAGGTCGTATAGAGGAACGCAAAGACGACGCAGGCCAACCCCACGATGACGAGCCACCAGCCCCCATAAGCCAGCAGGCACAGGCCGGTCGCACAGGCCAGCACAAGCGTCACACCGATGCCCACACGCATGGCGCGGGGGGTAATCCAGCCTTGGGCGCAGGCTCGTTCAGGCCCCAGGCGGTCGTCGCGGTCAGAGCCTTTCAGGAAATCGTAAAGGTCATTGATGAAATTGGCCGCCACTTGCATGAGCAAGGCAAAGACGACACAGCAGGACGCTGCGCCCAGGCGGAAGCCACCATCGGCAGCGGCCAACGCCGTGGCCGTGACTACGGGGATAAGTGCGGCCGGCAACGTCTTCGGACGGGCGGCAAGCCACCACGCCCGGGGAGAATTTACACGAACGGATACCATGGAAATAAACCGAATTGGACAGTTATACTGCCCTATCGGGAGCAAAGTTAGTAAAAGGTTGTTTTCGCGGCAAGAGGAAACCGTTTTCTTTCAGGCCAGTGTATTCATGCCGTGTTCGTTACGTGCTGCGTGATATTCCGGACAGCCCCCGCCTCCGTCCCCACGTATGAAGCAACCGACAGGAACAAGAAAAAGAGGAGCACCACCTCGTAGTGCTCCTCTTTTCTGTTGGGGTACCCGGATTCGAACCAGGAAAGACAGGACCAGAATCTGTAGTGTTACCATTACACCATACCCCAATCAGTATGTAACCTCCTTGATTACGGGTGCAAAATTAGGCAACTTTTTCTTGCCATCCAAATTTTGACGGATTTTTTTCTCCTGATCCGAGAGTTTTCCATGTCGAGAAACCATTTG
>CAZYHW010000122.1:0-3129 GCA_964647405.1 uncultured Prevotellamassilia sp.
CGGCGACCCGGACAGACGGAAAAACGGACAGGCCGTGCGGGCAGACGACCCGCAGGCCGGAAATGGCTGAAAAACAAGGAACGTAACCTCATCGTAACAGGAATGCCCTATTTTTGCCACATCACTTCAACCCTTCCGTCCATGGACAAACACATGAAATATCTTCACCGCGACGTGAGTTGGATGTACTTCAACCACCGCATTCTCCAAGAGGCAAAAAAGGACAGCGTTCCGCTGCTCGAACGCCTCTCGTTCCTCGGCATATACTCCAACAACCTTGATGAGTTCTTCCGCGTCCGCGTGGCCAGCATCAGCCGCATAGCCGAATACGACGAAAAGGGCGCGCAGGAGGAGCACAAGCACGCCCGCGCCCTGCTGAAAGCCATCAACAAGCTCAACAACCGCTTCGCCAAGGAATTCGAGGAGACCGTGAACGAAGTGACCGCCTGCCTGAAAGAAGAAAGAATCCACCTGGTCAACGAAAACGAGCTCGACGAAGAGCAGCGCGCCTTTGTGCATGCCTTCTTCCACCGCGAGCTGGCCGGGCATCTCACCCCCATCTGGACCAGCAGCATCAAGCGTTTCGACGAAGAGGCCGACGATTGCATCTACCTGGCGGTCAAGATGAACCGCACGGGAGTGAAGCGCAGCTACTACGCTTTCCTGCCGCTCCCCGTCAGCCGCGTGGGCCGCTTCGTGCGCCTGCCGGACCGCGACGGGTGCAGCTACCTGATGTATCTCGACGACGTGGTGCGCTGTTGCCTGCCCCTGCTCTTCCCCGGCCTGCACTTCGACCACTATGAGGCGTACAGCTTCAAGTTCACCAAGGACGCGGAGATGGAAATCGACAACGACTTGCGCAACGGTATGCTCCAGAAAATCTCGAAAGGGGTCAAGAGCCGCCGCCTCGGCCTGCCGCTCCGCCTCATCTACGACGGTGCCATGCCGGCCGGCCTGCTGCGCCGCGTGATGAACAAGCTGGACAACGAGCGGCTCGACACCGCGCTCTCGGGCGGCAAATACCAGAACCACCGCGACCTGATGGGATTTCCCGACTGCGGACGGAAGGATCTCAAATACCCGGCCTGGCCGCCCATCCTCCGCCGCGAGTTTGCGGGAAGCGAGAGCCTCTTCGACCTCATCCGGGAGAAGGACCGCTTCCTGCACGTGCCTTACCACGACTTCGGCTCCTACCTGCGCCTCCTGCACGAGGCGGCCATCAACCCGGCGGTCCGTTCGGTCAAGACGACGCTCTACCGCCTGGCAAAGGACTCCAAGGTGGTCAAGGCGCTCATCGGTGCCGCCCGCAACGGCAAGAAAGTGACCGTCGTCATCGAGCTGCTCGCCCGTTTCGACGAAGCGTCGAACATCAGTTGGAGCAAGCAGATGCAGGACGCCGGAATCCACGTCATCTTCGGCGTCGAGGGACTGAAAGTGCACTCCAAAATCACGCACATCGGCTTCAAGACCGGCGCGGACATCGCCTGCATCAGCACAGGCAACTTCCACGAGGGCAACGCACGCGTCTACACCGACTGCCTGCTCCTGACGGCCAACCGCGCCGTCGTGGCCGATGTCGAACGTGTCTTTCACTTCATCGAGCGACCCTATTCGCCCGTCAGGTTCCGCGAACTGCTCGTCTCGCCCAACGACATGAAGAAACGCTTCCTGAAACTCATCGACGCGGAGATAAAGAACCACCGTGCGGGTCGCCCGGCCTACATCAAGATGAAGGTCAACCACGTCACGGACCCTATCATGGTTCGGAAGATCTACGAAGCCGCAGCGGCAGGTGTACCCGTCCAGCTCCTTGTCCGGGGCAACTGTTCGCTCGTCACGGGACAGGCGTCTCTCGGCGGCCGGCTCAAAATAGTGGGCATTATCGACCGTTATCTCGAACACTCCCGCATTTTCCTCTTCGCGGGCGGCGGGCAGGAACAGTGCTTCATCGGTTCGGCCGACTGGATGCCCCGCAATCTCGACTACCGCGTCGAGGTGGTCGCCCCCGTGTACGACCCGGACATCCGGGCGGAGCTGCACAAGATTGTCGACCTCGGGCTCAACGACACCAGCCAAGGCAGAATCGTCGACGGGGAAGGAGGCGAGCTGCCCCTTACTCCCGAAGCCGGCCAAGAGGCCGTCCGTTCGCAGGAAGCCCTGTACAAGCATTACCTTGAACTTGAAACATAATACAGAGAGTATGAAAGACATCAACTATGCCGCCATCGACATCGGCTCCAACGCCGCCCGGCTGCTCATCAAGAAGGTCTCGGCCGACGGTGAGCGACCCGTATTCACCAAACAGCTGTTCCTGCGCGTCCCGCTCCGTCTCGGCTTCGACGTGTTCCGGGACGGCCGTGTCTCGGAGGCCAAGGCGAAAAAGATGGAACGCCTCATGAAAGCCTACCGGCAACTGATGAAAATCTATGAGGTCGACAGATACCGCGCCTGCGCCACCTCGGCCATGCGCGACGCCGCCAACGGCCACAAGATTATTGAGAACATACAGAAAGAGACGAACATAAGAATCGAAATCATACACGGGGAGGAAGAGGCGCGCATCGTGTACAACAACCATGTCGAACAGCTCGAAGACAGACTGGGGAACTACATCTATGTCGACGTTGGCGGCGGAAGCACGGAGGTCAACTTGCTCACCAACGGCGAGCTGGTGTGCTCACGTTCCTACAACATCGGCACAATCCGCATCCTGAACGGAGGGGTCGACGACAAGGCATGGGAGGCAATGCACAACGAACTCGCCGAACTGGCCGCGCCTTATGGGGATATACACATCATCGGGTCGGGCGGCAACATCAACAAACTTTACCGGCTGACAGGAAAAAAAGACAAGAAGCGCGTCATGACCATCGACGAACTACAAGCCCTTTATGACGCACTCAACCCGCTTACTCCCGACGAAAGAATGACAGTCTTCAAGCTGAAAGCCGACCGCGCCGATGTCATCGTGCCTGCCGCCGAGATATTCCTGACGGTCGCGGATGCCGTGAAAGCGAACGACATCACCGTTCCGGTCATCGGCCTTTGCGACGGCATCATCGACACACTCTACAAAAACGACTTCCCCGAGTGAAGGGCTTCATGCCGTTCCTATAAAAACGAGGCTCC
>CAZYHW010000123.1:0-2762 GCA_964647405.1 uncultured Prevotellamassilia sp.
GTTACGACGGTCAGCCGACCCGGCTTCGCCAATGTGCCGAGTTTCGCCGCGTTCCGGCTAAAAACGTTGCTTATCTATTGGGACTTTACCTTTCAGCGCAGCAATTCCTGCCACAGTTCCTCCTTGAAGCCGGGACAAACGCCCTTCGGCGTGACCAGCAAAGGACGCTTGACAAGCATCCCGTCGCTCGCCAGCAAACGGATACGCCCACTGTCGTCGGCAGTGGCGATGCGCGCTTTCATCGCAGGCTCACGGTAAAGACGACCTGACGTGTTGAAAAACCGCGAAAGCGGGAATGTGCTTTTCCCCACCCACGCCGTCAGTTCGGCCTCGGTGGGCGGCTGCGCCACGATGTCGCGCAATCTCACCTCGAAGCCTTCCGCCGCCAGCCACTTCAACGCCTTCACGCACGTGGAGCACTTCGGATAATAGAGCAACAGCGGCTCGCTCACCGGACAGTCATTCATAATACGCTTTCTTGCCTGCTGCCAGCGTGTTCAGCATGAGCATACAGATGGTCATGGGACCTACTCCGCCGGGAACGGGGGTGATATAACTGCATTTCGGACTGACGGCATCGAAGTCCACATCGCCACACAGGCGGAAGCCGCTCTTGCGCGACGGGTCGGGCACGCGGGTTGTCCCGACGTCGATGACGACAGCCCCCTCCTTGACCATGTCGGCCTTCACAAAGCCCGGACGGCCTATGGCGGCGATGAGGATGTCGGCCGTGCGGCACTCCTCTGCCAAGGTCGCGCTGTGGCTGTGGCAGACGGTGACGGTGGCATCGCCAAGCGACTTCTGCATCATGATTTGAGCCATCGGTTTGCCCACGATGTTGCTCCGGCCGAGGACGACGCACTTCTTGCCCGACGTGGCGATGCCATAGCGGCGCAGGAGTTCGTAGATGCCCTTCGGGGTCGCCGACACGTAGCACGGCAATCCGAGAGCCATGCGCCCGACGTTGACGGGGTGGAAACCGTCGACGTCCTTGCGGTAGTCGATGGCCTCGATGATTTTTTGTTCGGCGATGTGCGGAGGAAGCGGAAGCTGGACGATGAAACCGTCTATATCGGCATCGTGATTGAGCCGGTCGACGCAGGCGAGCAGTTCGGCTTCCGTCACGTCGGCCTCATAGCGCACGAGCGTGGAAACGAAGCCACATTCCTCGCACGCCTTGACCTTGTTGCGCACATACGTTTCGCTGCCGCCGTCGTGCCCCACGAGCACGGCTGCCAGGTGGGGACGTTTCCCGCCTGCCGCGACGATGCGCTCCACTTCGGCGGCTATTTCCTTTTTGATGGTGGCCGCAGTGGCCTTCCCGTCAATGAGTTGCATGGTATTCCTTATTTATTAAAGGCAGACGTGCGACCGCCGCATGGCATCGCCACGTCCGCCCGCGTGGTTCAGTGTTTCAACTTCGGCATTCCGGGCATGTTCGGCATCGCCTGCATCATCCGTCCCATCTTGCTGCCCGTCATCATCTTCATCATCTTCCTTGTCTGGTCGAACTGCTTGATCAGGCGGTTCACCTCCTGCACCGACATGCCCGACCCCTTGGCTATGCGGGCGCGGCGGCTGGTGTTGAGTATCTCCGGGTGACTGCGTTCACGCGGGGTCATGGACAGGATGATGGCCTCGATACCCTTGAAAGCGTTGTCGTCGATGTCGATGTCCTTCATGGCTTTCCCTACGCCCGGTATCATCGATGCGAGGTCTTTCAAGTTACCCATTTTCTTGATTTGGCGTATCTGTCCGAGGAAGTCGTTGAAGTCGAACTGGTTCTTCTGGATTTTCCGTTGCAGTCGGCGGGCTTCTTCCTCGTCATACTGCTCCTGCGCCCGCTCGACGAGCGACACGATGTCGCCCATGCCGAGGATGCGGTCGGCCATGCGCTCGGGGTGGAACACGTCAAGCGCTTCGAGTTTCTCGCCCGTACCGACGAGCTTGATGGGCTTCGTCACCACCGTGCGGATCGATAATGCGGCTCCGCCCCGGGTGTCGCCGTCGAGTTTCGTCAGGACAACCCCGTCAAAGTCGAGCCTGTCGTTGAATTCCTTGGCCGTGTTGACGGCATCCTGACCCGTCATGGAGTCGACCACGAAAAGGGTCTCGTCGGGATGGATGGCCTCCTTGATGGCCGCAATTTCTACCATCATTTCCTCGTCGACGGCCAGGCGGCCTGCCGTGTCGACGATGACGAGGTCGCATCCCTTAATCTTTGCCTCGCGGATGGCATTCTGCGCTATCTCGACCGGATTCCGGTTTTCCGGCTCGCTATACACGGGCACGCCGACCTGCTCGCCGAGCACGCGCAGCTGCTCGATGGCGGCGGGGCGGTAGACGTCGCAGGCGGCGAGGAGCGGCTTGCGGTGTTTCTTCGCCTTTTGCCACAAAGCCAGCTTGCCCGACATGGTGGTCTTTCCCGAACCCTGCAAACCCGACATCAGGATTACGGCGGGGTGTCCTTTAAGTTGGAGCTCGGAAGCCTGTCCACCCATGAGCTGGGCCAGTTCGTCGTGCACTATCTTCACCAGCAGCTGCCCCGGCTTGACCGCCGTGAGCACGTTCTGCCCCAGGGCCTTGGCCTTGACGCTGTCCGTGAACGTTTTGGCTACCTTGTAATTGACATCGGCGTCGAGCAGGGCGCGCCGCACGTCTTTCAGCGTCTCAGCAACGTTGATTTCGGTGATGCGCCCTTCGCCCTTGAGTATTTTGAAAGACCGTTCGAGTCTCTCGGAAAGGTTGTCGAACATGAAAAC
>CAZYHW010000124.1:0-2521 GCA_964647405.1 uncultured Prevotellamassilia sp.
AGTCGAAACGGATGGCCTTGGCCGGTTGTATGCGTGAGGCGAGGTAGCTCGGTGCAAGCAGCGACAAGGTCGTCACGACCAGTGTGCCGATGTTGATGGCGGCGATGTACCAGCCATTGACCAGCACGGGAACACTGTCGACGTAGTAATTCGCAGGGTCAAGGTGTATCCAGCCAAACGTAGCCTGCCCCCAGACCAATCCGAGACCGATGATGTTGCCGACGACGAGCCCTTTGAGAATGATGAACACGGCCATGTGGATGAAAGTCATGCGGATGGTCGTGTTGTTCGCGCCGAGGGCTTTGAGCAGTCCGATGGACGGGGTGCGTTCCAGTATGATAATCAGGAGTCCGCTTATCATCGTCACGCCAGCCACGCAGACCATCAGGAACAGGATGACCCACACGTTCATGTCGAGCAGTTCCAGCCAGTCGAAGATGTTGGGATAGAGTTCCTCAATGGTAAAGGCGGTGAGGCGGCTTATGCCGATGGAGGGGAATGTGACCGCCAGGCGGGCGATGCGGACGGCGGTCTCGTCGAGGCGGTCGTAGTCCGCTACTTGCAATTCCAGTCCGTCGAACTGCCCGTCCTCCCATCCGTTCAGCAGGACGACGGTTTTCAAGTCCGTGAAGGCGAGCGATTTGTCGAACTGCGTCAGGTTGGTCTCGTAGATGCCGGTTATGTGGAAGCGGCGGGTTTTTAGCGTCTGGTCGAAGAAGTATGCATAGACGCGGTCGCCCACCTTGAGCCCGAGTGCGTCGGCCTGTTGCTTGGAAAGCAGGATTTCGTTCGATGCCTCCTCTGCCGAGAAATGCGGCATCCTGCCCTCTACGAGGTAGGAGGCGAGAAATGTCGTGTCGTACTCCTCTGCCACGCCCCGGAGGGATATTCCCCGGAAGCTCTCGTCTGTTTTCAGCAAGCCGACCGTCAACGCATAACGTTGCACGTGCTTCACGTTCTCCGTCCGTGCTATCTCGTCGACGAGAAGGCTGTCCAGCTGGATGGGGAAGTATTGCGGCTGGCTGATGGAATAGGGATCGGTCAGTTCAATATGGGAACCGAAGCCGATTACCTTAGAACGGATTTCGTTCTTGAAGCCGAGTACCACGCACACGGAGATAATCATTACCGCCAGTCCCGCCGCCACTCCGGCGGTGGCGATGTCAAGGGCTGACCCCGATATGCGCTTGCCCTTTCCGGGGCTCTTGAAGAAACGGCGGGCAAGGAAGAAGGAGACGTTCATGGCCGTTCTGCGTTTATGCCTTGCGTCCGGGGTAGGCCGCAAGGGCGGCTTCGAGCACACGGAGGGCACGTTCCAGTTCGGGCTTGTTGAGGACGTAGGCGATGCGTACCTGGTCGATGCCGGCATCGGGCGTGGTGTAGAATCCGGCAGCCGGAGCCATCATGATGGTCTCCCCGTTGTCGTTGAATTCTTCCAGACACCATGCACAGAACCGCTCTGCGTCGTCGACGGGAAGCCTGGCCACGGTGTAGAAAGCCCCCATGGGGATGGGGGAGTAGACACCCGGGATGCGGTTCAGTCCGTCGATGAGGCATTTCCGCCGTTCCACATATTCGTCGTAGACCTCGCGTGTGTATTCCTCCGGCGCGTCGAGCGACGCCTCGGCCACGAGCTGGCCGACGAGGGGCGGGCTGAGCCGTGCCTGGCAGAACTTCATGACGGCCTGTCGGACGGAGGCGTTCTTGGTGATGAGTGCGCCAATCCGGATGCCGCATTCGCTGTAACGCTTCGAGAACGAGTCGATCAGCACCACGTTCTGCTGGATGCCGTCGAGGTGGCAGGCCGAAATGTAGGGCGACCCCGTGTAGATGAATTCCCGATAGACTTCGTCGGAGAAGAGATACAAGTCATATTTCGCCACCAAGTCGCGTATCTGGTTCATCTCGCGCCGTGTGTAAAGGTAGCCAGTCGGGTTGTTCGGGTTGCAGATGAGGATGGCCCGCGTGCGGTCGTTGATGAGTTCCTCGAACTTTTCCACCTTCGGCAGTGAGAAACCCTCCTCAATGGTCGTGGCGATGGTGCGAATCTTGGCTCCGGCCGATATGGCGAACGCCATGTAGTTGGCATAGGCCGGTTCGGGCACGATAATCTCGTCGCCCGGGTTCAGGCACGACAGGAACGCGAACAGCACCGCCTCCGAACCGCCCGACGTGACGATGATGTCGTCGGGTTCGAGGAGAATGTTGTAGCGGGCGTAGTAGCCCACCATCTTCTCGCGCAGGCTGCGGAATCCTTGGCTGGGACTGTATTCGAGCACGCGGCGGTCGATGTGGCGCAAAGCGTCGAGCCCCACCTGCGGGGTGGGGAGGTCGGGTTGTCCGATGTTCAGGTGATAGACCTTGATGCCGCGTTCCTTGGCCTTGGCCGCCAACGGGGCGAGTTTGCGTATGGGCGACTCGGGCATCTCGATGGCCCGCTCTGAAATTTGAGGCATTCTTTGTTCCTTGGATTCCTTTGTCACGTGAGGGCAAAGGTACAACTTTTCCCAGAAAGCGGCCT
>CAZYHW010000125.1:0-2368 GCA_964647405.1 uncultured Prevotellamassilia sp.
AGGACGTGCTGAACAAATTGCCGATGGAGTTCGCCGTCGAGGCGCAGAAACTCCTCTCCGTGTCGCTCGAAGGCACGGTCGGATGAGGCTACATGGCATGCGGACAGGTGGCATTACCCGCCTGTCCCGCATGTCTTCCGCTTTCCCTCACTTGGTGTCCCGGCTCAGTCCACGCCTCCCGTAATCTCGCGGTAGGCGCGGCGTGCCGTTTCTATGGGGTCGCCTTCTGCGTCAGCGGAGTAAGGTGTCGTGTCCTTCGTCCACGGTTCTTCGACGGCGTACCAGTCAATCGTGGGGAGCGGCCCGCCTGCGTGGAGTGCCTGGCTCGTGCGGCCGCACCACAGTTCCCAGCGTTTGTAGTAAAAGTCGCGCAGCAGGCCGTTCCATTCGCGGTGCGCGTAGTCATGCAGGCCGCCCCTGTCGGCTGCCTCGCGGTTTCCCCAGGTGGTGATGAGCGTGCGGGCGTTCCATTCGAACAAGGCTTTCTCTCCGGCTGTCTCCCCGAGGTCGCGTGCGCGGCCTATCCATGTGCCCACGCGGAACTCCGGCCGCGTGCCCAGCAGTTCGTCTTGCAGGAGAATCAAGTCGAGGAACCGTTCCGCCGCCTCGTCGAAACGGGGAGCGTCGCCCGCCTCCACGGCACTGCGCATCGCGGCGTGGACAAGGCGACCCTTCTCGGCGACGGCCTGCCGCATGATGTCGACAAGGTCGTAGGCATAATTGTCCGAGCCTTCCAGTTCTTCGGCCGCGTCGAGCAGCAGCCCGGCGGCGCGTATGACATCGTTGGGTGCGTAATAGTCGCTCATGCCCGACCATGAGGAGACTTGGTAAGCATCGGCCGCCGGCCGCGCGCAGAAGATGGATTCATGTGTCCCCTCCTGCGTGGAGCGTGCCGGACAGTTGTATATCGTGTTCCCCAGCAGCCGCCACGCCTCCTGCGCCGCCGGAATGTCACGGCCGTACCGTGCGGTGACGTATCCGGCGAGCCATCCGTCCCGGGTCACCGTGTCGGGCAGCCAAGGCAGGTCGCAGAGCAGTTCGAACATGACGGGATTGTTCTCCGTGCCCTCCATGGTCATGCCTACGCCGAGCATGTCGTGGCCGAACCGGCTTCCGCGTGCTTCACGGAAAGCATCGAGCACGTGCCCCATCTTGCCGTGCAAACCCACGTTGCCCCCGTAGTTCAGCAACATGCAGAAGAGCCAGCCGTGCCCGCCGAATCCGTCCCGGCGCGCCCACACCGAGCCGGGATCGCCCCATTGCGGGCGGCTCTCGGAGAAGAGGTCGAGCACGACGAGGCTTCCACGGGGCAGCGGGTCAATCATATCACGACGTGGATTCACCTGCCAGGCCTGGACAACCCACGCCGCCTCGGGGTTGCAGCGCTTCATGGCCGCGAGGATGGCCTCCCCGGCGGCAGCGAGGTCGACACCCTCCGTGCTACCTCCCTCGTGGAAGGGATCCATGGCGTAGTAGCGGCTTTTCCCGTAGAGGCGGGTCAGCTCGTCGTAGTAACGGCGGGCGATGTCCGGGAACTTCGGGTCGGTCGGTTGCAGGAAGGCAGGCCGCCGATAGGTACCCCAGTATCCCGGGTCGGCCACGTCGAGCCCTAATTTCGCTCGCGCGTTGCTGGGCACCATGCCCGAGTAGCCCGGCAGCACCGGCTCGATGTCGAGTTCGCGCATCCGGCGCACGATGCGCTTTTGCAGTTCTTCCTGTTGGCGATACCAGCCGGCGGGGTTGGGGCCACCCCATCCTTCGAGGTTGTTCATCAGCCACCATGCCTGGTAGGCCGGGCCTGCCACGAAGGCATTGACCTCCTCTTCCGAGTAGCCCAGCCCCAGCAGGACGTTGCGCCATACGGCACATGTCCCCGTGAGTGCGAGCGGCAGGTTGATGCCGTGCAGTGCCATCCAGTCTATCTCCTGTTCCCAGCGGGTCCAGTCCCAGAAGGCCATCGTGTAGGAGAACGTGCAGTAGTTCAGGTCGTAGCGCAGACGGAGGTCCGTTTCGTGACGCTCCGGCCGTTCCACGCGGGGCAGTTCGCGGGGCAACTCCGCCTGCATCTTGTTCCAAGAGAGGTGGATGTGGGCGTAGTGCCGCAGATACCAGTTGAAGCCGACGGCGAGCGAAACATAGTCGTCGCCTCTCACGACAATCTTGTCGCCGGACTGTGACAGTTCGAAATAGTCCTTGTCGGCCTCGACCTTCTCGAAGATGAACCTTTGCGAGGCACCTGGCGCAACGCGTTCGGCCAGTTGCTCAATCGGGGTAGCGGCGCGGATGGCCAGCGGCGTGCACAGCAGGAGGGCCATGCAGAGTACTCCTTTCATCATGCGGGGCGTTTTTCTTTTCGGTGTGTTTCGTT
>CAZYHW010000126.1:0-2203 GCA_964647405.1 uncultured Prevotellamassilia sp.
TTCTTCGGAATCATGACTGGCCTCATTTCGCCAATCGCCTTACCCAATTATTGTTTCAAGCCGTATGAAAAAAACTGAGATAGACATCCCGAAGCTGCGCATGGCTTTCGTGAAGCAGGATGTGTACCAGGACCTTTACGTGGTGCCGTCCAGCGAGCACGATGCCGCCGCCATCCTTTTCAGTTCCATGGGACGCGTGGGACCTGTCGGCCTGATGGCCGACCTTGGAGCCGACTTCTATATCGTGGAGGAGGAGCTCTATGCCGAGACGCAAATCTACCGCAAGGTAGTCCCCCACATGTCACGCTACTTCCGCCTGCTCAAGACCGAGACCCTCGACAAGGTGCCCGGGCAAGAGTTCAAGCGTCCGGGAAGTCCCGTTCCGCAGGGCGAGTATGCCGTCGCGGCGGACAGTGTAGACTGGGGGAAATATGACGTGGTAATATCCGTCAACGTGAGTCTGCCCACGGCTATCGTGAGACAGTATCCCCGCACGCTCTTCGCCTACATGATTGGCGAGGCCAATATGGCGACGCATAAGGCACGCTTCGGTTACGACGTGACGCTCAACCAGATGGCGCGCGGCATCGTAGCCGGAGGAATGGGCGAGGTGGACTTCCCTTACACGTTCCTGCGTGGCGACACGCTCTGCCGCATCCTGCGCAGTGCCCTCGGGCGGGAAGCCAGGAAAGAAGGCGTGTTCATGGAAATCAATTCGACGCGCGAGCGTCCCGTCACCCGTGTGCCCGACCACTTCCGCCCCCTCGAAGAGGCCGGGCAGCGCATCCGGCTCCACCAACAGCTCATCCGTGACAACTTGGAGGCTCTCTACGATGCCAAGTACTTCGTCAAGATGGGCGGCCGCCCCATCCGGGGCAACTCCGTAGCCGAGGCGGTCTCGTGCGGCACGCTGGCCATTATGGACAGTCGCGAGGTGACGCACCACGAGCTAATCATTCCCGAGTGCGATGTCCGGACGATGGACGACGTGCTGGCTCTCGTGCGCCGCTGCGAGGCCGATGCAGACTATTATGCCGCTCTTGTCGGGAAGCAGCAGGCCGTGCTCGACGAGCTCTTCTTCCGTTGTCCCATGCTCTCCCTCGCCCACGCCCTCGAAGAGAAGAGGCGCACGGGCGCGCGGCCTTATGGTCTGCTCCAGCGTATTGCCGACCGTTTGTCAACCCTTAGTATGAAGAGAGGATGGAGGAACTGAACCTTGCCCCGGTGCTCCTGTTCGTGTATAACCGCCCGGAGCACACGCGCCGCTGCGTCGAATCGCTCCGCGGCAACGCCTTGGCCGCCCGTAGTCCGCTTTATATCTATGCCGACGGCGCACGCGGCGATGCCGACCGGGCGGCTGTCGACGAGGTGCGGCGTTATGTGCGCGGCGTGGACGGCTTTGCGAGCGTGACCCTCGTCGAGCGTGAACGCAACTGGGGGCTGGCGGCCAACATCATCGACGGCGTGACGACGCGAACCGCCGAGTACGGGCGCGTCATCGTGTTGGAGGACGACCTTGTCGTCGCTCCCTATTTCCTTGACTTCATGAACGATGCCCTCGACACGTACCGCGACGACGAGCGGGTGGGACACGTCTACGCCTGCGACTTCACCGGCGACCCGTCGCTCCCCCCGACCTTTCTGGTCAGCTGGATCGGTTCGTGGGGCTGGGGCACGTGGGAGCGTGCCTGGCGGCTCTTCGAACCGGACGGCGCATCCCTGCTCCGGCAGCTCGAAGCGCGCCGCCTGACCCGCCGCTTCGACTTCGACGGTGCTTATGGCTTCACACGGATGCTCCGCCGGCAGGTCAACGGGGAGAACAACTCATGGGCCATCCGCTGGAACGCCACGCTGTTCCTGCGGAGCATGCTCTCGGTGTGCGCCGGGCGTTCCCTCGTGCAGAACACGGGGTTCGACGGCAGCGGGACGCACTGCGGCGATGTGCCCATCTACCTGTCCCGCCTCTGGCCGGAGCGTTTGCCCGTAGAGCACCTGCCCATCGTGGAGAACCAAGAGGCGCGTGCCGCCATAGCCCGCTATTACCGGCGCACGAACAGTTTCCGGGCCAAGGCCTTGCGAAGGCTCAAACGGGAGTGGCGGCGGTTGTGGGGACGCTGAAACTCCGTCGTGCAAGGCGAGTGGCTGTGCCGGAACGGCATGGCCTTTTTTGTGACCGTACAAAGGGGAGAAAGCCGACCTGCCT
>CAZYHW010000127.1:0-2162 GCA_964647405.1 uncultured Prevotellamassilia sp.
TTCCTACCGTCGCCCCGCGGCGCGTTCAGGGGAGGTCGGGGAGGATGCGCAGGGCGATGTGCGCGCAGGCCAGGGCATCGGCGAGGGCGTGATGGTGGTTTCGGAGGTCGAAGCCGCAGCGGGCGGCCACCGTGTCGAGCTTGTGGTTGGGCAGCGACCGGCCGAAGACGCGGCGCGAAGCCCGGCACGTGCAGCGGAACACGTAGCCGGGATAGTCCATCCCGTGGGCGGCGAAGGCAGCTTTCAGGCACGTTTCGTCGAAGACGCTGTTGTGCGCCACGAGCGTCAGCCCCTCTATCCGGGGAGCTATGTCGCTCCACACCTCCGGGAAGGTCGGTGCCGTGCGGGTGTCGTCGGGGCCGAGGCCGTGGATACTTGTGTTGATGGGGTCGTAATGCTCGGGAAACGGGCGGACGAACCGGTAAACGCGGTCGGCAATCTCTCCGTCGCGGACGGTGACCACGCCGATGCTGCATATACTGCTGGGGCAGCGGTTGGCCGTTTCAAAGTCGATGGCGGCGAAATTCTTCATCTTCGGCAGGGTAGGATAGGGGTCATGCGGCAAAGCTACGAAAAAAAGCGGCTGTCCCCGCCCGGCACGGGGACATATCGCCCGGTGCGGCGGCCAGTTCGTGCGGAATGCCTATCTTTGCAGGCCGTAACAGACAGACACAGCCATCAGTCTCCGCATGAACCTCCTGAAACATATCCTGCCCGCCGTCCTCCTGCTCGCGGGCGCGTCCTCCGCCCCGGCCGCCGTGGCCGACACCGTCGCGCTGGCCTCCACCGTGAGGCACGAGAGCGGCAAGGCGAAGAAGAACAACGCCGTCGAGTTCACCCTCGACCTGCAACTCCCGGCCTCGCGGGGCGACACGCTCTACGGCGCGGTGAGGGAGTGGGCTTTCGGACAACTCGCGGGGGCGGAGGGGCTGTCGGATGTGGGCACGCCGGCCACCGACGACGAGCTGGCCGACCGCATGGCCGAGGCCTACATGGAACGGAGCAAGGAGGAAATCGGGCAGAAGGTGCGCAGTACGCGCCGCGATGCGGAGTCCCACCGCTTCAACTACGCTTTCGACTTCGCGGTGAGGCGGGTCTATGAGACGGGCGGCTTCATCACCTTCGTGGCCGAGGCTTACGACTACGCCGGCGAGGCCGGTCCACGGCAGCGGCGCGCCTACGCCACGTTCCGCAAGAGCGACGGCCACCGCCTGACGTGGGACGACATCATCCTGCCCAAGCAGCTCCCCGCGTTCAGTGCCCTCGTGGCCGACGGGTTGCAGGACTTCTTCGGCGTGGTGGGCTTCGATGCCCTGCGCGACCGCCTGGCAATCGACGGGAAGTATGGCCGCACGTCGCTGCCCCTCCCGCAGGGCGGCCCCGGCCTCGTGGCCGACGGCATACGGGTGCAGTACGACACGGGCGAGATAGCTCCCGGCGAGGCGGGTCAGCCGCTGGCCATCGTGTCTTATACGAACATGCGGGGCATGTGGACGAAAGGAGCAGTAAAACTATGGAGAGAGTAATGGAAAAGGCGGGACAGGCGGCGTGGAGCGAGACCGTCGTGCTGGCCGACGCGGACTACATGGACCGCGTGGCTTTCGACCTGATTGTGAACTTCGAGCGCATGATTGAACGGCGCATCCCGCCGGCCGACCTCGCCCGCTGGCTCGACTGCGCCGTGCTCGACGGCGGCCTCCGTCCGGGCGACAACGCCGTGCAGGCCGTCTTCCTCCACGACAAGGCGCGCCAGGCATTCGCGCATTTCGTCCCCTCGCGCTTCGCCGACGAACTGGACGGCCAGGCGTTCCGTGACAACCTGGGCGAGTTCTCACTCTTTGCCTGTGCCGTCGAGGACATCGTGTCCCCCGCCGACTTCTACGTGCAGTCGCTCGAAACGCTGCTCGCCGCGCCCGCCGTGCGGCGGCTTGTCCTCGTGCCCGACATGGAAACCTACGGCCAGCGCGTCCGCCGCGTCCTCTCCGCCGACCACGGCAAGGACGTGACCCTGCTGGCCATGGAGCCGCAGCCCGGCACCGGCTTCGCGCAGGAACTCCTCGGCTACTCGCTCATGAATGCCCTCGGCATCCGCGCCGACGAGTTGCGCTGACCCGCCCCGGTGGCGGCTATCAATAACTATCGGGTAGCCTTTCCGACCACTT
>CAZYHW010000128.1:0-2097 GCA_964647405.1 uncultured Prevotellamassilia sp.
TCGGAAAGCAGTTTTTCGAGGCGCAGCATCTCGTCGCGGAACTGCGCCGCCTGCACGAAGTCGAGCTTCTTGGCGGCCTCCTGCATCAGGCGGCGGGTGCGGCTGATGGCCTTTTCGAGCTGCGGGCGCGTCATGTAGTCGAGCACGGGGTCGGCCACGGCGGACAGGCTTCCGGCCGTCTCCGTCGCGTAGGCCTTGCCCTTCGACGCGGTGCCCTCGGCCGCTGCCGCCTTGGCCGTCTGCACGAGGGCGTTGCTGCCGAGCGACTTGCGTATCTGCTGCGGCGTGATGCCGTGCTCCTCGTTATATCGCAGCTGCTTCTCGCGGCGGCGGTTGGTCTCGTCGATAGTCATGCGCATCGACTCCGTGACGTTGTCGGCATACATGATGACGCGGCCGTTGACGTTGCGCGCGGCGCGGCCGGCCGTCTGCGTGAGCGAACGGTGGGAGCGGAGGAATCCCTCCTTGTCGGCATCGAGGATGGCCACGAGCGACACTTCGGGCAGGTCGAGCCCCTCGCGCAGGAGGTTCACGCCGACGAGCACGTCGTAGACACCGGCGCGCAGGTCCTCCATGATGCGCACGCGGTCGAGGGTGTCGACATCGCTGTGTATGTAGCTCGTGCTGACACCCTTGTCGACGAGGTAGTCGGTCAGTTCCTCCGCCATGCGCTTGGTGAGGGTCGTGACGAGGGTGCGTTCGCCCCGCTCGATGCGCGTGCGTATCTCCTCCATGAGGTCGTCTATCTGGTGCAGGCTGGGCCGCACCTCGATGACGGGGTCGAGCAGCCCCGTGGGACGTATCACCTGCTCCACCACGACCCCGCCGCTCTGCCGGAGCTCGTAGTCGGCGGGCGTGGCACTGACGTAGATGACCTGGCGCGCCAGCTGCTGGAACTCCTCGAACTTCAAGGGCCGGTTGTCGAGGGCGGCGGGCAGGCGGAAGCCGTACTCGACGAGGGCTTCCTTGCGCGAGCGGTCGCCGCCGTACATGGCGCTTATCTGCGGCACGCTGACGTGGCTCTCGTCGATGACCATCAGGAAGTCGTCGGGGAAGAAGTCGAGCAGGCAGTAGGGACGCTCGCCGGGCTGCCGTCCGTCGAAATAGCGCGAATAGTTCTCGATGCCGCTGCAATGACCCAGCTCGCGTATCATCTCCATGTCGTAGTTGACGCGCTCGTGGAGGCGGCGGGCTTCGAGCTGCTTGCCGATGCTCTCGAAGTACTCCTCCTGCCGCGCCAGGTCGTCCTCAATCTGCCGTATGGCCATCATCTGGGTGTCCTTTGAGGTCAGGAAGAGGTTGGCGGGATATATCTTGTACTCGTCGAACGAGGCGAGGCGCGTGCCGCTCAGCGCGTCCACCTCCTCGATGGTGTCCACCTCGTCGCCCCAGAACGAGACGCGCAGGATTTCGTCGGCATAGGCCAGGTAGACCTCGACCGTGTCGCCCTTGACGCGGAAGTCGCCGGAGCGCGGCGCGACGTCGTTGCGCGAGTAGAGGCTGTCGACGAGGCGGCGCAGGAATGCGTTGCGGTCGAGCACGCGGCCGCATTTCAGCTCGATGACGTTCTCGTAGAACGCGCCCGGGTTGCCCATGCCGTAGATGCACGACACCGACGAGACGACCACCACGTCCTTGCGCCCCGACAGGAGTGCCGACGTGGCGGCCAGGCGCAACTTGTCGATTTCCTCGTTGATGGCCAGGTCTTTCTCGATGTACGTGTCGGTCGAGGCGATGTAGGCCTCCGGCTGGTAATAGTCGTAGTAGGAGACGTAATATTCGACCGCGTTCTGCGGGAAGAAGTTCTTGAACTCACCGTAGAGCTGCGCGGCCAGCGTCTTGTTATGGCTCAGCACGAGGGTCGGCTTGTTCACGTTGGCGATGACGTTGGCGATGGTGAACGTCTTGCCCGACCCCGTGACGCCGAGCAGCGTCTGCGCCGCCGTGCCCGCCAGCACGCCCTCCGTCAGCTGCCGGATGGCCTCCGGCTGGTCGCCCGTGGGCGCGTAGTCGGATATGAGGTTGAACTTGTTCATGCCCGCAAAGTTAACACATGCGCCCGAAAGTCATCCCCGCCGCCCATCCTCATTTTCAGTC
>CAZYHW010000129.1:0-2013 GCA_964647405.1 uncultured Prevotellamassilia sp.
AACAGCCTGACCGATGCGGAAATGACGCAAATCAGGGACCAGGTCTGGAACAACTTCGTCAGCTACAAACTGATTGAGAACGAGGCCGAGAAAGCCGGGCTCACCGTCACCGATGCCGAAGTGCAGGACGTGCTCCGCAAAGGTACCCACGCACTGCTCCGGCAAACGCCCTTCATCAACGAGCAGACCGGCCTCTTCGACGTGCAGGGGCTTCAAGACTTCCTGAAACAGTATGAGCAGATACGGACGGGGGGCATGCAAATTCCTGCCGAGTACCTCGAACAGTACACCATACTCTACCGTATATGGCAATACACGGAAAAGGAACTCCGCAGGCAGTTGCTGCTCGAAAAGTTCCAAGCCATCATTTCCAACTCGTTCATCGGCAACCCCATCACGGCCAAGATGGCATTCGATGCCCGCACTGCGCAGGCCGACCTCGACGTTGTGGTTGTCCCCTACGCCTCCGTCAATGACAAGGACGTGACGGTGACGGACAAGGAGCTGCAAAGCAAGTACAAGGAGGAGAAGGAACAGTTCCGGCAGGACATCGAGACCCGCGACATCAAGTACATCGACGTGACGGTGACGGCCAGCGAACAAGACCGCGCCGACCTGACCGAGAAAGTGAACGAGGCGTTCGAACGCCTGCAAGCCACGGAAGCCCCGCTCGCAGTAGTCAATTCGGCCAAGTCCTCCGTGCCTTATGCCGATGTGCCCCTCTCGCGCAGCGCCTTCCCCACGGACATCCGCACTCGCCTTGACTCCATGGAGGCGGGCAGCAGCAAAGCCCCCTACTACAACGCCGGGGACAACACCATGAACGCCATCTACGTCTATGACAAGCTCCAAGCCCCCGACTCCATCCTCTATCGTATGATACAGGTGACGGGACGGAGCATGGACGAGGCCGCCACGCGCGCCGACAGCATCTACGATGCCATCCAGGGCGGCGCATCCTTCGCCGACATTGCCAAGATCTATGGCCAGACGAGCGACAGCACATGGATGACCTCCCGCCAGTATGAAGGAAGCATCATCGACATAGACGGTGCCAAGTATCTCAAAGCACTCAACACCACCGGCAAGGGCCAACTGGCCAACGTGCAACTGACGCAAGGCCACCTCATCATCCAGATACTCGACCGCAGGGCCATGACGACGAAGTACAACGTGGCCGTAATTAAATGCCCCGTGCAGTTCTCCAACGCCACTTATCAGGCCGCCCTCAACAAGCTCAACGTATTCCTTGGGAAGAACAAGACCTTGGCCGACATAGAGAAGAACGCCGCCAAGAACGGATACAACGTGCGTGAACTCAAAGACGTGACCACCAGCGACCACTACATCGGCGGCGTGGGCGGCACGAAAGAGGCCATGCGGTGGATCTTCGACGAAGCCGAAGAGGGCGACTTGTCCGAACTCTACGAGTGCGGTACGAACAAGGACCACCTGCTCGTCGTGGCCGTGACCGGCGTGCACGAGGAGGGATTCCGTCCCTGGGACGATGCCGATGTCAAGGAGTATCTCCAACAACTCGTGCTCAACGACAAGAAAGCCGAGCTCATCATGAGCAAAGCCCAGAACGTGAAGAGCCTCGACGAGGCCAAGAAACTGGAAGGCGCGGTCGAGGAGAAAGTGTCGTCGACCACCTTTGCCACCCCGCCCTACGTCAATGCCGCCAGCTCGGCCGAGCAGGCCATTGCCGGGAAAGCCGCTTCCATGGAGAAAGGACAGTTCTCGGGTAGCGTGAAGGGCAACGGCGGCGTTTACTTCTTCCAGGTGAACGAGAAGAAAGCCAAGGACGAAAAGTTCGACCAGGAGAAAGAGGAACAGAACGACGCACAGCTGAATTTCCGTATCATGGCCAACCAGCTGTCCGCCGACCTGATGCGAAAGGGCGACATCGTCGACCATCGCTACCGCTTCTAAGCACACACGAAGTCCCCGACACGAACCATCACCCGGCTCATCCTCCTACCGAAAGGATGAGCCGGGTTTCCTTTTACCCCC
>CAZYHW010000130.1:0-1923 GCA_964647405.1 uncultured Prevotellamassilia sp.
TCCGGTGACGGGATTTCCGCTTCGCCCGTGCGGTGATGGGCAGAACCCTGTCCGGCACGGCTTTTTGTAAAAACGGGAGGGGAAATGAGGGAGACAAAAGGAAATATGCGGCAGGATGGGCATAGTGATGCGCTTTTCGTATATTTGCCCCATATTGATTGATTCCGGAATTAGTCGTAATCCCCAATAACAGAAGTAACAACGCCAAGACTATGAAAAAAACTTTCCTCCTTTCCGCAGGCTGCATGGCCGCCCTTGCTTCCATGGGGCAGCCCGTGGGTGAGCTTCCCAACGTGATTCTGCTCGTGGCCGACGACCTCGGCTACGGCGACCTGTCCTGCTATGGTGCCACGCGCGTCGCTACGCCCCGTGTCGACCGCGTCGCGGCGGAGGGTGTCCGTTTCACCGATGCCCACGCCGTCGCCTCGACGAGCACGCCGTCGCGCTTCTCCCTCCTGACGGGCGAATACTGCTTCCGCCGTCCCAACACGAACATCGCCACGGGCGACGCGGGAATGATTATAGCCCCGGAGCAGTACACGATTGCCGACATGTTCAAAAGCCGGGGCTACGCGACGGCCGCCATCGGGAAGTGGCATCTCGGCCTCGGCTCGACGACCGGCGAGCAGGACTGGAACGGTACGCTCGACGTCGACCCGAGGGACATAGGTTTCGACCACTACTGCGTCATGGCCGCGACGGCCGACAGGGTGCCGTGCGTGTTCATCGAGGACGGCAAGGTGAAGGATTACGACCCCACCGCGCCCATCTACGTGAGCTATTCCGCGAACTTCCCCGGCGAGCCCACGGGTGTGGACAACCCGGAACTCCTGACGAAACTTAAATCCAGCCACGGACACAACCAGAGTATCGTGAACGGTATCGGGAGGATTGGCTACATGAAGGGAGGCGGCACCGCCCTCTGGCGCGACGAGGACATCGCGGACTCCATCGCTGCGAGTGCCATCCGCTTCATCCGCCAGGAACGCGACACCCCGTTCTTCATGTACCTCTGTACGAACGACATTCACGTTCCCCGCTATCCCCATGAGCGTTTCCGCGGGTTGAGTCCCATGGGACTGCGTGGCGAGGCCATACTCCAATTCGACTACACCGTCGGTCTCATCTGCGACGAACTCGACCGCTTGGGTCTTTCGGAGAACACGCTCCTCATCATCACCAGCGACAACGGCCCGGTGCTCGATGACGGCTATCAGGATCAGGCCGTGGAACTGGCGGGCGGGCACAATCCTTCCGGCCCCTGGCGAGGCGGTAAGTACAGTGCTTTCGAGGCGGGCACGGCTGTCCCGTTCATTGTCAGGTGGCCTGCTCGCGTCCCGGCGGGAAAGGTCAGTGACGCGCTCGTCTCCCATATTGACGACATCGCCTCGCTTGCCCGCCTTGTCGGTGCGGAGATTCCTCTCGGCGGAGCGCCCGACAGCCGCGACCAGCTCGCCACATGGCTCGGGGAAAGCGACGAACCGTGTCCTTTCGTGGTAGAAATGGCCGCCAACCGCGCCCTTTCTCTTCGCAATAAACGGTGGAAATATATTGAGCCAAGCCGTGGGGCGGCTTACTTGGAGCTGACCGGGATAGAATCGGGCTACTCCCAGACACCGCAGCTCTATGACATCAGCCGGGAACAAGGCGAGCGCACCGATGTCAGCGGCCAGTATCCCGACGTGGTGCGCCAGATGGCCCAGCAGCTCGACGAATTGAGAAACCGTTGACCGTTTTTCGCCGGACTGCTCGCCAGTCCGGCGAAAGATGTTCCGCTCCCGCGCCTTTTGGACAGGGGAGAACATCTCCTGCGTGCTGTGATGATGTGTCCCGTGGAGCGGTCGTAGCAAACTGTGCTTACTCCCGATGGGTACTGTTAGCCGGTTCCTGAATCCCGTCCGGCTTTCCGGATTAGGTAATAAA
>CAZYHW010000131.1:0-1899 GCA_964647405.1 uncultured Prevotellamassilia sp.
CACCATCCTCCGGAGCACAGATATGCCCGTCCGCACCAGTCCGTCTGCGGCCGATACGGGTCGCCGACCTGTCGCACCGGATGCCCCGCCTGTCGCACCGGATGCCCCGCCCGTCGCGACGGGTCGCCGACCCGTATTCCCCTGCCTGTACTGCCTCCTCCGGCGGACGTGGGTGGGCAGAACCGCACCGGGCGGGAGGAGGCTTCCGGCCAACCTGCCGCCCGGACATGGACGGCAATGGGCGCGCACCGGCAGGCTTTCCCGCAGGAATACGGTTACTGCTGTCCGCGCACCCACGGGGGAGGCTTGGGACGGGAGAGCAGTAAAGTTTTCAAAATATTGCATCTTTACAGGCGGACGCAGCCTCCGTTTCCAAAAAATGTGTATATTTGCTACCGCCCTAAGCCACCATAAATTAGGAGCTTGGTGCCCTGCAAACAGGAATCCCTGAATCATTAACCATAAACAACGTGTTAGCTATGAGAAGAGCCTTTCTGTTAAAAACCGGCTTCCCTCTGTTCGCCGTGTGCTTGCTGTCCCTTTTCCCCGTGGGAGCGATGGCGCAGTTGGCCGCCGGAGCCACCTGTTCCATCAAGAGCATCAGCAAGGGTACTTGCGTCACTGCGGATCTCCAAGGCGCAAGCCCCTATCTCTCCGTGGCTGCCGAAGATGCCGGTAGCGCAGGCCAGCAGTGGACGCTGCTTTCCCTCAACCAGGAAGAGTCCGTCTGGGTACTCTACAACAGTGCTGCGGGACAGGCCGCCGACATGTCGCGCTCCGGCAACGCCTCCGGCCGCCTCTTCCTGGCCGACATGACCGCCTCGACCGGCCAGCTGTTCACGATACGCGCCGTCGAGGGCGAGGAAGGTGTCTACCAGCTTTTGAACTACGCCAAGAAGAGCCAGGCCGTGGCCGTCGCGGACGACGGCAGCCTGCAACTGACCACCGACCTGTCGGACGAGGCCACCTGTTTCAGCCTCTCCGAACTCTCCGGCGTGGAGGCCGTGGTGCCGCCGTGCGCGAACCTGACGTTCCACGTCGTGCCCGTGACGGCCGCCGGCGCGCAGACCGCGCTGAGCGTGGCGGGGAGCACCGCCACCGACGACCCCGTCCACATCGTCGCGCTGGACACTGCCGACCAGAGCCAGAGGTGGCGTTTCCTGACGGCGGCCAGCGGTTTCCAGCTCCTCAACGTCTATTCCGGGCTGGCCTTGGACTTCGCCATCCAGCAGGGCAGGGGAGCCACCATCCTGCAATACACCGGCGACTCCTCCAATGGCAACCAGCAAGTCATCTTCGAGGAAGTGGAGGGGCAGCCCGGCGTTTACCAGCTGCACGTCACGAAGAACGACTCGACGCTTTATTTGAAGTCCAGCGGCGGCTATGCCGTCCTGACCGCCGACAACACGGAGGCGGACACCTATTTCACCCTCGTGCCCGCCTGGGGCTATCAACCCCATTACTGGGAAGACGAGACGGTCTTTGCTGTCAACAAGGAAGACCCGGTGGCCACGTACATGCCTTACGGCTCGACGGAGGCGATGAAGGCCGACGCACGCTTCGGGCAGCCTTGGCTGACGGCCACGCAGGCCGACATGCTCGACCTGAACGGCGTGTGGTATTTCAAGTATGTCCCCGAGCCGTCGCAACGGCCTATGGAGGAGTTCTATGGCGACAATGCCGACGTGTCCGAGGCTTCCGGTTACGACACCATCACCGTCCCCTCCTGCTGGGAGATGAAGGGATATGACGAGCCCGTCTACGTGAACATCGGCTACCCCTTCTACGACAACCCGCCGTACATCGACATCCGTCCTAACTACGCCAATGCCGGCATGGGAGCCAACCCCGTCGGCTCCTACCGCCGCGAGTTCACCCTGCCCGACGGCTGGGAGGACA
>CAZYHW010000132.1:0-1774 GCA_964647405.1 uncultured Prevotellamassilia sp.
GCCGCTACCTTTGACCAGTCGACGGGGTTAAGCAGGTGGGGGTTCGTGACCATGTAGGCGTGTCCCTTGGCGGTGAGCCGGATGTCGATGACCTCCTCATGGTTGGTCTTTGAGTGGATGAGGCGTTTCCCGGTCAGGGACACCACGGCATCGAAATAGCTGAAATTGTCCATCCCGACGGGCACGTTGTCGTTCCCGCGCCGCAGTTCGCGCAGTATGCTCTTTTCGTTTTCCGACAGCCTTATGCGTTCCATGACTTATCCGGGGGTATTTATGGGATGCCTTGTTGTTCGCGAATTTAGCTTCTTCTGATTAAAACTTTATAACTGCTCTGATATTGTGAGGTTAAATCAATCTGGATTCTGGGATGTACTTTACTTGCAGTTTGTCTTTCTCAGGAAAGATTACTTACGTACTCGGCTTGCAGGGCGACTGCCTATACATAATTGTCACCCAGCTTTAACTGAGCCTCGTTCATCATGTGCCGGACGCGAGCCGGGTCGTCGTTCTTGCAAATGACGAGAACCTTTCCCTGCTGAGCGACCAGGTAGCCGTCAAGTCCCTGCACGACGGCAACCATGTCGTCAGGGATGTAAATCAGGTTGTTGCTGCTTCCCGTACACAGAACCTTGGAATGATTGACGATGGCATTCCCGTCGCAATCCTTGGACTCCGTGGCGTGCAATTCGGGCCAGCACCCGATGTCCGCCCATCCGAAATCACATTTCTGCACATAGACATTCGAACAACGTTCAAGGATGCAAAGGTCGAGCGAGAGATAGGTTGCGGACGGGTAGAAGCGTTCGAGCCAGAAGGCCTCCTGCTCGGGACCGAAATCAGGGGCTTTCATCATTTCGAGCAACTGCGTGGCCGGTGCGGAAAACAGACTGATGCGCGGCAGGAACGTTTTCAGGTTCCAAAGGAACAACCCCGTGTTCCACAGGAACTCTTTGCTGTCCACGAACATCTGCGCGAATTGTTCGTCGGGCTTCTCCGAGAATGCCTTGACGTGCGCATAACCGATGTGCTCGTGCTCCTCGCCCATCTGGATGTAGCCATAGCCCGTGTTGGCGGTGGTCGCCGGAACTCCCAAGGCCAGGATGCCGTCAGTCTTTCCCACAAACTCGAATCCCCTCTCTATGTCCCGAATGAAACGTTCCTCATGTATGATTTGTTGGTCCGTAGGCGTGACAATCATGTTGGCATCCGGATTAAGATGGGCTATGTGGCAGGCCGCCCATGCCACGGCCGGCGCGGTAGAAAGCTGGACGGGTTCGGCCAGTATCCGCTCGTCCGGCACGTCCGGTAATTGCTCTTTCACCCAATCCCGATACCCGGAAAACGTAGAGATGAATATATTGTCCTCCGGGAGAAACGCTGCAAATCGGTCATAAGTCTGTTGAAGCAGGGTGCGTCCGCTCCCGAAGAAATCGAGGAACTGTTTGGGCTTCTGCTTAACACTGCACGGCCAAAGGCGTCGGCCGAGTCCCCCGGCCAAGATAAGGCAAAAATTATTCCGACCTTCCATAGGAAAAAAGCATTTGGATTTTATATCACGAAGATAGCGAATAAACCATTCCGGCTCACACGCAGAACGATAAAAGAATCAAATTTTCAGTTTTTCCGCCATAATGCTTTGCTCCAATGATGAAAAGCATTACCTTTGCACCGATTTCTTGAAAAAGAGATATGCCCAGATGGCGGAATCGGTAGACGCGCTGGTCTCAAACACCAGTGGGGAAACCCATCCCGGTTCGACCCCGGGTCTGGGTAC
>CAZYHW010000133.1:0-1726 GCA_964647405.1 uncultured Prevotellamassilia sp.
GGGGATGAGGCTTGTTGCCATCCCGCTGTTTTGGAAAAGGGAATGACGGCTTACGCCTTGGCGGGCAGAGGAATGATGTGCCGCCAGAAGCGGAACATGCGCGGCTTGCTCCATCCGTGGCAGCCGAATGGCAGCTGCCGACCCGTCAAGCAGTAACAATAGGCCGGATGCCGGTCGAACGCGAAGCGGATGGCTTCCGATAGGGAGGGGACGTTAAATGTTTGGCACTCAATGGCGAAGAATACGTCTTCGTTCCATTCGTGGCCTTGTCGGCTGAGATACAGGGCGGCTCGTCCGGCGTGGCGTTCGCATGCCTCGACAAACGCCTCGACACGGCGGAGCGAGAGGCCGCCGTTGCCCACACGGCCATAGAGTTGCTGCCGACAGAACCGCCCCTGCCGCTTGCGCCACCAAGCGAGGGCTTCCAGGTATTGCCGCACGAGCGGCAGGTCGTAAACCGGACGGCGAACCCACGGCGCGGCCACGCAGTCGTAACCCCGTCGGCACCAGTCGGCCAGCTCGTCGCGGAACACCCATGCGTCCGGGTGGCACACGAGGATATAGGTCGTGTCGGCATAGTACTCGTAGAACTCACGCGAGAGCATCATCCGGTTGTATCCCGCAATCCCGTTCCGTGAGCCGAGCCACTCGTCGCTGACGCGCCGGACGGAAAAGCCAAGCTGTTTCACGACGGACGGAAGATTCATCCCCTCCGGTATGACGGCTTCGATGGGATAGCGCGCCAATACGCGGCCGGTCTGTCGCAGTGAAGCCTCCTCGGCGGGCGTGAGCTGTTCGCGATAGAGGGGGATGACGATTTTGACGAGATGCATGGATGCGTGCCTGAGGAGGTCAGAATTCCAAGTCGTAGCCTACGTCGTGGCGGCGGGCATAGTGCTTCCAGAAACGCTCACGGGCATTGAAGATGAGCTTCCGGCAGTGCTCGGGGTCGGCCTGCCGGCAAGCCGCATACTCACGCGCCAGGATGTCGAAGAATCCCTTCTGTCCCCAAAGCCGGGCGAAGTTGGCGCATCCTTGGGCCACGCTGACCGGTCCGAAATGCATCCGGTTGGTGTCGACGAGCGAGAAGCGCCATGTGCCGTTGACCTGGTCGAAAAGGATATTTCCCGGCGACAGGTCGCGGTGGAGGATGCCCTCGATGTGTACCCGAGCCATGAAGCGGGCGAAGGCGCGGATGATGTCGGCGGATGCTTCGGGGTCGGCGTCGCCGAATTCATAGAACTTCCGACGGTAGGGGCACTGGCGGCTGACAAAATAGGTCGTGGAGATGAGGCCGAAACGCTTGAAGGCGACGTAGGCAATCGGTTCGGGGCTTTCGATGCCCCGTTCGCGCAGTTTGAGCGGGTTGTAATAGGCACGGCGGCCTTTCGACGGGCGCAGGAAAGTGTAGATGAACCGGTTGGGCAAGGCCGGGATGCCGTAGCGTTTCACATTGACCGGGAATTCGGGAGTATCCACCACCCGCAGCACATTGCGGCCGCGGTGTATCTCACGCCCGTGGGCGAAGTGTTCGTCAATGTGTTCCAAGAAGTCGCGCAAACCCTTGTATTTCGGGTTGATAATCATTTCCATGGCTCTTCCTACCAGTATGATGGCCTGTACAGTCGCTCCGGCGATATTTCAATATGTTTGCAAAATTACGTTTTTTCACTTTGATGGGAAAACCTGTGCGCGAAAAAGTGCGCACGCGCCGGTGCGTCTCCGT
>CAZYHW010000134.1:0-1677 GCA_964647405.1 uncultured Prevotellamassilia sp.
GCGGGCTGCCGGTCTCTCCATCGGGAACGGGACGGACGCGGCCGGAGATATTTGCAGAAAAAACCGTAATCAGGGTAATTCCTATGCCGCATGGTCTCCTTATCTTTGCTGTAAAGATTAAGCGGAACATGTATTTGGTTGACAAAATAGTAAAGGAGATGAAAAAGATTGCTTTCCTCTTGGCCGCCGTCGCCACTTTGGGCTTCGCGGCCTGCGCACAGAAAAAAGCACCCGCCGTAGGCGACGGGAAAGTCCTGGTGGCCTATTTCTCGGCCACGGGGACGACGGAACAGGCTGCCCGACGGTTGGCCGATGTCACGGGTGGCGACTTGTATGAAATCCGGCCGGCAGAGGCCTATACGGCGGCCGACCTGGACTGGCACGACGGGGATTCCCGAAGTTCGGTGGAGATGAAAGACGTTGCTGCGCGACCCGCCATTGCGGGAGAATTGCCCGATGTGTCGGGCTACGACGTGGTGTTTGTCGGCTTCCCCATCTGGTGGGGCGTGGCACCGAGGATTATCAACACGTTCCTGGATAGTTGCGACCTCGCGGGGAAGGCGGTCGTGCCCTTCGCCACATCGGGCGGAAGCGGCCTCGCGAAAGCCGAAGAAGAACTGCGGACGGCTTACCCCGCCCTGCTTTGGAAAGAAGGGAAACTCTTGAATCGTGCGTCAGACGACGATATAAAAGAATGGTTAAACGAATAAAGATATGAGAAAGAATTTTGGTGCGAAGCCGCTGAGCTATCCTCAGCCCGTATTCATCATTGCCGCCTATGGCGACGACGGCACGCCCAACGCGATGAACGCCGCGTGGGCCGGAATCAGCGAACATAACGAGGTGAGCCTCTGCCTGAGTGCCGGCCATAAGACCGTGAAGGACATCCTGCAACGCAAGGCGTTCACCATCAGCATGGCCGATGCCGCCCATGTCGTTCCCTGCGATTATGTGGGCATCGTCTCGGGCAACAACGTGCCCGACAAGTTTGCCCGGGCAGGTTTCCATGCCACGCGGTCGGAATTTGTCGATGCCCCGCTCATTGACGAGTTGGCGGTGGCCCTGGAATGCAAGTTGAAGGACTATAACCCGGACACCTGCATCATGCGTGGCGAAATTGTCAACGTGAGTGTGGATGAGCGTGTGCTCAACAACGAAGGCAAGGTGGACGTTGCCAAGGTTGCGCCCATTGTCTTCGACCCGTTCAATAACGAATACCTGCTCGTCGGCGGGAAAGTGGGTGACGCTTTCTCCGACGGTAAACAATTGAAATAGTTTCCTGCGGGGAGTCACAGGGTTAAATGTGCTTCGCCACCGGGATTCGGAAATGTCAGTCCGGATTCCGGTGGCGTTTTTTATTATGCTGTGTGTCCCCTGTATGGGGGATACGATGGAAAGCCTGCCGGTAGCGGTTTTCCCGTCAATGATGGGCTAATTTCCAGACGTGTAGTTCGTACGTACATTCCGCTTACCATGCACTGCGCGAGGCACTGCCGGGCGAGAGCGTTGCCAAGAGCAAGAATATACCGCTTCCAGTCATTGACGAGGAATGGGGGACGATTCGGAAGAAAACCCGCGCATCTACCTTGCATCGCTCAACACAAGCGTGGCGGACAGGGCGAACAGCCTTATTCTGAAAGGCTTGTAAACGGATATTTCGGAGGAACTTGTTTAGCG
>CAZYHW010000135.1:0-1664 GCA_964647405.1 uncultured Prevotellamassilia sp.
TACTCGTCCTCGTTGAAGAGGAAGTCTTCCTTCGTCGGATAGTCCGGCCATACGTCCTCAATCGTTTCGTAGATTTCGCCCTCCTCTTCCAGTTCCTGCAAGTTCTCGATGACTTCCAGCGGAGCGCCCGAGCGGGTGGCGTAATCTATCAGCTCGTCTTTGGTAGCAGGCCAAGGAGCATCCTCCAATTTTGAAGCTAACTCTAATGTCCAGTACATAATAAAGGATATGTTTTGATTCCGTTTTTCAAATTTCCGGCAAAAATACAACTTTTCCGGTCATGCCATACGTTCTGACAGGAATTTATATCAGAGCAACAAAGATTACCATTTAGAAAGGGAAAGACTTTGTTCGTCCCGCTCCGTCAACACGACAGCGGGACGCTCCGGCAGCCTATGAAAACTATCGCCCCATCTGTGAAAACCATCCGGCGACTTGTGGAAACCGGACGGCGACCCGTGAAAACCAGACGGCGACTTGTTCCTGCAAGTCGCCGGAGAGCTGCGGCACAGACGGCACGCCCGCACCCGTCATTCCAAGGGACGCATGCGTACCGGCACATCCCCCGTGCCGGAAAGGTGGTTAAGATACCGGGACAACGCGAAGAAATAACTCGACAGCCGGTTCAGGTAGCCTTGGGCGGCCAGCAGGGCAGGCGTGGCGGGAAGGGCGCACACGCGGCGCTCGGCACGGCGGCACACCGTGCGACAGACGTGGGCGCGGCAGGCGGCCTCGTCGCCCGCCGGGAGCACGAAAGTCCTCATCGGGGGCAGGGAGGCGAGCAGTCGGCGGCTCTCGCACAGCCAGCGGTCGGCAGCCTCATCCGCCCAAGGCGCGGCGGCAGCCGCGGGAAGCGCCACGAGACTGCCCACGTCGAACAGTTCCGCTTGGATGCCTGCCAAGTCGGCACGGATTTGCTCGTCCCCTACCGAGGTGGCCAACAATCCCACGAAACTGTTCAGTTCGTCAATCGTCCCGTATGCTTCGACACGGGAATCGTCCTTCCGGACGTTCTCTCCGCCGGGAAAGGTGGTGGGGCGATAGTCGGGGGACGAGGAGTCGGGATGTTGTGACATCAGAAATTTACGATGTAATTTTGAGGATTCAACTTCGGATGAATGAAAGCCAGGCCAACGTCGTAAAGGTCGAACGTGACGGTGGCGCAGGGATGATGCGTGACAGCGCGCCACTGGGCGGCAACCCGCCGACTGCGGTGGATGCCCTCGACCACATAGAGAGCCCTCGCCGGAGCCTGACCGGCGAACTCTGCGAACAAGGACAAGCAGTCGGCCGGCCGACGGGCATAAAGGAAGTCGTAGTTCCGGGTCGGAAGCAGGCCGTTCCCCACCTCCTCCACCTGAGCCGTACGGCAACCGGCCTCCACGTAACGGCGCGTCATGCCCACACGCTCGCCCCACAAGGCGACCCGCCGGGGACGTACCTCGTTGACCACGCGCAACATCAGCCGGTCGAGACGCTCGCTCTGCCCGCACACTGCGCCCTGCCGCGCTGCCGCCAACGGGGCATAGGCATAGAACTCGCCTTTCTCGTAAAAGACTTCCGTAATGAGACGGAAGGCAAAAGGCGAATGTACCCCATAGCCACGGCGATGGCGGAAACGAAGCAGCCAAACGACCGGACGACATAACGAACGAAAGTCTATC